>NZ_JBETMF010000016.1:0-126690 GCF_040427045.1 Agrobacterium vacciniicorymbosi
TGATACTGTTATTATAATCTCCATCCGCCTCAATTGAGTACCGAAAACCCTCCTGCTTTCCCTCCATTTTCGTGCGCACAGCCAAATCCCTTCATTTGCAGTCGATTTCGAGCTTTCTGTCTGGTTTCCGTCAAAAAATACGCTCACTTATCCAGATTATCCGCATGTTCAACTGCAGGTAATTTATATATTAACGCGACAATTCGATCTGTAAGTATATATATGTAGTATATGAATTTAGCGATTTTATATATTTATGTTTTATATTTCGGTTCCACCTCTTTCCTTCAACAAGAGAAACACCTATTCGTTCACGCAACTCATTGAGCTCGCGTCATCACCATTCGTTGCTCGTCAAACCATAAGCAAAACAAGCCATTTCAACGGGGCGCTGAAAGCTCCTCGCAACTGTATATATGTGCCACCTCTCTTTCGGCGCGAAAGGATGACCCCAGATGCCACGAAGTAAGATGCTGATCTGAATTAATCTTTTGCTGTCCAGCTGGCGTCACTCTCCGCCGCCTTTCGCGCGGTCAAGTACCTCGCCGAAACAAATCTACAATAAAGACCAAATCATAAAAGCTAAAAAAAATATGACGCAAATTAAGAATGCGGGGCGGAATATGTAGAATCGCTGCCAATTGTTTAAACTCAAATCGTAAACTTGTATTTTTTTATCGACCTTTAATTTATCGTGTCCGCTTTCGACCGAAAAGTCCCATCCATTCGCTTTATAAAATAAATATTCTCTCCATTGAACAAGGACTTGATTGGCGATCAAAAGGCTCACAGAAACCAGCGCGGCGCAGCGAATAATAAGCTCCAAAACAATCACTAACTACCACTCCCCGCCTTGAGGTTTACACCCTAGATGCATCTTACAGGTCCAGAGCTCCAAACTCACCGGGAATAGCTGGTTCGAGGACTGTCGGCAAACTTTGCCATGCTTGCTTAGAAAGGTGTCCCATCGTTTGGTCTTGCACAGCTACTATCATCACCACTGTATACATTAAAAGAACCTGTCTGCGCATTGCCTCCGCAGTCAATGGCATCTCCGACCCGTCCGGCAGCTTTCCCATTGATGAATACTGTGGCTGAACCGGATGCACGCGACCGCGCATGGGAAGGTTTGGGGCATGACGGGCATCCGTGGAGTTCGTAGGCGTCACCGACCCCCACTAGTGGCTGGTCATTTACAAAGACATCCCGGCTGCCACCCGTGGCCGGTGTAGGGGGGAAGTGACATGAGTGCGCAGAGCCAATGTCTGCCCGGCGATGAGCTTGAGCCACTTATATCCTCCATACGGAATTACGATATCTCGCTTCTTACTTTGCACGGAACCGTAAAACTTGGCGAGAAATGGGACCAACAAGATTTTCATCAGGTTCATCAATTTTGGGCGATTGCTGCGTCGGTCGCGATGCGATGACAAGGGCAACAGCAAAGTCTTCCCACCCGGCTCGCAGTAGCGGCGACAGACTACCATCCGGGATCTTCGCGGGATTGATCATTAGCGCTGCAAAATCGCCGCAGAACTCGGGACTAATCTCCCAGCCAATACTTTTGGCCCTTCCCACAATCTCGCCGAGAGATACTTCACCTTGGCACCAGGAAAGTGCCGAGCAGCCAACGGGCGTCCACCCCTGACCATCGCATATCATTCGCCAACGCTCAGCAGGAAATTCCAAAAGATTTGACAGCACCTTATGTTGAGACGCTATGGCGCGTAGAGCAATCTCGTAGTTCAATCTGGTATCACCCAGAAAATCGACGTAGGTGCTCTTCCACTGCCTAGCGGTCGAATGGAGCTCCAGCCAGACGCCAAGAGGGTTGGATCCGTCAGAAAATGTGACCGGGGTCGAGAGCATTCTTATCGTCCCTCGTAGAATATATGCTGCTGATCCCTATTAACCCAAGGAAGGAATGGGTTTGTCCCAGGTGCCCGTTGTCCCGCATAAAATTGTTCGGTCATCTCAACGGAACGCTGGAGCGCATAATTGGAATCGGGGAAACCGTAATGCTGAGGTCGCTGCAGCATGTCCGATGTAATGGAGTTGATGATTTTATCTTGCTGCTGGATGATTTCCATTTGCTTTTGGTACGTGTATTCCTCCGACTTCCATTCCCGAAAATACGGATGAACATTGTATGCTTGGAACGGATATTCTTCCTGTCTCGACTGATAAAGTTCGTTCCACAGTGAGTACCATTTTTTGATCCTCCAGAACCCCATCATCGATCCGAGGGACGCGCCGATCAATGTCGCACCGCCCTTTATATTCAACGCTGTTGCCCCTTTGAAGAGATTGCGCGCATCCGCCAGATAGTATGTGCCTGTGCCGACAGCAACGTCCACGGACGCGCCCGACACCCAACCGAAGGTGTAGTCAAGATCATATAGCGAGAAGGGTTTCAGAGCGCTCATCCCGTTGTGTTGTGCGGCCAATGATCGGTAGATTTTTTGAGCCGAATCGAACTCGTCGCCAGCCTGAGGGATTTCGGAAAGGTCTTTGTAGTCTTTCACCTTCTCCAACCGTTCAAGTTGCTCGGATGCGCCGCCTGATTGCCCCAGCCTGTTCGACTGGCCGCCACTTCTCTCGATCTTTTTTGCAGCCTTTGACATGCCGTAACCAGCCGTTAAGCCCGCGCCATAAAATGAAGCGACACAGGCACATAAATTCTCTCTTCCGAACAGAAGGAATGTATGCGCACCGAGAATCAAGGAAGCGCCGCTGTCATATCCAATCAGCCATGATTGAGACTTAGTGCTGTACAGACCTGCCCATCCCGTCGGATTAGACAGGTCGTTGCCGTAGGGAAAAGAAGCGTTACTCATTGGACGCCTTGGTTTGTTTTGAAGGGAATGTATGGAATGAACGGCTTTGACGGATCGAA
The DNA here is from genome assembly GCF_040427045.1 of Agrobacterium vacciniicorymbosi. Lineage (NCBI taxonomy): Bacteria > Pseudomonadati > Pseudomonadota > Alphaproteobacteria > Hyphomicrobiales > Rhizobiaceae > Agrobacterium > Agrobacterium vacciniicorymbosi. The sequence continues at coordinate 2,897 of NZ_JBETMF010000016.1, forward strand.
ATTTGTTTGTCCTGGGAACAGCAGACAATAAAGCTTTTTGTGATACACAACTGCCAAGGGATAGCATGCGTCGGCTTTGCTCATTCCGCCAGCATTGCATTTCTGCAAACCTTGCAAAATTTCAGACGAACGGCACTTATCCTCGCTGCACTCGTATTGAGCGATGCGCTCGTAGCCTTTGGAATAAAAAATCTGCGTTTTCTGATAGCTCTCTAAGGATTCAATAGAGTTAGAGAGCGCGTTATACGCCTTATCGACGTCCTCTTTCATTCCAATATTAAAGGTAGAGGGACTATCTGAGGTAAATTCGAAATTCGCCGGATCTACTTCACAGGTTAGCGCGTATGAAGACGAAGTGAAGGCCGTGAGTGCCGCGCAAGCTACAGCAAGAATTTTCATTTTCCGCATAGTCAATTGAGGTCGATCCTTCCGCCGTTGATTACGATACGCTGATCTCCATTGATTTCAATCTCATCGAAATCAAGAAACAGTTTACTACCGCTGATTGCCACCGTGCCGTCTTCATGCATAAGGACATTGGCTTTTCCGCAGGTAAGATGGAGCTCTCCGCCGCTATGCACCGTTGTACTATTTTGAGCGGTGAACGACATGGTATCGTTGCTCATAAGATTTACACGAGTACCGGCATTGACGCTGTATGACATACCGACGTTTGTGGCCATCCCAACCCCCGCATTGATCGCATTGAACATCCCGACGCTTTCAGTTTTGTTCTTTTCAACAATAAGCGAAAAGTTGCCTTCCCCGGGGTTAAGCAGTCCTGGGAAACCGAGATTTCTGGCAACATCGCCGATACCCGATACCAGTGACGCGAGAAGTGAGTTTACAATCCTTCCAATGCCGCTCGGTCCCACAGTCACCATCATATTCCCACCAACAACTTCATGGTGGTTATTGCGAACCTCAATTGACTTGTTGTGCCCGACAGATTGCACCCAGTTGTTGTCGATCTGCTCTGTATGATTGTTACGAATCTTCTCGTTGCGATCTTTTTGGGCGTGGACATAGATTTCTTCACGTCCCTTGTCGTCTTCAAAAGACAGTTCGTTAAACCCAACACCCTTATGCGTGTTGGTTCGGAACGTACTCTTCGTTTTGTTGGCCGGTAGGTCATAGGGCACTGCATTCGCCGGGTTTGGCACCACCCCCGTCACCAAAGGCCTGTCGGGATCGCCATCCACAAATGCGACCATCACCTCCATGCCGATGCGTGGGATGATCTGGCCGCCCCAGGTGGAGCCTGCCCAGTTCTGGGCTACGCGGACCCAGCACGTATCCGTTCCATCCTTCTTGGCCTTGCGGTCCCACGGGAACCACAGCTTGATTCGGCCATATTGATCCGGGTGGATTTCTTCACCTTCGGGACCTGCAACAATCGCAACCTGTGTACCCTCGATCTTTGGACGCCTGGTCGAGCGGTGCGGGGTGAGCGGTACTCTCGCGGGGATCGCCTCGAAGGCGTTGCGGTATTCCGGTTCGTTGCTATTGGTTTCGTATGACCGGTCCACGATGGTGTGGCTTGCCCTGATGATCACATGCTCTTCGTATTCATGTTCGGGATGCGCGACCTCGTAAGGGGTAAAGCGACGGCCGGCTTCCAGAATGCGGGAGGTGGAGGCACCGAAGACGCGGTCGTGGTCGGCTTCTGACGATTGAGTGCGCAGTTTTTGCGCTCGCTCTGCTTCTTTTACGGTCTTGATACGGGCGGGATATTCGTAAAGCTCGCGCTTGGTTGCATCCGGCATCTGCACCAGCGATGGTGTCATCGTGCCCGGTACCATGCCCGGTGTCTCGAAATTCCAGTCGGCACCGGCGCGCTGGCCCGGCACATAGGAAAAGCGGCGGGCCCAGTCGTTGATGTGGTTGCGGTCCGATGAGCCCTGTGCCAGTCGCACCTTGCCTTCGCCCTGTGCAGACGATGATGGTCCAAGCCAACCATTGGCGCTATCGGCCACATGCAGCTTGTGAGAACCGTCTTCGTGGCTGAACCAGTAGAAAAGACCGTCCTCCTCGAAACGGCGCAGGAGGTAGTCAAGGTCTCGTTCGTTGAACTGGACGCTGTAGTGCTGCGGCGGTGGCGGAGAAATGATGCCGGATGTATCAGGGGCTGGAATGCCGTGTTCGGAAAACAGTGTTTCGGCAATCTCGATCGATGTCTTGTCCATCCAGATGCGGCAATCGGAGCGGCGCGATAGCAACCACATTTGCGGACGGATGGTCATCGAGTATGAGCGCAGGCCACGGGTGATGGGCGGGCCTTCATGCAGTTCCGTCACTAGACCATTGAACGGACGGCGGCCACCGCCATCTTCGCCTTCGCCCTGGCTTACTTCAATCGAGACATCGACCAGCCTGCCGATCAGCTCTTCCGGCTTGACCGCTTCCTTCTTGGCGCGAACATTCAGCTGTATCTCGAAGAGTTGCGATACGCCTTCGCTGATCTCCATCCGCTCTGGCAGCAATTGATCTTCGCCAAGCGGCGACTTGACCTTCAAAACACGGCTGGCCTGGATAAAATCGGCGGACGATGGCTGCTCGGTCATCTAAGAACCTCTACACAAGTCTTTAAATAACAATCTAACTTCAAACTGCAGGCTAAAAACAATCATTAATTGTGTCAAAAACAAGTTTTGGGATATTCCCGCATCCAATTTGATGTACCGACAACCGCATAATGCACCCATGCTAGGAGAATTTAGCTTCCGGCATGCTCACTCTGGTCGCCACCACCTATTTCACGTTGCGAGTTTCACGGGAATCCTCTAAAGTTTGAGGACATTGTAAGCGCGAATTGTATCGAAATCGCGCTGTTAGAAACAGTGGAGGCACACTATATGAACCGCTTTTCCTCGAACGAAGCCAAAGACGTTGCATGGCGCATCGACCAGATGCACGCCAACAATGCGATTGAGGGCGTTCAGAAGGATGAAGCGCTCGCCGCTTTAGTTGAAGAATGGAATGCGGCTGGTGTTGCTGATGATGAGCAGATTGCTCGGCTCGTGCAGATGGCAAAACAACGCAATCGCGCTGCTGCTTAATAAACGTCTACGGATATTGTGAACGCTCTCATTTTGGGGGCGTTTTTTATTTAAAGCGAAGAGCTACGTGAACGAAAAGGCTATTTACGAGCGATATATGTATCCCGGCTCTGAGCCGAGGGTTCCAATCAATTTATTGGGTGCGAGAAACGGGGAAGAACTCAGCCGGTTTGAAGCGCAGATCGTTGCGATAAGGGTGAAGACCATCCCTCCGCACGCCATGGAGCTTTCGTATGATGGACTGAAAGCACTTCACCGCCATCTCTTTCAGGATATTTATGAATGGGCGGGGATGGAGCGAACTTACACGACGAGCAGGAATCCAAATGCCGCGTTCGCCAAGCCTGCATACATAGCTTCATGGATTCAAAAACAATTCGAGCATCTGAAAAGCTCGAATTACTATTGCGGGCTCGAAAAACGACAGTTTGCGGAAAACGCCGCGAGTTTCTTCAACGAAATAAATGCGGCGCATCCATTTATAGAAGGCAACGGGCGCGTACAGCGATTGTTCTTGCAAATGATTGCCGAGAACGCGGGCTATGATCTCGATCTTCGCGCTGAAGACCAACGGGAATGGTACGCGGCAGCAGAGGCAGGTTTCCTTGCCGACAATCTGAACCCATTGATTGCGTTGCTGGAGAAGCGGCTAACGAAGCTGATGACAGAATAGGTATTGGGACCGTTGAGGCTCTAATATCGGTTGCTGCGTGTTAGCATCACCTTCGCAGCAATCAGCTAATCCGCTCCTTTGCCGTCCTCATATTCCGCCGTTCCCACCCGACAAGCACAAGGCTTGCCGCGACGATAAGAACTGCGCCGATGAAGACGTTGATTGCGGGCACTTCCGTCCAGATGGCGTAACCATAGATGAACGCCCAGATCATGCCGGTATACTCGACTGACGCGAGCGATGATGCGGGCGCGTGTCTGAAGCCTTCGTAGAGAAGATATTGCCCTAATGTCGAGACTAGCCCGACCCCGATCATGAGAAGCCAGCCTTGCGCATCCGGGTTTTTCCAGAGCCAGGGCAAGGACAGTGCGCAGGCGATGCCGAACAATGCGCTTGTGGCATACATTTGCGTCAGTGTCGTTTCGCTTTTGCTGACGAGGCGAATGAGGATGGTGCTCCACGCCCAGCAGAAGCCTGCGACGATGCAGAGTGTTGCTGGGAGCCAGTTTGGAGAGTTGGCCGGATTGGCGGCCACGACGACTCCGACGAAGCCCACCGCGCACGCTATCCAGCGGCCAGCGCCGACTTTTTCCTTCAGCACGAAGATGGAGAGGACCATGACCATGATGGGCGCGGAGAAATAGAGGGTGGTGAGTTCCGCCAACCCCAGATATCGCGCCGAACTGTAGAACAGCATCCATGCGGTGAGCATGAGTGCTGCGCGAAGAACGACGGTGCCGCGATATTTGCTCTTGAGGATGGAGGGGTGGCGGTAGCGATGTGCCAGTATGCCGGTGATCAGCACGATGACGACGCTTCGCACGAAGAGTATTTGCGGGACCTCGTAGCTTTCGACAAGCCATTTGACGAGTGCATCCTGTAAAGCAAAACAAGAGTAGCCCATGGCCGCCAGCCCGATGCCGAAAAGCGGCCTTGCTTCCAATGATCCTGTCATGCACGTCACCACGATACTGCTGATGATCTGTACTAGCCCAGTCCGGTGTGACGATCCATCAAATTGCGGCAGCCTCCGTCGAGGTGTTCCGTCGATGATCTGGTGAAGGAACTCCTTGAGTGTGGTCACTGGCGACTAGCCTCACTGACCGACCAATCGACATCGGGCCTGATACACCTTACACTGCATATTGGGCATTTCAGTCCTTCAATTGTTCATCTGAACGATCTCTCATTTGTCCATGGCGCTCGCTTGCGTGCACTGGCCGTTAGAAAGCACATCATGGCACAAAAGCCCCGCAGACCGCTCGATCCAAGAGATGCCGCCGAAGCTCTGTTTGCCGCTCCCAAAAAGGCTGCGGCACCCGCCGTGGAGAAACGCGCTATCCCAACGACCAAGGAGCTCGTTTCCTTAAAGATCGACAGTGACGTCCTGGCATATTTCCAGGAAGATGGACCGGGCTGGCAGGAGCGGATCAACGATTGTCTGAGGATCCAAATGTTGGCCCGGCGCGACAGCGAGGATTGAGCCGACAGCCGGCATAGGCCAAGTCTCAGTTACAACGAGACATTGCGGTTTGTAACGACGGATACTCTTGTTTTGCTATCGAGGACAATGTGCAGGTCCCGGATTATACCGGCAGCCAAAAGAAATGCGTGGCGGACCTGATTATCGTCGCGCGCCAGGCACGGTGTGAGATTTGCGTTTGCTCAAATTGCTCTTATCGCGCCATTCGGAGCGTAGATACCATCGAAGAACTCCCGTGGGAACGAATGTCGGAATAAGCACCCAACTTGTCGCCGTTCCAGTCATCACCGATTGATGTGTTGATATTTACCCATTAAAATGGGTTGAATAAATTCGTAAATCGCATTACTTGTCCCACTAAGAGGGTCAATCAATGCGCTTCACGCTCCAAACCCATTTTGACGACGCGTGGCACCGTGCGGCAACGCTAGAACTGAAAGACGACGACGCCGGCTTCCGGGGCGCGTCTATTGTCGATTACGATATCGACTATTTCGTCAATGTGGCATCGGCGGAATTCGCAGCCGGAAAAACCGTCCGCGACCGTCACGCCTTATCTGTCTGTTATCCTGTTGATTTAGAAAATCGATATAGCGGCAACTGGCCGCCTTTCCTCCTGGATCTTATGCCGCAGGGGCACGCAAGGCGAAAGCTTGCGGAGCACCTTAGCCTTGCTGAAAGTTCGCGCGCCTCCGATCTCCCGCTGCTGTTACGATCGGCAACAGGCGGTATAGGCAATATTCGGATCAAAGAAGCGTCAGACGAAGAAACAGAGCGGCTACGCGGTGTTGAGCGCCAAGGGGTAACAGAAGTGGAAATCCGTGAACGGTCGGATCGCTTCATGGAAGTAGCCGACCGCTTCGGCATGCTCGCCTCAGGCTCCAGTGGCTTGCAAGGCGAGTGGCCGAAGGTCTCAATGACCCAGGCAGATAACGGGCTCTATTATCCTGACAGCTTCGTGGGGGATGAAGAGGCTGTGCGCCATATCATCGTCAAACTGGTGCGCAGCAACGAACCTGTGGATCGCCTTATACTCGAAGGAGAAGCTCTCTATTCGCGGATTGCTCGCGAGATCGGCCTTAATGTCCACGAGCCGTCGACCTATGCCGAAGGCGTCTTGATCATTCCCCGTTTCGACAGGAAAAAGAGAAAAGGCGGTGGCACTGTGCGGTTGGGGCAAGAGAGTCTCGTTTCAGCGATTGGCGTGGCCGATTTCGGACATATCGGCACACATGAGGCCTATATCGACGTTCTACGTCGATATTCGGCTGATCCTTTCTCGGACATAGTTGAATACTTGAAGCGCGACATTGCAAACCAAGCCCTTGGCAATCCTGATAATCACGGCCGCAATAGTGCGCTAAGCAAACACCAGGAGGGCACGATACGTTTGTCTCCGCTCTTCGATTTCGCCCCTATGCGGCTGGCCAGGGAGGGGATTGTTCGCTCCACACGATGGGCAACTATGCGTGAAAGCGGTCGCGATCATCGTCCCGATTGGAGAAGCATTTGCGGTGAATTGGCACCTGATCCTGCCGAGCAGAAGGTGCTAGCAACTGCACTCGCCAAGTTTGCCGAACATCTGCGCCAAGTTCCTGCCATAGCAAAAGATCTGGGAGCATCTCCGGAGATTCTAGGGCGTGCAATGGGACGCTGTATCGAAATCGCAGACAGTGTTTTAGAGACATGCCAGTGATGGCGGGGAACAGGTGATGGCTCGTTGGAAAAAACCCACAAAAGAGGAAATTCTTGAGAACCGGCGAACACTGGCGGAGCGCGCTCGAACTGGGGACTTAAGGCTGCCAAGTGCTGTGCTAGAAATCCGTAAAGGGTTCGGTATGACGCAAGAAGAGTTCGCCAGGACGCTATCGCTTACCCGGCGCCAAGTCGCTGAGATCGAAACAGGAACAGGGAACCCGACGCTCGAAACATTAGAAAAGATCGGCAGGCTTTTCGGGTTCGGAATCGGTTTCGTACCCAAAAGCGGTTGATGCAAAAGCTAAATTGCGCGAGAACGAAATCCGCAAGAGCACGCCAGACCACGCCTCCCTTCTACCAACTCCACCGGAAGCGTGAACGAGCGCCCGGAAAATGCCGGACGCTCTTTCTCATCTGCTTGACGGCACACTTACGGCAAAAGGTGCTTGAGCGGGCCGTGTCCAGGGCCGCGCGGAGGTTTGCCCGCAGGCCCGAGCTCGTCTGTCTTGCCATCCTCGTGAACGATGTAGCTACCATGCAGAAAACCGTTATCGAAACGGCCTTGGACAGTAACGACCTCATCCGGCTTGACGATCCTTCCGCCCTCACCGTCAGGTCCGGTTTCAACCAGAGCCCGCCCGCTATCGTCCTGGACGATAAACTTGTTGCCAAATATCTCCGCGACCTTGCCTTTGATACTGATCAAGCTGTCTTCCGACATGGCAGAAATTGCGGTCGGAGCAAGCGGTGCAAGTTCAGCGGACGGGCGTGTGAGCTTCATGGCGCCAGCGCCGCCTGCAATGCCAACGGCGAGGATTGCAAAAGCACCGAGCGCCACGGCAGCTGCGTGTCTCTTTTTTGGCTGAGGATGTGGCTTATGGGTTTCGCCTTGGCTCTGCGTGGTTTCCGGTCCAGATGTGATCGACATTTCAGGTCTCCTTTGTTTGTGGATGACCTTTTTTAGCAAGACGGTGCCGCCAGCAGGCTGAACCATCTGGTTCAGCTTGAGTTAAGCGTGAGCATCATAAAAAGCCTCGTCATTCGGAGTAAAATTTTCCTATGCGTGTACTCCTTGTCGAAGACGACGGCGACCTGTCCAGCCGCATTGCCAGCAGCCTGCGAAACGAAAACTTCGTGGTTGATATCGCGCGCAATGGTGAAGATGGGCAGCATGCAGGCCTGACCGAAGCCTTCGATGTCGCTGTCCTCGATCTGGGGCTGCCGAAGATCGATGGTGTCGCGGTTTTATCCTCGTGGCGCGAAGCGGGCCGCACCTTTCCGGTGCTGGTTCTGACCGCGCGCGATGGTTGGCCTGACAAGGTTGCAAGCTTCAAAGCCGGCGCTGACGACTTCCTGGCCAAACCCTTCAGGGTCGAGGAGCTCGTGTTGCGGCTTCGGGCTCTCGTTCGGCGGGCCAACAATCATGCAAGCGCGATCGTTACCTGCGGTTCGATTGTGTTCAATGCCCAGCTGGGCACCTTTGAAAAAGACGGTGTGCCGTTAAAACTGACGGCCCTTGAATGGCGCGTGCTCTCATGTCTCATCCTGCGCAAAGAAGTGATCGTGGATCGGAGCGAACTGATGGAGCGGGTCTATGATGGCGACGCCGACGTGGAATCAAACTCAATCGAAGTCATCGTTGCGCGACTGCGCCGAAAGATTGGCGCTGAGTTCATAGAAACGGTTCGCGGCAGAGGCTACATGTTGACGGCAGCATCATCATGAGGTTCTGGCGCCGCCAACAACCACGGTCGATTGCCGGGCGCCTGATTGCGTTTTCCATCGCATTTGTGGCAGGCGCTGTCCTTGTTGCATCCGTGATCCTCTGGTTTATCGTTGCAAGCGTCGTTCGCGAGCAAATCGATCAACGGCTCGACACCCAGATCGAAGGTTTGCGAAGCGCGCTTGGCCTCAGTGAAGACGGCTCAGTGAGACTTGATGCTCAGTTGAACGGGCCACCTTTTGATCGGCCGGGATCTGGATGGTACTGGCAGGTGACATCCCAAAATCTCAGCTTGTCCTCTCGCTCTTTGCAGACCGATCGTCTTGAGCCACGCCGCCGCCCAGACTGGCGTGACCTTGGAACGAGCAGGCCCCGACCGAGCGAGGCCGGAGATGCGCACGGCAAAGCGCTCTATGTCAGAACGTTGCAGGCGCAAGTTGGCGATCAATCAGTACAGATCACGGTCTCTGCACCGCAATCGGCGTTGACCGATCCGGCCTTGCGCTCACTGATGTGGCTGGTGCCTGCCATGCTGCTCTTAGGCGTTAGTCTTCTCATAGGGACATATTTTCAAGTGCGCTTTGGCCTCAAGCCGCTCATTCGCCTTGCAACCGATATTGGCGCGGTCTCAAGTGGAAACAAAGCGAGCCTGCCGGATGCCGGTGTCGACGAATTGAAGCCGGTGTCTATCGAGATCAATCGCCTGATTGCATTGAACACCCGGCGTCTGGAGGACACGCGCATCCATTTCGCCAACATGGCTCATGGCCTGAAAACACCCGTTGCCAGCCTGACGATTGGTCTGAATGAAAAAAACGACCCGGACGGCGGCTTAAGGGATCTTGTTCATCGCATTGACCGGCGAATTCGCCACCATCTAGCGGACGCGCGCAAGGCCGCGGTTGCCGAGCTAGCCGATCAGCACACCATCGTCCGTTCGCATCTCAACGATCTCCTTCTCGTTCTGTCAAATGTCTATCGAGCCAAAGACCTTTCCCTTCGCTGCGACGTCGAGGGTGACATCGGTGTTCGCTGCGACCCGGAAGACCTGGACGAGGTTCTCGGCAACCTTCTCGATAACGCATTCAAATGGGCTGCAACAACGATCACTGTTTTTGCAGAGCAAAAAGGACAATTCATCGAAATCAAAATCAGAGACGATGGTCCTGGCATATCCGAAGACAAGATAGAATTGGCCTTCCGTCCCGGCTTGAGACTGGATGAACGGGTGACGGGAAGCGGATTTGGTCTGGGAATTGCAAAGGAAATTACCGAGCTCTATGGCGGAACGGTTTTGCTCAAAAATATCGAGAACGGATTTGAGGCGGTGGTGACCCTCCCGGCATCATGGGAAGACGGGGAAACGCTCGGCTAGATGAGCCGTGACGATCGAACCGTCACCAACAGTCATGTCTCGGCAATGCGCAAAGAGGCTGAATTCAGCGCGTGGGTTGTCATCGATACTGCGTTTGACCATACGTCCGATTTGCACGTCGAGAAAAGACATCTAGAAAGTCGGACCGACGATGGCGTGACGACACACCGTGCAGTCGGCTCAGACGCTCCAGCTCCGAAACGTTACGCTTTGCGACGACCAACAGTCACTGGTCGTCCATTGTAAAATCGCAAGACCATACGTTGAAGCAGCGAGTTTCAGGTCCCTGCACGTGCCTATCCTTTACCCGGCACCACATCGCGTTCCAGCGTTTCGATATGCTCGTCACAGACGATCTTCACCCGTTCCAACAGATGCGCCGTCCGCTCACCGAGCCAGACAAGCGCTTCTTCGCTGATCTCGAAATGCTTTGAGTAGCGAGCCTTCACATAGGCTTCGTTGATCGTGTTGAACCAGGCCCGCTCACGATGGTGGTCGCGTGGAAAGGCTTCGACCAAGCGCAGGTCCTGCTCTTCCGCAAGCGAACGCAAGAACTTAAGATTGTGAGAAGGTGGCGCGTAGTTGGTCAGCGTCAACAAAACGCAGGTGTAAGCTTGCTCGATTGTCTGATGTAGGTCAAAAGCCGCCAGATCGCGGTTACCTCGGCTGATGTGAAAGGTGGCCCCTTCCGAAAACTGACGAAGTAGATGCGTACGGCTCTCAAATGAGTCCCGCGCCACTCTCAACCGCTCTTCCGCAGTCAACGGCTTCGGCTCCGCCAATGGCACGTCATCAAGCTCGTAAAGAACGATGCCTTCCTTGCGAATGTCCGAGAAGAAGTAATGGCCTTCCTTCAGCTGTGTGTTTACCTCGCGCAGCGAATGCACGATGAACTGCGCCGGTGTTTCGATAAAGCTGTCGCGGATCAAACGGTCGGCTGCCTTATACCAGTATTCGGCAAAGTCGGTCAGCTTGCGATTGTTGACGATCACCAGAAGATCGAAGTCCGAGCGATACCCCTTCATCGTGTGGGGCTCGTCAACGAAGGTGCCGCGGGCATAAGAGCCAAACAGGATGATTTTGAGAATGCGTCCGCGCTTTTTGAAGTCGGCTGTGCCTTCACCCAGAGCATCCTCGAACTCCTCGTGCAGGATTTCCAAAACACGGGCGAGCTCGCGTTGCTTGCGTGGCGGGATATGATCGATGGACGACTTCATCATGGTAACAGGTTCTTGTTGTCTGACGGTAACGATGTCGGCTTGCGGAAGGTGGTACGGGAGAACCATACAGAGTTCAACCCAAACAACAACTGCAGGAAAGCCCGGTAGAGCGTTGACATGGTTTGCACAAAGGCAACCATGGTGATCGGTCAGCCTTCTTCTATGCGGTCGTCCAATCACAGGCGTGGATGTTTCGACCTTAAGCAATCTCTCATCGGCCGCTGCCGTTTCCCAATTTTCCCGCCATGCGTTCAAGCGTCTGGTCATTCAGCGCGACGCGGTGAACGAGCGCTATGACGACGTGGCCTGCGATCAGAACCAATAGACCCCATGCCAGGAAACCGTGAAGAAGATCGGCAGGCTTTATCATCCAAACTATCTCCACTCCGCTTGCCGGGATCCACGGCTCCCACCCCTTGCCGCTGCCATAGGCGCGCAACAGCGCCAGTGCCGGAATGCTAAACATCAGAAGATAGAAGCTGGCGTGAACAACAACGGCTGCCCGACCGGTTACGGTTGTCGATTGAACCGGGCGCCGGTTGCGATTGACGGTCCACCAGATCGCGCGAATGATGACAAGCACGATCACCACAAGGCCAACGGTGCCGTGGCCAGGTCCAAGCGACGTGACTGTTCTGACCCATTCCGTATCCCCGAACAATCGCCACGTCAGAATGACGATAAACTGCCAGATCAGCAGATACGCCATCGTCCAGTGCAGCAACCGGCTGACCAATCCGTAACGCTCCGGTGTATCCAGCCACATGCGAAATTCCTTCTTCATCATTGCCTGCCTCTAGCTGCCGCTGACGCAGAGCGCAACCGAGGGGTTTGACCAAAAGCGATCGTCGGATCCTGGACTGCGTTCCCCTCACCCAATGGTGCCAGACGCACGCCCGTCCTGCCGCTCACTACGGCGCTATTGGGAGCGCGTTCCCGTCAGGACAGGCTCACCCCCCAATCCCTCTCAATGACTCTGTGCTCGCGAAACCATACGGCTGCGCAAGCCTGCCTGCAGGGCGGTCCTTGTGACATCGAGCACCATCATGGTTCATCGCCCCCGATCACATCAGCTTGACGGCTATCGGCGTGCTGATCGCTCCCATTGCGTTGCTGCGCGGTGCCGTCTTCCAAACCGCGGCCTTGATCCATCCGGCAGTCCTCGATCAGGTCCGCAAACAAGGCACGATCGGCATCGCGATCCAGAAAGGTCGGCAGCTCTGTTGCAAGCCATTGCCTCAGATCAAACGGATCGCTGGTATCGTCATCCTTCGCCAGGCTCTCCAGCACAAACGAACCGAGCAAGATCTTGCGCCGGGTTTCCTGCGCGCGCTCCTGTTTGCCCAGTCGCGATTGCAAGGCGCGTTTGCGCTCTTCGAGCTCTTTGATGCGTTGCGCGATCGGCTTTCTCATAGCGGTATCATCCTTTGACAGTCTGGCAATGGCGCTATCGGAACCGCAATCTCTCGGGTCTTGCAACGTGCAGATCTGCACGTCGCCAGCACGGCGTGCCGGTGTTAGCCGTGCTTGAACAAAGCAACAAGGGCGCACTTACGAGTTGCAGCGTGCTTGACGCAGCCGTTTGTCGATTTGGCAAAGGACAGGTGCCGGTGGCGATTTACCATTGCAGCAGCAAGCCAATTTCCAGATCAGGCGGCAGAAGTGCCGTGGCTTCGATTGCCTATCGCACCGCAAGTCTGCTGGTGAACGAGCGCGATGGGCTCGTGCATGATTTTACCGCCAAGCAGGGTGTGCTCTACTGCCAGATTGTTCTTCCCGACGGTGTCGATGCCGACTGGGCGCTGGATCGATCGGCGCTGTGGAATGCAGCGGAGGCCGCAGAGAAACGTTGCGATGCGCGCGTAGCCCGTGAGTTTGAAATCGCCCTCCCCCATGAGCTCAGCAGCGACGAGCGCCTGTCGCTGGCCCAAACCTTTGCGACAGATCTCGCCAACCGTTATCGTGCGGTAGTCGACTTTGCCATTCACGTGCCCCAGGGCAAAAGCGACATTCGCAATATCCACGCTCATGTGACGATGACCACCCGCGAAGTCACACCGAATGGTTTTGGCGAAAAGACGCTGATCGAGCGCGAGAACAAATGGCTCATCGCCCAAGACCTGCCAACCTCTCACAAACAGATCCGTGACATCCGCCAAGCCTTTGCAGAACACACCAACCGGCATCTGATGCGGGCCGGTTTGGATCTGCGCGTCGACCATCGCTCGCATCTTGAGCGCGGCCTGTCGATTGAACCAACCGAGCATATGGGGGTGCATGCCAGCCAGATGCAGCAGCGCGGCCTGCAGGTCTCGCGAGCCCGCATCGAAGAGCAGGCTGCGATACGAAACGCCGATCTCATCGCCGAAAAACCGGACGAGGTCTTGCGTCTTCTGACGGATGAGAAAAGCGTGTTTGATCACCACGATATCGCCCGCACGCTTCATCGTTACATTAACGACAATGACAGCTTCCAACGCGCGCTTGCCGCCGTCATGGCCTCACCGCAATTGGTTAAGTTGCAGCCCGGGCAGGACGACGAACTGGCGCGCTACTCAACACGGGAGATGGTCGGCATCGAACGCTCCATGGCGGCCAGTGCATTGCGTATGGCAGATCGCAAGGGCCATGGTGTGAGAGCAGATCGTGTCGAATATGCGCTCGATCATCAGGATGCCCTCTTGAAGGGAAGTGTGCTCAGTGACGAGCAACGGACGGCTGTACGTCACATCACCTCAAGCCAGCAGATCGCCACCGTGATCGGCTTTGCCGGGGCCGGCAAGTCCACCATGCTGGCCGCCGCACGCAACGCCTGGGAAGCACAAGGTTATCGTGTCCATGGAGCAGCGCTTGCCGGCAAGGCTGCGGAAGGATTGACACAATCGTCGGGCATCGCCGCGCGCACATTGGCGTCATGGGAGTATGGCTGGCAACGCGGAAAAGGCGAGCTTCAGCGGGGCGACATTTTTGTCATCGACGAGGCAGGCATGATCGCAAGCCGCCAACTGGCACGGGTCATAACCGAGGTCGAAGCGCGTGGCGCCAAGCTCGTTCTGGTCGGCGATCATGAGCAGTTGCAGGCTATCGGTGCGGGCTCCCCCTTCCGGGCCATTGCAGAGCGGATCGGTTCGGTCGAGCTTACAGACATCCGTCGCCAGACACAGCACTGGCAGCGACAGGCATCGATTGCTTTTGCCACCCATCGCACCGGGGATGGACTGCAAGATTATGCGGATCGTGGCCATGTTGTTTTTGCCGATGACCGGGAGACGGCTCGACAGGAACTGGTGCAGGATTATCTCGTCGATCTCAACCAGAACCCATCCGCCTCGCGCATTGCCCTTGCCCATCGTCGCCTGGATGTCCGTGCCATCAATGACGGGATCCGAGAAACGCTTCAGGCAGACGGACGGTTGGCGAAAGGCGACGGAACCACGATTGGTCATGACGACGCGTCTACGGTCGAACTCAGGCCTGACCTTGTCGGTCACACGGATCGCGAACTCGTCTATCAGACCATCAACGGACAGCGCTCCTTTGCACAGGGCGACCGCATCCTTCTGCTCGAAAACAATCGCGATCTCGGCGTCAAGAATGGTATGCTGGGAACAGTGGAAGCCGTCGAGCCGAACGCAATACATCTGCGGCTCGACGGATCTTCAGGTGGACAAAACGATGCCCGCCATCTGTCCCTCCCCGTTAAAGATTACCAATCCTTTGATCATGGCTACGCGACCACCATTCACAAGGCGCAAGGGGCAACCGTCGACCGTGCCTTCGTCATGGCATCGTCGACCATGGATCGGCACCTGACCTATGTGGCCATGACCCGACATCGAAATGCAGTCACGCTTTACGCCGGTCGTGACGATCTTAAAAACAGGCAGGAGATGGTCGCCAGCATGAGCCGCTCCGGCATCAAGGAGACCACGCTCGATTACGAGAAAACCTTTGCCGAACGGCGTGGGCTGACATCAAAGTTGAACGAAACCGACGAGATCAAGCTTGAAGCTCTCGCGACCAAAGGGCATCAATGGGCAGGGCAGGATCGGCTACACGATCGCAGGCAGGCTTACGAGGAGCCAGCCTTTGATCTGGCCGGTCCTGCTCGCATACGCGATCGGAAAAATGTTGCCGAGCGGTCCGGCCTCAACGCGACGGAACCGCTCCTGGATCGGGCGCAAGTCCCCGCCCCGCTTATCCCTGCCATCAGCCATTATGATCGCACCGTCGAAGACATTGCCCGTGAAAAGGCCTTGCCCAATCTGGCAAGAGATATGCAGGCCGTGCGGTCTGTTGCTCGAGAGGTCTACATCGATCCCGACCGGGCTGCAGCAACGCTCAGTGCCGCTATCGTCGACACCGGTGGAGACGGGCAGGTTCTTGCCAGATCACTCGTTGAGAACCCCGAACAGTTCGGACCCTTGCGCGGAAAGGCTGGCCTGCTCGGGGACAACAAGGAGCGAAAGCTTGCGCGCCATTATGCTCCGGCCCTCGGCAACCACGTCTTAATCGCAGCAAAAACCTGGCAGCGTCGCCTGGAGGCAGAGCGCAAATCAGAAATCTGGAAACGTGAGCACCGAGACATTGTCGAAGTTCCCGGCCTTACAGAACGCAGTCAATCACTGCTGCAGCAATTTAACAGCCTGGCTCTTGAAGACAGGCAAACCTTTCTGGCGCATCTTCTCGCCACGCCAGAGGGCAAGCAGGCCATCACCGAAGCACAGACAATCGCAAGCGCTCTCGAGCAGCGCTTTGGCAGCACCGACCTCCGAAACCTGAAACCAGACCAATTACGGTTGGGGCCCGACATTGCAAATAAACTCGATCAGATCAAACAAGTTGCCCGCATCGTTGAGCGGGTACAACGGACTGAGCTTATTCACCGACACGAGCTCAAGCAGTCCTTGAGACAGGGACTGGGCCTGAAACTATAACGTCATCAGGCCAAGCGGTCGATACCATCGACAGCCGTTGAAAGCCGACAGTGCCTATTCAAAAGATCCAGCAACCGATGCCGTTTTCCGGGCACTGACAGCTCGCTTGGACATTAAACTTTCGATCGAGTGAACCGCACCCGAAGTGCGGCATACCTACAAGGGTATGGTGGATTCAAATCCCACCCTCTCCCTCACTATTGACACAGTGATTTTAAGGATCAATTCTCCGTTTTCGGGATGTTTCTACCCACGAAAATACCCGACGAATCATGTATCTCAGCTACCGAAAATCCGGCGTCCGCTTCCAGATCGCCGTCCCCGTTGATCTCCACCTTCGAATAGGGCGAACCCCGATCCGGATCCCGCTGGGGATGATCTCGGCCACCTCTGCCAGACGGATCGCCCGTTTACTCTCTGGCCACGCCGAGCGCTTATCCCCCTAATTTCTGGGAGGTGTTGTCGATTGAGGACCGTTACCAGATCATGACGTCTAAAGGTGGCACCAACCGCATTGCGGCACTGTTCGAAAAAATCCAAGGGAAGCCAATCTCGCGTCAGCAGGTCAGCGCACTTGCCCAGCAGCATGATTACATGACACGTATCCGGCGAAAGGGCGGTGCAAGAGACATTCTCGCACCGAAAGGCATCGCTTTGCTTTGGGGGCAACGTGATCGCGCCTTGATCGATCAACTTGGCCTTGGCCCAGTCACCGCCGACGAGTTCGTTTCATTTGCGCCGAAAACAGAGCTGGAAATTGTTCTTCTTCGAGATGCTGGCCACATAGACTGAAGAGTAAACGACATTCGACGTTATATTTGAAGCAAGCAATGAAGAGGATCGATTTATAAATCGCTCGATTGAAACCTCAAGAACTATTGCGAAAATCTACATGATATGAAACCAATGTGCTCAGGTTCCAATGCACATGTGGGGGTCAGAGCATGTATCTATTTTTTCTAAGAATATTTACAACGGTGGCGTTCATCGTAGCTATTGTGGCGTTACCAGCAAGAGCGGCAGAAAGCGGTTCAGGTATAGGATCGCTCGCGGCCGATGCGCTCAAAAAGACGAACTCCGAAGTTTCTGGGCGAAAGCCAAAGCCGCAGCGCCGACCAAATCTGCGAGAGAGTTGGGACCGAGAGCCTAGCAAGAACGACGTCATGGAAGGGCGGGTCCCTTCTAGTGTGGTGAATTCCGCCGGTCGAGGTGCGCAAGCTGATCCATCACCTAGCACCCGCGGTTTTTCTGATCAGACTCAATATCGGAACAGCCGGCGCGCCGCCTCCAACTCGCAGCTACAAAGTCCAAGACAGGAACACAGAGTACAACGGTCATTTGACACTTCCCCAAGTCGCCAAGCTCCAGGGCTTCGTCGTGATCCATGCGTTGGTGTTGATTACATGTCCATGAATCCACGCTCTTGTGCAATGGGATGGTGACTATGCGTCCTGTCCTTCACGCAGCTTGGCTCGCTTCGTTTTTGCTCGTTGCTGGACTCGCTTTTTCCGGAGACGAGTGGCCGCTCGATTGGAGCACATCGCGGTGCTCTCCGGAAGTCAAAGCGTTCATCGCCAAGTCTAAGATTCATGACATTTACAGAACTAGACCGCGCAACGGATCAGGCAAATCCGAAGTGATAGCAGAGATTGGCGATCCAAACGCGCCAGGACAGCAAGGTAAGTATGCAGATTGGCTCATCAACATCAGGGATGCGTCACCCAAAAGCCGGTCCTCGTTCTACAAATCTCTTGAACGTGGATCATGGGTTGTTTTTAAAGCAGACGGAGATGCGAAGAACCCTGGCTACGATCAACGCCTGTTCTATATAGAGGGAGGACGATGCCGTTTTAAAGGGCCAACGTCTGAGGCAGGTAAGGACGAGCTTCCAGACGAAGTGGACCGGTTCGTCAGAAGCGCTCTCGATATCGAGATACAGCAGCAAAAGTCTCTGCTGGCTGCGTTGTTTGGAGACGCAAGGCCCAGCACAGACCAAAATCAATCAGACACAGAATTGTCTGCTCTCAGGTCGTCGTCGACTGCCCTCGATAGAACGACGGACTCTGAAGGAGCTCCAAAGAGCACCCTTCCAGTACCCGTACTTGAGAAGATCGCCCAAATCCATGAGCAGTGCGGATGGAATGGCGCAAATGAAACTGAAATGAGCGGGACCTTTGTGAAGGAGGTCGACGTTAATGGTGACGGCAAAACAGACTGGGTGCTCGACGGGCATGAGATATGGTGTTCGAAGGAGGGCAAAAAGTCGCCGGGCGTCGAAGGGCCGTACGGCTTTCCACTCTGGATCATCATCGATACGCCATCCGGTCCCAAAATGGTTGATCAGATCAGCCAGGACGTCGGGGTTATAAGACGGCATGCGAACTTTGCGACTATATCATTCGACGACGGCCAGAAACTACAAATGCGCGGCACAACCATAACTCCCATAAATCGAGTGCCGCCGGGTGGGCAAGTCGTTTTTGAGATGAGGAAATAAGATGCTCCGCTTCACACTTCTCATCGCTAGCATCGTTCTCGGAATTTTGTCGTCAACCGCCACGTCGTACGCGCAGGATTGGTTAGATGGTTCGTGCAAAGCAGACATCACGTTGTTCACCATGGGTGTTCCTTCATTCGTCGGTCGCGCGGCTCCCGCCCCTGCCGCTACCATTGAAGGCAAGATCGAAGTTCTACTTGCATCCCCTCCTGCTGGACAAACTGCAAAAGAAACATTTGAGGTAGGCTTTCGAAACGGTTATCCAGTTGGTCCGGTGAGACAAGTCATCTTGAAAATGATCGAACGTGGTGGCTGGCTCGCAGTTAAGAGAAAGGGCACATCGGCTCTTTGGTCGCAGGTGTTCGTCGACGAAGGAGGCAATTGCCGTCGATTTGAGGAAGTCACGGTTGAAAAATTCAAGGCACCGACATTTGTCGTAGCTTCTTTGGCCGAGGGTAACGGTGTTTCAGCAGCCGCTCAGGCGGCGGCAACACCCGGTTCTTCCCAAGCCGCAGGTTTAGCTCAAGTGCTCGGCGACCGCGTCGATTCTGACCCCCAGCTACTGAGTGGCCCCGAGTTGCAGGCTGCAATAAAGACCTTTCCGAAACCCGTTCTGTCAAAGCTGGTCGGTTATCAGAAAGCCTGCAGAGAATCCGGTTATGATGATGCTGCAATAGACAGCGTTTACGTCAGTAGAAAGGATTATGATGGGGATGGTACGCTCGACATCCTTGTCGACGGCAATCATGCTTATTGTATCGGGATAGGTAAGGAGCGAAGCATAGTCGGCGGGGGCAACAACGCCTCCGATCTTATGATTTTTCTCCGAACGTCGAACGGCATGAAAGACGTTTTCTCAAAAATGGTAGGTACAGCCGCTCTGCTGAAATACGACGGCTTCGCTGTTTTGGTTGCGCAAGTGGAAGATCGTCCCACAACTTATCTTCTTCTTCGAAATGGTGCAGCACAGAATATCGAGGGCAAGCCACGTGGTGGTGAGGTTGTATATCGCTTGACGAAATAGTCGAGGTACCGTTCGCCGGGCGCACTACGTCACCGTTTTCAATTGGAGCACGTGGTCCGACCCTCTTCATCCCAACTCACGCCCCGCGGGCTTTCGAAATGGAGTATGCAATTGAGATCATATCTCGACTTGATCGTCGGCTTTGTTTCGTTGAGTACGTCAGCTTTAGCCGCGAGTTTTCCAATTCATCGTGCAAGGGATGAAATGCTACCATAACTTTGAGAGCCGGGACAAACTACACAACCTGACCTTCTAGAATATTGCGAGCGAGACCCAGGTGGCGAGACGCTTCAGTACGGCAGAAGGCTTTCTATCGAGCAATGCGTACAGAAGAATCTGCTGATGACGTGCCCCCGTTAAATTAGGCCATTCAGAACTGGAATTTTCCACTTATTATTCCTTGTAGGAAGAAGAGGAGAATTCGATGAAGGCCTCGAAGTTTTCGGAAGCGCAGATCGCGTTTGTTTTGAAGCAGGCAGAGGATGGAACGCCAATCGGCGAGGTCTGCCGCAAGGCGGGAATTTCGGACGCGACGTTTTACAATTGGCGCAAAAAATACGCGGGTTTGATGCCCTCGGAGATGAAGCGGCTACGACAGCTTGAGGAGGAGAATGCTAAGCTGAAGCGGATTGTTGCCGACCTGTCGCTGGACAAGGCCATGCTGCAGGATGTGCTTTCAAAAAAGCTTTAAGGCCTGCCCGCAAGCGCAAGCTTGTCGACACGATCAAGGCGGACTGGAAGGTTTCGATCCGGCGTGCATGCTCGGTGTTGAAAGTCGACCGGTCGCTCTATGTCTACAAGTCCAGGCGTGGCGAGCAGTCCGAGTTAAAGCTGAAGATCAAGGACATCTGCCAGACGCGGGTACGCTACGGTTACAGGCGTGTGCATATCCTTATCAAGCGTGAAGGCTGGTCCGTGAACCCGAAGCGAATCTATCGTCTTTACAAGGAGATGGACCTCCAGCTCCGCAACAAGGTTCCCAAGCGCCGGGTCAAGGCGAAGCTGCGGGCTGACCGCACGTAGCCGACCCGTTCCAACCATGTTTGGGCGATGGATTTCGTTCATGACCAACTGGCCACTGGTCGCAAGATCAGGGTTCTGACGGTTGTTGATACCTTCTCTCGCTTCTCGCCAGTGGTGGATGCTCGCTTTAGCTACAAAGGCGAGGATGTCGTTTAGACACTGTAGCGGGTCTGCCGACAGATCGGATATCCGGCGACCATACGTGTGGATAACGTCCTATATTCGGAATGAATTGTCGTTTTGGCAGCAGGTCGTTATCGCATCGGTCTCCCGATGCGTTTGGATTATGATGTAGGCCCGGCCGATCGTCAACGAACGGTCTCTCCCATAACAAACACAGAGTACGCATGATCGCGGCTCTCACCGTCCTTAAGACGAGATCCTCTTGCCGTCGAGCGGAAGGCCTGAACATTATCTACGAGGTCGTTGAGTAGCTCAACGCCTCCACGGCACTGTCAGAGAAGGGTCCTTCCGCTGTGGATCGTCCCTTCAAAGAAGGGGCGATAAGGTTCACCGCTTTTAATAACCGCGTGTACGGTGCGGGCCATTTTGGCGGCGATTGCTGTTGACGCCTTGCGACGTAAATGGGTGTTGTGGCGGTCCTTGGTGATGTATCGCTCGAACTTGTCGCGGAAGCTGTTGGCACGCTGCAATATCGCGACCTGGGCTGCCATCCATAAAGTCCGCCTCAGTCGTGCATTGCCGTATTTTGAGAGTTTTGTTTGACCCCTGAACATTCCTGACTGGATCGTTGCGAGGTCCATTCCGCAAAACTTCAGGAACTGGCGATGGTGCTGAAAACGGCGCAGGTCTCCGGCTTCTGCCAGGATTGTCAGTGCATTGATAGGTCCGATACCGGGGATTGTGCATAAGAGCTGATAATCGACGTTGTCCTTCAGCATCGCAACCGCACGCGCCTCGATCTGATTACGTTGGGAGATCAGGCTTCTGCCCTCGGCCAAGATCATACGAAACATGCAGATTGCGTCGGAGTCCGGCGCGACTGGAAGTCCGATTGAATGGATGGACGTGGCGTAAATGTCTGCCAACAAACGCTCTTTGCCAACTTTGCGGCCAACCACATCCCAGGCAGCTTCGATGAAAGCGTCCTTGTCCATGGCTGCGATGAAGTGCGGGGACGGGAAAAGCTCGAGAAAGGCAAAGAACCAGTCGCTGCGCGAACTGCGGTGGAAACGATCCGCTTCAGGGAAATACAGTGGCAGGTAATGCGTCAGTATCCGATGCCACAGTTCGGTCTTCGACCTCGAGACCATGTCGTGCGTCTTCGACAGCTCCTGAATGTCGTTGGTGCCGCGGATTAACGGATCATGGTAGAACTGTTCGGCACCGATGGTCATCATGTGGAGGATAACCTGGGCATCCTTTGGATCATTTTTATCCCAGGAATTGTGCAACGCTTCTCTGGTCCGAGCCAGCGCTATGGACGAGATCAATTTGATCTCGAATCCGGCTGAGCCGAGCCGATATGCCAACGCGCGATGATAGTTTCCCGTTGCCTCGAAGGCGACGCGGACGGGGCGCTGATAGCTACGCAGCAGGCCGATGAGGCGATCGAACTCATCGAGATTGTTGAGCACGCTCACCCGACGCCGGCGCTTTTTGTCCGGTGCTTCGATCAGCACCTCGTGGCGTTCTTTGGAGATATCGATAGCTGCCAGAACGGGAGCGGATGCGGTAATGTCGTGAACGGTCATAGCGGGTCTCCTTTTACAGTGTGGCTTTGCAAAACCATTGTGAGACCTGAGGCCCAGCTATGACCACCTGCTTCGCCTGATGGGGGCTACGCAAATGGTCAAAGCATCATTCAACGCAAACTTCCGAAGGTGTTATGGCAGCGAATTCATCTCCCGAGACCTTGACCTCTGGGCCTATCACAAAGGCGTCGTGCTTGACTTCTCGCGGCCAGGCAAACCGACCGACAACAGCTACATCGAGAGTTTTAATGGCAAGTTCCGCGCCGAGTGCCTGAACGCTCACTGGTTCATGAGCCTTGACGACGCGCGGGCAAAGATGGAGGATTGGCGTAGAGACTATAATGAGTTCCGGCCACACAGCGCGATCGGCAACAAAGTGCCGATTTCGCTCATGAACGGCTCATCGGCACCAGCGCCGACATGAGCCATAACCCCGGAAAATTCCAGCTCCCGCTGGCCCAAAATCGGGGAGCACGTCACAAAACCGCTGGAGCGAACTCAAAACTGGATAAAACTTGGGGGCAACGTCAAAAATGCCACCTACCGTAATTATCATATTGCTATTGTGCAGGATATCGCTAACCAACTATAACGTACCGGCGCACGAAGGACTACTTCAAATGAAAAATTTCTTCATAAATCGTTCACTTAAACACCAAACATTTCCAATCTTCACGTTTTGGGAACCCGCTGGAAAAATGTACCCCTACCTTTCGGCCTGCATGAGCACTTGGGGTTCGATACAAAATGCTCAAATAATTATTTTGGACTACAACTCCATCAAAGAGCACACCAAAATAAAATTACCAGATAATACGTTTAAACTTCCTCTGCCGCAGCAAGCTGACATAATTCGAATGGCTGTACTTATAAGTAATCAAGGCGTATGGATGGACGCTGATATGCTTGTCACAGCCAATACCGATGCCGTTTTCGAAGAAGCATTTTCACACGGGATATCTTTGTTCGGAAATCCAGGGAAAAACGCGTTTAACAATTTTATATGCACTTCAAACCCAGATAACGATTTTCTAGGAGGTTGCTTAGATGAGATACTGGATAAAATAAGTAAACCACTTCCAGCACAAATAAAGTGGGATTATGCGGCGGGGCCATTTTATGAGGCAATTAAACGCGACATGCACGGCGAACAGAATGTCGGAATTCTAGATTACAGAGCACATAAATATATCGCAGAAGTTTCATTTGGTCCCGGTTATGGTGTGCAACCGTATAAAGATTTTTGGTTCAGCAATCCCACGTTTGACCCAAATATCTTATCACAGTCTTCTGGACTTATATGTCTTCATAACAGCTGGACTCCACAGGATTTTAAGAAAAAAACATTTAGCGAAATTGTGGCCAGTAACGAACCTCTGGCAAATTGCCTAAAATACTACGCCAACGATTTCTTAACCAAATAAAAGCCAGTGAGTAAGATTCTAGGAATTGGCAACAATCCGAATTCAGATTGCCGAGTTGGCTCAATCTATCGACTACAGCGATACGAGAACTGTAACACAACAATTTAACAGGTTAAGATATTCGAAATTTTATAATTAGGGATTGAAATTTAAAGCTATGATAAAGTATGACACAAAAGGTTCATAATTCGGAAGCCTCTTATGTCATTTTCATTGAAAAGATTTCGCCGTTACCCAGCTAAAGAGCTAGCGACAAATACTGGCATAGTAGGGTCAATAATGGCCAAATTATACAGCGCTGTAGACGTACGTGGCTCACTGTCAAACATTATTGCAGATCCGTGGACAGCAATACGTTGCGTTGTTCGACTCCCATGTATTTACAGTGTAGGCTCACCACCTAAAGTCAGTGTCATTATAGCTACAAGAAATAATGAAAAAACAATCGAATGCGCGATAAAAAGCTTAGTTAATCAGGACTATCGAAATATCGAAATGATAATCGTCGACGATGCAAGTGACGATGGCTCGCTCCAAATTATTCGTTCTTTTGCTAAAACTGACGAAAGGATTAAAATCCTTACAAACAAACAACGTCTCGGAATAGGTGAGAGCCGGAATACCGGACTGAGAGTTGCGACGGGAAAATACATCACATTTCAAGATGGTGATGACTACAGTTTGCCTAGTCGAATCAGCTGCCAAGTTCAAGCATTTCGAAACGAGACGATAAAACTCTGCTTATGTAACTATGTAAGAATAAATGACAGCGGCGAGGTATTAGAATTAAATGATAGACGCGTGATGAAATGCATCATATCAATGATGTTTCCGAGAGAAGATATTATAGATGCAGTCGGCTACTTCCGTAGAACTTCTATAGGAGAAGATTCAGAATATTATGAAAGAATAAAACGTAAATTTGGAAAATCTTCTGAAAAGGTTATATTCAGAACTTTATACAAAGCAAAATTTAATGAGAACTCTAGCTTTTTCTCCAATACTGTAGTGACACAGTTGACGAGCAACAAGATTAAATTTGAGCCTACGAACAAGGCGGTAAGGCATTAATTCTCAACATACCGTCGGAAATAAAGCCCATGACACAGCAAATGACGAATAACAATCTTTCACTTTCACCATCAGAAAATTTCATGTTCTCGATTGTGTCGGCAGTCTATGGTGTCGAAGCCTACATCGACGAGTTTCTAAAATCTGTGTTAGAACAGAGGAATTTTGATGTTTCGCAAATCCAAATCATTTTAGTGGATGACGGGTCTAGAGACGGTAGCGCCAAGAAGATTAGGACGTGGCAAGCTAAATATCCGAGAAACATTTTTTATATTAAACAGAAAAATCAGGGACAGTCAGTCGCGAGAAACCGAGGACTTCGGTTAGTCAAAGGCGAGTGGATAGCGTTTATTGACCCGGACGACACAATCAATGACACTTTCTTTGAAAGCGTCATGGTGGCATTAAGTAAAGACAAGTTGTCCTACTCGATCATTCACGCCAATGTTATTCTATGTGAGGATGGGACAAATAGAAAACAGCGCCACCCGCTCGCGCATCGCTTTGACAACGGCACACGACATTTATCTGTCAAAGATATTAACTATATGCCTTCCTCTGCGACTGTCAGCATGTTTCGTCGCGATTTGCTAACGAATTCAAATATTAAGTATAATAAGAGAATTCGCCCCAATTTCGAAGACGGTGATTTTACAATAAGATATCTAATGCATGTCGGGGACGGTTATGCTATCTATATTTCAGACGCAAAGTATTATTATCGAAAAAGATTAGCAAGTACTTTATCGTCAGTATGGAACAAAACGGAAAAATTTAAAGAACTCTTCGAAAGTGGATATCTTCCGCTTCTTGAAGATTGCCAAAATGGCCCTCGCCACATATCGAAACTGGCCCAAAAACAGGTTATGTATGATTTGTCTTGGTATATCAGGGCATACTGGCGTAAGGCGAAGCCAGCAGTCTTTGCCCAAAGAGATGTAGAGGTTCATTTCTGGGCACTTTTTTTAAAATGTATTGCGAAAATCGACGACGACGTAATTCACGATGTTAAGAGCCATATTTTAAGTGGAGAGCACAAAGCCTGGCTGCTTGGTGTCAAGCATGGGAAAAGTTATAAACACGCTGTGCTTGATCGCTTTGATCGGTACACGGGACAAGCACGCATTAGATCTATTTGTTTCAATTACTCCCCGTTGGTAATCAAAGCAGACAGACAGATTGTGCATCCTACCCACGAAAAAATTGCTTCATTTGAAGTTTTCGGAAAAAAATTCCAAGAGCACGTCGTTTGGGTTTCAACCAAAGGTAAGAGCTTTCTTAGAATAGAAATTGACGATATGCCAGCAAAGGTTTGGGTATCTGGTCGAGGTTATCACGATATACCAACCAAGGAAGCTGTTTGGCAAGGGACAGCTGCACCAGCAAAAAAGCTTCCAAACATAATAAAATGGTCGATAACGATAGCAAGAATGCGGTTAGTAAAAAAACTATACGCTGGCGCTTGGCTAGTAATGGATAGGGATGGCCAAGCAGATGACAATGCCGAACACCTTTACAGATATCTTAAAACAACGCGGCCGGACATAAAGTCTTACTTTGTTCTTAAAAAAAATGCCAATGACTATTCTAGGCTTAAGTCAGAAGGTTTTAAGATGGTTCCGCATGGGTCACTTAGGCACCTCCTTCTGAAGCTTAACGCTAGATTTTTGATTTCATCACACGTTGATCAGTATGTCCTCGGACCTTTCCCTGATAAGTTTTATGCACGTGAGACAGAACATAAAGTAATATTTTTGCAGCATGGTGTGATCCGTGACGATATATCGACTTGGCTAAACACCAAGAGTATTGATTTATTTGTTACTACATCGCCTGAAGAAACGTCCTCTATCGTAGGAAGCGGTACCGGTTATCATTACACGAGCAGAGAAGTGCAAATGGTCGGCCTCGCTAGACATGATCGTTTGATAAAAATGGCGGATGCAAAGGAACGTACCATACTAATTATGCCAACTTGGAGGGAGTGGCTGGTAGGGGGATATGACAACGCAAAGAGCGGCCGCAGAACAAATGAAAATTTCTATAGTTCCAAATACGCTCAAACGTGGAAGTCTCTCCTACATTCTCAGGCATTCAAATCAATCTGCGAGCGCAGCGGCTACAAAGTAGTTTTCTTTCCACACAAAAATATGCAGATTTATACTGAGTGGTTTTCTGCACCAGACTGGATCGAAACACGAACTCATGCAACTGATCCAATCTTACAAAAGCTTTACGCCCGTTCAGCTGTAATGATTACCGACTATTCCTCGGTATTTTTCGAATTCGGAATTCTTGAGCGGCCAGTCATACACTACCAATTTGATTTCGATGAGATGTATGGTGGAAAACACCCGTCAAGACTCGGATATCTAGATTTTAAAAGTGATGGTTTTGGACCAGTTGTGGAGAACGAAAGTAGTTTGTTAAGACAGCTTGAGATATTGCTTCAAAACGAGTGCGCCGTTGATCCAATCTATCTTCAAAGGATGAGGAGTACCCTCCCCCTGAGGGACGGGCTGAATTGCGCACGGACGGTAGCCGCGATCGAAGAGAGATACCCGCATCAACCCGAAATAATTTCCGAGCCGAAACGAAAGATTTCTAACAAGATTTTTACTATTTCGAATTCGGCAAATAACTTCCGACAGAAGACTGTAAAGCGTCATTCTATCCGAGTTGCTATCCTTACGCCATTTGTAAAGGCATTAGGAAACAAGAATGACGTGAAGAAGCTTCACGATAATCCGAGATTGTTTTTTTCCAGACTACGCAATCCGATCTACAGAAGTATAGGCAAAATTTTCTTTCTACGAGAAAAACGATAGTTTGTTACCAACCCGAATACAAAATCTTCCCGATAATTCTAAGCCGTCTGTCGGAAAGCTCGTTAAAAAAACCAGCGGGGTTACTACGGTACTGCAGCGCATCCCGCTCATTCCCCACCCTCGCCACCACCCGTGCAACGATTGGCGTCAACAAATGACGCCAACCGAGAAGGCCATAAGTGCCATAGGGCTTCCACTTTACTCGCCCGGCCGATGACATGCGGGGCATCGTCTGCGGGTCTATGAGTCTGGCTATGGTTTGTTCAAACGTACTTGGGGAGCCATTAGCTGGATTAAAATAAAATGGGTAAAGGATATACGACGCTGCGAAGAGGGCTTCTACGCTGAGGGTTCTGCGACGACGTGGGGTTTGCTGCCTGTCATCCGTTAGTCCCCAGCCAGCATAAAATGGTGCGCCCATGGCCGTGACCTTTCTTCCGCGCATAAGAGCTTCGAAGCCAGCCAGTGAGGAAATGGTATAAACGTGATCTGCGGCATCCAGCGCATCTGGCAGGGAAATTTTTTCCTGCATGATGGTGCAGAGGTGGGCGACGTCATCCGGGTTTGAGACTTCCCGGCGCATTCGGCTGAGCACATCCGGGTGCGGCTTATAGGTTATATCGGCATCTGGGTTTTCCGCCGCGGCTGTTCGCACCAGATCATTATTCGTAAAGGGGCGGTCGCAGCCATAGAGAATGGAGGCGTCTTCCTCCACCTGGCCGATGACCAGCACCTGTTTTTTCAGCGTGCCGGTTTGTACGGGAGGCGCGCTGAGGCTGGCGAGCCGTCCGTTGTATTTCGTGAGGCGCTGTTGGAGTACTGCCTTCATGCCCTCTCTTGTGCGCTGCATGAGGGCTTCATCGCCATCGAAATCATAATGCGCGAGCAGGTGTTCCAGGTCGCTCTGGCCGCGGCTATCGAAAAAAGGTCTTCCCGCATCCAGCGTGAGGGAAAGCGGCACGGAGTAACCGGCGTGGGCTTCCAGCGAGCGAATGAAGCCATCTTCCATATGCCAGATTTGGAGGCCGAGGCGGGCTATGTGCTGCGCGGCGAAAGCTGGCAGGTTATTGCTCCAGACGAAGACGAGCGGCTTTTCCTTCGCTTCCAGAAGCGGCAGCACGTTATTCTCAAAACTGCGCGGCGTGAGCTGGAAGGGCGCGAAGTGGAAGTGCTTATGCGGGAAGAACTCCTGCAGGAAGGGGTGTTTCCAGGCCTTCATGTGAAAGGCAACGACTGTTCCGGCTTCTGCGAGCGCCTGTGTGCGGGCACTCAGAAGATCGCGGGCGGTGTTTTGAGTTTTCGGCATCAATCAGTTTCGGTCGCGGATATTATAGTATGACATGGTGGCTACGCCCCAAGCCATTAAGCAGCCGAGGAACACCAGCGCCACATTCATGACGCGGGAGGGATATTGCGCTAATTGCGACTGCGTGGGCTGGATGAAGGTGGCGAGGTATCGCTGCTGATTAATGGCATCTCTGCGCGCCCTTTCAAGACCGCCGAGGGCAGCGGTGTAGGCCTTTTCAGCGAATTCACGCTCGGTTTCCAGCTGCTCGAAGTTCAGGATGCGTGTGGCGACATCATCGCCCTGCGCGTGACCGGTGGTGCCGCTGCCGAAGCGCTGGCGCTCTTCTTCCAACTGCTTCTCAAGGCTGCTAATACGCGTCGTGATGACACGGATGCGCGGGGAATTCGCCGTCATGCGGGTTTGGGCAGCCGTGAGTTCCGCCTTCAACTGGGTAAGCTGCTGCTCCAGCGAGCCGACGAGCTGGGCCGCGAGCTTTGCCGCTTCGACCGGGTCCGCTTCCTGCGAGATATCGCGGAAGTTTCTTAGTGCCACACGGGCCGCCGACAGCCTTCCTTCCGCCAGCGCCACCTCTTCCTGCGAGGCTTTCAGCACGCCATTGCGCGCTTCCAGCGACAGGTTGTTGATAAGGCGTTCGCTCTCCACGATGATGGCCGAGGTAATGGCCTGTGCGGTTTGCGGATCGAACGCCTTAACCTGAAGGTTGAGGATGGACGAAGTGTGGTCATAATTGACGCTAACCATATCCTTCCAGTATTCCAGCCGATCCTCGATCGGCAGGCCTGGGGCCATGGCATAGAAGAAGTCAGCTCCTCGGCGGGCAAAAGCCTGCTCCAGTTCAACCGTTTCCGACACTGCTTCGATCATGCGTTCGCTGCGGATAAAATCCAGTAGCATGTAGGAATCCGAGCCAGTGGTACTGCCGCCGGTGCTTTGCGTAAACATGCCGAGCAAATCACCACCCGCCTTGCCATCGATGCTGCGCACCGCAAAGGCGGACGAAGAGTGATACTGATCCGCAGCGATGAACGCCATGTAGACGCCCGCCAGCGCCGTCGGAACCGCGACAAAGATGGCAAACCCTGCGGCGATAACGACATGACGAAGCTTGAGGCCGCGCAATTTCTTACGCTTCTGTGGGCTGGCGGTTTGTAGGCCCTCGCGTTCTGGCTTGATATCGAGTTTGAGGAGGTTATCGAACACGGTTAGGTTGGCGCGCTTGGCCGGAACCTTCACCTCTTCCACCCTCTTGTCTGGGCCTTGGCTCTCGACGCTCATTTCTCGCTTTCCTTCATATTGCGGTCATGAACTCGGATCGCATCCTCGACGTCATCGAAATATGTCAGCTTGCCGTTCTCAAGAACAACGCCGGTCTCGCAGTAGTCGCGGATCGTCCCGGTACTGTGGGATACCATTATCACGTCGGAATCCTGCAAGCGATGTTTGAATACGTCGTGGCATTTCTTCTTGAAATTGGCGTCCCCTACAGCTGTTATCTCATCCACCAGGTAATAGTCAAATTTCACACCCATACTGACACCAAAGGCCAGCCTCGCCTTCATGCCCGATGAGTAGGTGCCGACCGGAGCGCGGTAAAAGGCGCCGAGTTCGGCAAACTCATCGACATAGGCAACCAGCTCAGCCGTATCGACACCGTAGATGCGTGCGACAAAGCGGACGTTTTGCTCTCCCGACATGCTGGGCTGAAAACTGCCCTGAAAACCTAGCGGCCAGGAAATCTTGCCGTGACGCACGATCCGGCCGCGATCTAGCTGCAAGGATCCGGCGATCAATTGCAGGAGCGTCGATTTGCCCGCTCCGTTACGGCCAAGCAACCCTACGCTTCGGCCACGATTAATGGCCAGCGACGCATTCTCGATGATCGGCTTCTTGATGCCTTTTGTGCGAACATATTTGGTCGCATGCTCCAGCCTGATCATCGGCTCCTCAACACTGATACGGAGCTGGTGAATAGTACCAGCCCAACGAATATAATCGTGAAGGCGAAAGAGTAGAGATAGAACATATCCATTTCAACCGCACGATATTCTCGGTAAAAACCTTTGCGAAATAGCATCACGACATGCACAAGCGGATTTAGCAGTACGATATCCCGGATCGGCGCAGGCAGGGCATCCGGCAGGAAGAAGACACCGGAAATCAGGAATAGGGGACGGTTGATAATGTTGAATATCTGCTCATAGAGTGGAAAGCGCAGTGCCACGACATTGTTGAAGATACCAACGCCCAGGCCAAGCAAGGTTGCGGCGAAAGCGGCTTCGATAATCGCAGGCCAGTTGAGATTAACCGGCTGAGTGACCGTCATTAGAATTACGCCGAGCACACAGAGGGCGACGACCGAGGTTGTTCCTACCTGCAATATGTATCTGGAAACAATCGTATCGATAGGCGCAACATTTGGGTAGCTCAACAGTGTCCGATTAGATTTGATGGCACCGTTAAGATAGCCAGCCATGGCCTGATAGAACTGGAACGCGAGATAACCCGTAGCGAAGAAGAGCGGGAAGCTCTTGCCCAAAGCTGGTGTATGCGTAACCGCCATAAAAATAAGAGACATAAAGGCAATATGCGCTGCGGGATCAACGATAGCCCAAATATAACCGCCAGGTTTGCTGCCGAAACGCGCCGACATTTCACGAACGAGCAAAGCGGCTACGACACGGATATGGGTTTTCAGATAATACAAATGCCTCTTACCGAAAGCTTCTGCCACAGCGATAGTCTACCAAGAGCTTTACGCACCAATCAACAGCAAAGTGCCAAACGCAGCATCAATCCGCGAAGTTTTTGATCTGATATGCGGTACCAATCGGTCGTCCAACCAGTTGGAGGAAGCGGTCAATATCTACTGCAGGGTGGCGCGATACATAGATTACGTCCCGGCTCTTGATCGGGAAGGTCTGGCCAACGACGAGGCTATCCGGTCGCGTCATGTCCAGACGATAAACGATGGGGAAACGACCATCGCGATTCGAGGTCATACCTTTGTCGCGCAACTGGCGGAAACGTTCACCGCCTAGGAGGTCTGCAACAATCTCTGGCTCTTCATAGCGGAATACGAAGTAACCAGCAGCATTTGAGCGATCCGACGCGCCGCCACCAGCAAGAGCTACAGCTTCGAGAACGTTGAGTTCGTTTGCGCCAAATTCGATACGACTGTTTTTGGAAACCTCACCCAGCACCGTAAAGGTGCGCGGATCTTTGGCGACGAAAATCTGGTCGCCGGGCTCGACGTGAATGTTTTCGACCGGGTTTTCGATGATTGTCTTGAGGAGCGCTGTTCCGGTTTGCCGACCACGAACAAGCGTGACGTAGGATTCATAAGGTTGGGCGCTTGGACCACCTGCCTTGGCAACGACCTCAGCAATCGTTTCACCCGTCAAGCCGAGTGGCACCAAGGCCGGGCGTCCAACAGCGCCAGACACCGTTACATTACGGGAGCTTGTGCCGGTGCTTGTCACCAAGACGTCTGGCTCGACTGCTTTGCCTCTCAGCCCAGCCAGAATGGTTTGACGTACCTGTTCGAGGGTCTTCCCTGCAAATTTCACAGTCCCGACGTAGGGGATAGCTGCGCTACCATCGGGCTGAACAACGACATCGAGCGCTGTCTGCTTGCTCTCGGAGGTCGAGAAGAGCCCATCAGCACCGGCTTCGAAGACAGTGACCTTAAGTTGATCACCTACACCGATCACGACACGCTTCGCGGCACCGCCAATACCAAACCGGCGATGAAGTGTTGTTGTGGAGAAATTGGCAACCATTTGGGCAGATCGGTGGCTGACATCCACAACATCAAAAACCGTCGAGATGGAATCGCCAGCAACCACCGCGGGTTTCCCGGCCTGCGCGTTGATTTGCATCGCGCTTGGGCCTGCACTGGGCAAAGCCTCGCAACCGGCAACACCAGCGCAGGCAACCATCACCACGCTGCGGAAAGTTTTCGGACCCAACAAACGACGCAAATCCTATTCCCCGATACCCGACACAAGCTGCTTACTCTTAACAATCGGAGCAACGAGCCCCGTCTTAGACGAATGCACGTTTTACTCTCAACAGCTTCTTAATGAAGAACAAAAAAGACGCCCAACTGTACACAGAAAATTCTTTATCAATCACTGTGCCAAACTTATCACGCACAGGTTTCATTCCTCTGTGTAAACTTTTTGTAGGGCTTTTCACGAGGAGGAACTTCACAGTCGGCGCCTGGAGCGTTAACAGCGTTCAAAAGCAACTTCTGAGCGATAGCGTAGGCTCCAGCGTTTGTGCCGACCCGCGAGTAAAAATTTCCTCTGACGTGGATGGCATGGGCAAGCAGTTTAAAGAAACTCGCGGTCAATACATCATCTGGTCTTTCGGGCGCCATCCAGAACGTGTCCAAATTCCCCTGATGTGTCATGCCCAAAACATCATAAATCGCACAACCGAGAACCTTTGCGGGCACGCCAAATCGAAGGCCTGGGAGAACGGCAGTGGAATTCACCGTTACCATCCCTCGGCAGCGGCGCGTCAGAACGTTGAGATCGCCGCCATCAACAAAATAAACCCGCCCTTCTAAGCCCAGAAAACCTACCAGACTTTCGATGTCTCGCTGCCAATCGATCAGCCCGTTATCGAGGGGATGAAGTTTGACGACTAGCGCGGTGTCTGGTGAGGAATGCTCTGCAAATGACCTCAAAATCTCTTCAATCGCCTCGGCCTGGCGACAATACGGCGAATGAGAACGCAGCTGATAATCCGTTTCAAGCTGAAGCGGATACACAAAGAATGGCTGCCCCGAAATTATGAGCGCGTTGATCGTGGCATTCGCTTTTTTCAGGTTCCGTCTCGAATTCGACAGACGCATTATCCACCCGGCATACTCCACAAGAGGATGGAAAAGTGCGTGGCGGCGATAGCGCGGAAACAGCGGCTTAAGAAAGACATTGGGAATATTGTATGAAAGATCGAGCAACGCCTCCATTAGAAAGCTCTGCTTATAAACCGGTTCCATAGAAGGGGTCGCGAGAGACGCGGCTGCACTTCGTATCTGCTCAGGATCATTCGGGAAACGGGAGTTTGAAGACATGCCGTCCCGCTCCACGGTGATCCAGTCCGGACGTAAATATCCCATTTCGATGACCGTGACCGCAATACCGTGCGCTTTGGCCAAGTCCACGGCAACGCGGTGGTAAGGGCGCTCCTCTCCCAGAAGAAGGAGGTCGGTTACGTGGCGGGAAATCAGAAGCCCCTCAATGTATACTGGCCAATCCGAAAAGCGACCATGATAATTCAAGCCACCGCGGCGACGCCAAAACAGCCAGTCGCCTGCATTGAGGTTGACCCTCAAACACGTATGGCCAGCGGCCTCCAGGTGGGCTGCAATCTTGTAAAACAGCGAAGAAGACGGCCCCTGTAGAAAGAGAAAAACGCGATGCGCCGCCGGTGCGGCGACGGGGCTCATGCAAAGCGCTCCTTATAAAGTTTTGCATGAAGCAGTATCGTCTCGAACAGGTTCCATGGGGCCTCTTCCCGCGCGTGAACCTGTAGCGGGGCATGCGGCTTGGCAGTGCCGAGCGGGACAACAAAGTAGTCTGTGCGGGGATCTGGAAATGGATCGGCATATGACTTGAGCAATGGCGCATGATCGCCGTAAAATGCCAACCACACGGGCCGCCCTGA
Organism: Agrobacterium vacciniicorymbosi; assembly: GCF_040427045.1. NCBI lineage: Bacteria > Pseudomonadati > Pseudomonadota > Alphaproteobacteria > Hyphomicrobiales > Rhizobiaceae > Agrobacterium > Agrobacterium vacciniicorymbosi. The sequence goes on from NZ_JBETMF010000016.1 coordinate 37,632, forward strand.
TTTATCCAGCGCATCGATCAATGTTGCGAGCGCAGCGTCGGCTTTTTGCAGCAGCTCCCGATAAATTTCGACCGGCTCCGTCAAGCCCTCGGTACGACCAGCCTCCCAAGGGCCGTGATTGGCCATGGATGCAACAAAGACGAAGGACGGTTTGTTTGCGCCCACCTTCTCAATGATTCCCAACGCCTTTTCAGTCAGATCAGCATCCGAGACATAAGGGTTGGCCGCAGTCGGCTGATGCTCAAATTCGTCCAGCATGGTCATGTGCTCAAAACCGAGCAACGGAAGCGCCTTGTGACGCATGAAGAAAGTGCGATCATATGGGTGAACGAAGTGCGTGTGCCAACCATTCCGCAGCAATTTGTTGGGCCAGACGATCTCAGAATAATGCCCCGCGCGCAGATAAGGATAAGACGCATCCACATGCACCTCATCCGGCTTCAACCCACTAAGAACCGCAAATTCAGTGCGCAATGTGTATCCGCCTTCAAACACATTTGTCAGGCGTCCCCATTGAACAGCGTTCTGCTTCAACCGGTCGATGGTCGGCAAATGCAGGGCGTTGTCGCCCATATGGCGAAGGTCGTAAAAGGACTCAGACTGCCAGACAACGATCAACGGCGCATCGTTGTCTTCGCCGTCGATCAAGTCATGGATCGCGCGGTGGAGCCCGTGAGTGATCTCATTCACCACATGGTCACGGTTTTTGCCAAGCCAAACCAGGAAATGAAGCGTGACAGAGGTGAATGTCCCAAACCTGACGGTGTTGGGCCTGACCTTCAGCGTCTTCAAAAGACGCTCTGAAAGCCTCGCGACAAACTGGTTGATGGGCTTCACAAAAATACAGGCAATGGGCGTTAGGAACGCCGCAAGCCCGAGCAATATCCAGAGCGGTTCAGCATTTTGCGGGAGAATATGCGGCTCGACGACCATGTAAAGGGCCGATACCCCAAACACGTAGGACAGGGCCAGTACCCAGAAGAGAATGTTGAATTTTGTCGCGTAAAAAATCGTCTTGTATTTGAAGACATCGACGACCAGCGCTATGTCGGAAAACAGCAATGGCTCACGGATGAATATAAACTTCACGCGCGATATTGCAGTAAATATCACAAAAAAGCTCGCGGTCGCCTGCGCGGCATACATAGATCGCCACGAAATGACGAAGAAAAAGAGAAATACAAATGCAATGACAGGGATGCGTGCGCTATATTCCACGAGTGCTCGCGCAACACTTCGCGGCTGAGCGTATTTTTCACGAGCTTCTTTCGGAAGCGCAAACATATCCGTCGCATACACGAAAACTGTTGTCAGCAGAAAACACAGAAGTGTCAGCTCGACAGGATAGTCGTGGAGCATAAAAGCGTTTGGCATCCAGTTTTAATATCGTGTGCGTCGAAACATGCAACTACAGAAAGTAATTGGCTTTTCGTTTTCATGCCAAGCCAATGCGATCGCGCATAGACAAAACTCTAATTTAGCGTCGTACTTTCTTGTAAATAAAAGGTTTTATGAATGGCCCCAACCAAGCAAGAGCTTCAAGCTCCCAGCCAAAGTGCACCTGTTTTTTTCGGCGGCGTATTCCATTGAACACACCTTCAGCAACTTTTTCCACAGGCCAGGCTTTGTGAGAGCCCATGAGAGCTTGTGCCGCAACCGGTCGTTTAGGGAGTTCGACAGCAAGCTGTGGTGTCAGCGTATCGGGCGGAAAGCTGATGCCGACGTGGACGTCTTGCCCCACCTCGCTGCGAAGGCTTTCCGCAAAAGACGCCAGCGCGGCTTTAGAGGCGCAATAGGCGGTGTAACCTGGAATACCGATAAGCGCGGCACCAGACGCGATCATCATGATACTACCGTTACCTCGCGTTTTCATCAGCGGATAGACAGCCCGGACAGCATTTACGGTGCCCAAAAAATTCGTTTCAAATTGCTCGTTGAATTGAGCTTCAGTGAGTTCGTTAAACAACGCTGGCTCAACGATGCCGGCAGACGTGACCAGCACATCGCAATCTCCGAACTTTTCCATGCACGTTCGGATCGCATTATCGATTGCGATGGCATCTTTGACATCTGCACAGACGGCTTGCGTATGCGCACTATTGTCCAGCGCCTTGAGAGCGTCTCTGAGACGATCCGGATTTCGGGCAATGATCGAAACCTTGTGTCCCTCTGCCACGGCCAATCGGGCCACGGCCAGACCAATACCACTCGACCCCCCGGTGATGATGACGTGCATGGCTGCCATCAGCCAGCAACAATGGCGCGTTGCAGCGCATCGAGATCGAGCGAGGCGGCGCCGACTTTTTGCTCGACCAGTTCCTTAAGAAGGGCCGCCGTTGTCTCGACCGCTAGTTCGATTTGCTCCTCCGTATGACCACAGGTCAGAAAGAAACGAATGCGGGCCAGCCGTTCAGGTACCGCCGGATGAATGATCGGCAAAGCGTTAATACCTGCAGCAAAAAGACGATTGCTGAGTTCAACTGCGCGAAGGGAATCTCCGACGATTACGGGCACCACGGAATGACCGGCACTTGTGCCCGTATCGAGACCCTTCACCCGCGCTTTCTCAAGGAAGAGGAGGCCGTTATCATTCAGCTTCGTGACACGATCCGGGTTGTTGCGCAGCACGGAAAAGCTGGCCATTGCCGCAGCGGCAAGCGGCGGAGCAAGGCCGACGCTATAGACAAAACCGCCGGCATTGGCTTTGAGGATTTCAACCAGCGCTGCACTGCCAGCGATATAGCCGCCACAGCTCGATGACGTCTTGGAGAGCGTGCCCATCCAGATATCGATCTCGCTCGGATCAATACCGAGATGCTCAAACGTTCCTCTGCCCGTTGGCCCAAGTACGCCCAAAGCATGAGCCTCATCCACCATCAGCCAGAACGAGTGATTTTTGCGAAGATCGAGAATGGCGCGAAGATCGGCCACATCACCGTCCATCGAATAGATACCCTCGACGATGACGAGGATATTCCGATAGGCACTTTTGGCATTGGTGAGGACACGCTCGAGATCACGAGCGTCATTGTGTTTAAAGCTCAACCGTTTTGCGCCAGACAGCTGCGTACCGGCAAGCGCGCTATTGTGGATGAATTCATCGTGTATGACCAGATCCTGCGGGCCCATGAGGCAGCTGATCGCCGTGAGGTTGGTGAGATAGCCACTGACGAAACAGACCGCAGCCTCGACACCATAGTTTTCGGCGATGTTGTTTTCCAGCTCCAGATGTAACGGACGCTCGCCCGCGACCAGCCTGCTGGCCGACGCGGAGATGCCGTAGCGGTCTATGGCCGCCTTCGCAGCAGCGTGGACATCTGGATCGGTGTTGGTTGCCAGATAATCGTAAGACGCGAAGTTGATGAGTTTGCGCCCGTCGATCAATGTTTCAGCGCCCGCCGCACATGCGTGGGCGCGGTAGAAGGGGTTTTCCACTCCAGCAAAGCCTGCGATTGCTTTCTGGAGCTGCAGTGTCTTATAGGACGGTAAATCTTCGAAGCGTGTTGCTTTGGGCCGATGAGTAGGAGCTGAAACCCTCTCACTTCGTTTTTCGGTTGCTTGACCGCGCTGCTGCTTCAGCCGCTCCATCATCCCCGACGATAAAAGCGTTCCTGCTGGCTTCCCGCCCGGTCTATCGCCTTCGTTCATGCGACATCCGCCAGCGTTTTTGCATCGACATGTTTCAGTGTTAGACCGGAGAGCAAATCTTCGACCCCATTCTGCGCGCCATCCAGAGATTGTCGATTGTGAAGCTTTTCACGCAATTTGACAACAATGTCACCGACAGTTGTCCCATCTGAAATCGCGCTGAGTGGCAGGTCGATGCCGGTCTTCTGCTCGAAACTGGTGCCAAGCTCCATCGCCATCAGACTGTCCAGCCCGATGTCTCTTAGTACTTTTTCGCGTGTGATGTTTGTTTCAGCCATTTGCAGGATCGAAGAGAGTTCTGCGGCGATGAGGGTGTGCAGAACCTCGTCCATCTCATCGACCGACTTTCCGTCGATCATGGCATAGAGGTCCAGCTGCTCGCCGGCGGCAGCCTGTTGGGCCGTCGGGCTCGTGCCGATTGTCGAAAAGAGCGGTTTCTTCACAATCGTCAAACCGGCAGCGGCAGACCAGTCGATATCGGCAATGATCACTGATCCGCCGTTTATCGTGGCTGGTACCGTCGAAATATATTCCTCGACAAAACGAAGAGCATCGCGCGCCTTCATCGCCGTCTTGCCGATGCGCTTGGACAGGAGTTCGTTGACATCGGCATTGCGGGCCAGAAAACCGGTGTCGGCAATGGCACCGAACCCAACGGCGAGAGCGGGCTTTCCGCGTTGACGACGCGCGCAAGCTAGACCCTCGAGATATCCATTCGCTGCAACGTAATTAGACTGACCGGGATTACCGACCATCGTTGTTGCTGATGAGAAGAGAAGAAACAGATCGAGATCGTCTTGGTCCGTCAGCCGATCCAGAAGTGCCGCACCCTCGACCTTGGTGTGTATGACAGGTCGATTGCGCTCGGGCGTAAGGTTGGCGATCAGGGCGTCGTCTAGCACCATGGCGGCATGGAGAACACCCTTGATCGGTCCGATCTGACGCAAGTCGGTGAGAAGGCTTGCCAGTTGATGCTCATCGGTCACGTCACAGGCATGGACCGACGCCTTCACACCATTGCGCTGCCAAAGTTCTATTGCGTTCTGGGTTGCGAGGTCGGTCATTCCGCTACGGGTGGCGAGCGCGATATGAGAGGCCCCTTTTTCCGCAAGCCAGCTGCCTGCCTCCAGACCGAAACCGCCAATACCGCCGACGACGAGATAGACGCCTGCTGAAAGCTGCAAGGCGCCTCGGCTCTGAGGCAGAACGGAATCCTTCCCCTTCTGGGGTGGGGTAACGATGATCTTGCCGATGTGCCCGGAGCTTTGCATCAGACGGAAAGCAGCAGAAATTTCATCATAGGCGAATGCACGATATGCCAGCGGCTTCAGGAGGTTCTCGGCAAAAAGTCGAGCGATCTCTTCGAATATCCGCTTTGCCGTCGCGGGCGCTTCGACCAGAAGCTGGTCAGCATCGATGCCGAAATAGGAAATGTTCTTGCGGAACGGCCGAAGACCTATCTTGCTGTCCGCATAGTAGTCTCGTTTCCCCAATTCCAGAAAACGACCGAATGGTTTCACCAGTTCAAGGCTACGCTCCATCGCTTCCTGGAACAGCGAATTAATGACGACATCGACGCCCACGCCATCGGTCACATCCATGATGTCGTTGACGAAATGGAGCGAACGGGAATCGAAAACGTGATCAGCACCGAGTGTCTTCACCAGATTGCGCTTTTCATCGGTCCCGGCGGTCGCAATGACAGTCGCGCCTGTGAGCTTGGCGATTTGCAGCGCGGCAAGGCCAACCCCGCCCGCGGCCCCGTGAATGAGAACTGTCTCTCCGGCGCGAAGTCTGCCCAAATCAACAAGCGCATAATATGCGGTGAGGAAGGTCACGGGCACCGTAGCCGCCTCGACCAAACCCATATTGTCGGGAACGCGCGTTACCCCTTCAGCCGCGACGATGACGTGAGTGGAGAACGCGTCAGGCCCGATGCCCATAACGCGGTTGCCCGGTTGCAGATGTTCGACATTCTCGCCAACGGAAAGAACCGTGCCAGAAAACTCCATGCCGATGGTCGCACCGGCAAAGCCATCTTCCAAGGCCTCCTCTGGAAGCATGCCCATGGCCCACATCACATCCCGGAAATTCAGGCCGGTGGCAGCAATCTCGACGACCACTTCATCAGCAGCAGGGGACCGTAACAGGTTCTGCTGCCAGATGATCGTTTCGATCCGTCCCGGCGACTTCTGGATAATCGATGCCGCTTCGTACGAGAGCGTGAGTTGTTCAGCGCGCCCGAATGGACCCGGCACGGCTCTCAGGAACTGGAAGGTGCCGCTTTCAGCATCAAAGCAAAGCTCGCTTTCGCCTTCCGCGTGAAGACTGACGATTTGCTGCAACGCTTCATGCGACAGAAGTGCGCTTGCCATGTCGACAGAAACTACGTCGATTTCGTCATATTCGTTCTGGAGCGCGCGCGCGAAAGCCCAGACACCACTCGAAACCGGATTGACTTCCGCTCCCGTAATGCTGGCACCGCCCGGCGCGATAACGAAAAGTCGAGGTTTTGAGCCGACATTGGAACCAACAGATTGGCGCAGAGCCTCAGCAAGACGGCCAAGGAGATTGACGTGGTTCTGAATGGTCTGAGAGTGATCTGCCGACGACTCATCCACTGCATAGATAATGTCTAACGCTCCGCCCGAGACGCGGCGGATCGCCGCATCGATATCAGCACTGTCATCGACGGAAGCGACATCGATATGAACGTATGCGGCGCCACCCATGTCGAGCGCACCAGCGCCGTTCCACCCGATCGTCAGAAGTGGCCGCAGTGGATGTTCAGCCTTGTGGATTGGAGCCTGATGTCCACGCGCGATCACAACAGACAGAGAGCCCTCCGCAAAATCCTTCGGAACGACCGATGCATCCTCAAAGCCGAGCTGCGCTGACAATTTCATCATTCCGTGAGCCGAAAGCGTTTTCCCGATTGGGAAATCCGAGGTCGCGGCCTGCGCAAACCACCCGGTCTGCAATCCGAACAGAAAATCTGCAAGCACACCATATTGGTGTTCCACGACCAGCAGTTCTGCTCCAGCCGCAGCAATGTGCTTTAGTGATGATCTCAAGACCTCGCTGTCTTGCAGGCGTGAGTAGAAAAAGCCGTTGGCGCTGACTGCGAGATCAATATGGTGAGGTAACTCCGCCTCGTCCAAATCAACCACGCTCACATGCGGATTGCGAGCAAAAGCGGTGCTCAAAGTACTCCTGAGATTTTCGTCATCCTCAAGGATGAAAAGCCGCGCGTCATACTGTTCCGCAAGTGATGCAAGTTTTAAACTGACGGCAACAGATGTCGCTCCGATTTCTACGATGACAAAACCGGGCTTTTCAGCCGATGCCTTTGCCAGAAAGGCCTGCGTGAGATGGCAGGTCTCATCCACGCGCCTGCGCGCAATCTCAAGACTGTTGCGGAAATGATCGAGTGTCGTTTCAGAGTCGCGGTATGCCGAGAGACAGGTAGCTTCACCGTCAGCAGCCAGCGTTTCAAGCGCTCTTAAAACAAAGTGATAATTGTCATTCACGAGTATTGCGGTAGCGCTGCTCGCGGGGAACTCTGCAATCACTTCCCGGATTATCTCATCGAAAGACGGGAGGCCCGAATCTGGCGCAATCTGCCAAAGTCCCGCTTCAAACTGAGCTAGGCCATAATCCTCAAGGACGATGAAGCAATTGGCCAGATATGATTTCAGCTCAGAACGCGACGCCAAAACTGGGTGATCGATGCCGCCGAACGCCTTAAGCACTTTCGATGCGATATCATAACAAGCGCGATAGACGGAGGCGTCGTGAATTAGCGTCTCCGAGCCCGGCTCGATGCTTTCATACGACGGAAGGATATCTGGCAAAATTCTAGCAACGGCGCCTGAGGACCGGCTCGTCACTTTTTCAAAGTGATAGGAAATCGTCTCCAAACTATGGTGGAGCTTAAGGAATGTTCTCCTAAAACGACAATCATCCAAAACAGCAACGAGCTCGCCATCCGCGTCAAAAAGTTCGACGCGAATTTTGAGAGAGTGCGGCGAAAATTTTTGGATATCAATGCGAGCGGAACGAATGTTGCCGGCGTTCGCGCGATAGCGAACGGCCCCAAATCTCACTGGAATATAGGGTGCGCCCGATACATCTCCTGTCAATGTCGAGAAAAGTGCGACCAGTCCGTGGAACGCGGCATCGACCGAAATCGGATTGAGATTGTATGAGAGATAAGGATGTGCAGGTCTAGCGGCTGGAGACAGTTCCATTAGCAAGATCTGCTGCGAAGACGAAATCTGGACGCTTTCAAGTAGGTTGAAAGATGCCCCGTAATCAAGACCAAACTGTCTTGCTGTTTCGTAAGCATCAACCTTGCAAATCTTCGGTACGGCAGACTTATCAGCGTGAACGAGTCCTATGCGACTAATCATCGCCTTCACTGGCTTACGAATTCTCGCAACCGCGTGAATACTCCAGTCGTCTTCGCTCAGATATTCGCGTGAGCGTATTTCGACCTGACCGGTTTCAGACGAGACGATAGTAGAAAGCTCCATTAGCCTGCTGGTGTGCAATTCCAGTGGTCGAATGATTTCGAGATTCATCAGTTCGACGTCTGATGCACTGTAGAGCTCACTCGCCGCGGCAATAACGATTTCGATGAATGCGCTGCCTGGCAGGATTGATTTCCCATCGACGACGTGTTCGGCGATATCCGGAAACAGGTTGGCATCGATATGGTTTTTCCAAGATGTCGATTTTGGATCGGTGCGCCATCCAAGTAAAGTATATTTTTTGGCATTCTGCCCACGGCCGAACAGATTGACGCTGTCCGATGTTTCGGCAGCGCGCAATGGTTCGTTTTCGAATGGGAGGGGTGGCAATGCCACACCAGCAAAACGCTGTGCGCCCGCATCTGCAGGCCATGGAGATACGCCATTGGCAACGGCGGCGGCGACGATATGCGACAGCGGATTATCTTTGCGCGAAGGCCGGGTCAGCGTTGGGACGACAGTGATGGCCGCGCCGCTCTGGCGGGAATTTTCCATCAAATAGGCAGAGAGGATGGACCTCGGCGAAACCTCGATGAAGAGATTGCAGCCTTCGTTGATTGCGGTGGCGGTAGCATCGCTGAAGCGAACGACCTCTCGGACATTATTCCACCAATAGGCACTATCGAGCTTGTCGCCGGTCACAACCTGGCCGGTTACGCTGGAAATAAAATTGATGTCGCCAGTCTTTGCCTCATAGGGCGGCAGTTTAACGAGAAACGCACTCTTCTCCCGATCAATTGCGGAATGATGGAATGGATAGTCAATATCCAGAATGTGAACCGGCACATGGATTTTACGGGCAAATTCCCTATACGCCTGGATTTCAACGGCTGGCCCAGAAACCGTGGCGGACGCTAAAGTGTTGACGGCAGCAAGCTCAATGCCGAGCAGGCGGTGCTTATGCGCGAGCGCCATGGCTTTGTCTGCTGAAATGGCTACGGCTGCCATTTTGCCTTCGCCAGCCAATGCATGTTGGTGGCGGGAGCGGACAGCCACGATGGCAACGGCGTGATCCAGCGACAAAATTCCAGCGCAATATGCGGCAGCGATTTCACCGACAGAGTGACCGAAAACATGGGTTGGTCTGATATTTCTGCTAATCAGGACATCAGAAAGGCTAGCCTGAATTGCGAAGAGAAGGGCCTGTCCCACCCTTGTATCGGCCAGTTCGATTTTGAGGCTTTCCGCTGTCAGCAGCGACAAGAGATCGGTATCGAGCCAAGGCTTGAACGCCGAACAAATCTCGGTAAAGCGGTGCGCGAATGCCGCATCGTGCTGATAGGCATCCAAAGCCATGCCGGCCCACTGGCTGCCATTACCGGCGAATACAAAAGCAGTGCGCGTTTCACCTGTTGGTGCCTCACCCCCCTGGCCCAATGCCGATGGCAGACCAGCCAAATGCTCTTCGATACCCTTGCGCACCGTCTCTGGCGCAGCACTATCAACAGCAAAACGGAATTTGTGATGGGTACGATTGATAGCGGAGGCGACAACGAGTTGATCAAGGTCGGGCCTGTCGCCTTTCAACTCGCGGACATAGCTTTCCAGCAACGACCGGAGCGCAGTTTTCGTGTGCGCACTGACCATGAACGGACCATGTGCAAAAAGGGCGTCTTCCACGCGATAGGCGGGGTCTGAAATTACCACATGAGCGTTGGTGCCGCCGAAGCCGAAGGAATTGATGCCAGCTAGGCGCCGTCTGTCACCACGCGGGATATCGTAGCCGGATCGGTTGACCTCAACGTTGAGGTTTTCGAAATCAATATCTGGATTTAGTATCTCTGCGTGCAGAGATGCTGGAATGAAGTCGTGTTGTAAAGAAAGCATTGCTTTGATCAATCCGAACATGCCTGACGCCGGTTCAGAGTGCCCAAGATTGGACTTGACGGATCCAACCAGTAATCTGGTATCGCGCTTTTGCCCCAATTCGGTTCCGATTGCCCAAAGCTCCGCCGGGTCGCCAACCTTGGTCCCAGTGCCATGACCCTCAATAAATGCGAGATCATTAGGATCAAGACGATGTTGGCTGTAGATCCAACGTAACAGTTCGGCTTGCATCTCCCGTGAAGGAAGAGAAATGCCGTTAGTACGGCCCGACGAGTTTAGGCCGCTAGCAACTATCGTGGCGTAACTGCGATCGTTTTTGACCACAGAATTTTCAGTCGTCCGAAGAACGACGACCCCACCGCCCTCGGACCTTACATATCCTTGTCCGCCCTCGCCGTAGGCTCGACACAAACCTTCCGGAGATAGCATACGGGCTTGCGAAAAACCGATGAACGAAAAAGGATGCGCAAGAATATTGACGCCACCGACAATCGCCGTGTCTATTTCACCGCTTTGAAGGGCGCGCACCGCCTGATCGAGCGCGACGAGAGACGACGAACAGGCCGTATCAATTGTCAGACTGGGTCCGTTCAGACCGAAAACATGCGAGATACGGTTAGATATAATGGAAAGCGTGTTACCCGTCATAAAGTAAGGACCGCCGGCGGCAGGATCCTCCATATAGGTATTTCCGGTATCAAGACTGGATGCCCCAATATAAACGCCTACACGCTCCTTCTGAATCATCTGTAGACTGATCGAGGCGTCCTCTAGGGCACGCCAGACAAGCTGCAACAAAAGGCGCTGCTGAGGATCCATAAACGTCGCTTCTCGCACAGCGAGGCCGAAGACTGCCGGATCAAAGTCATGAATGTCGTCTACTATGCCTGACGCAAAGGTATAAGCCTTGCCGGGAATGCCTGGGACTGGGTGCCAGAAGCGCGCATGCCCCCATCTTTCCTCCGGCACCGTAGTGACCACAGAGCGCTCGTCTTTCAGCAACTGAAAGAGCTCTTCGACATTCCGCGCAGACGGCGTTCGAACGGAGCGGCCGATAATCTCAACTGACATTCACAGATCCATCACACAATCTCTTAACGCCTGAATGCAACATACTAATCCATCGATCAACCTGTAATTTCAGAAGCGCGCACCAGTTCTTACAGTATCTCACGGATTTCTTTTTTCACATATTCAACCGACACGATAGATCATACAATTCATCGGATCGCGACTTTATGAATTGTCACACATCAAGGATTCTTCCATTTCCATAAGCAACGTCGACGCATGCGGTCCCTTCTTCTCCTTCTGCGCAGAAATATATTTCAAGGTGTCACGATGCGCAAACCACGTTCTTTACGTTTATTTAACTCAGGAATGTATGGCCAAGAGAACGCCACCAGAGCGTGTTCGATCTGCAACACTGAGCGTCTCGATGAGCCGATCAGGCATCTAAAAACAGATAAAAGTTTGCCTCCGACGGCGGGCTGGTGCCAAGTACACGTACGATATTGAAGACACCAATCCCGGCGCCTCCCACCGCCGTTTCGTAGTTCGAGTTCAAAGGATTTCATCATGAACATCAAAGGCCTTCTCATTGGCACCGCCGCAGCTCTCGCAAGCGTCACATGCGCACAAGCTGCAGACGCTATCGTGGCTGCTGAACCTGAGCCTTTGGAATACGTCCGTGTTTGCGACGCCTTCGGCACCGGCTTCTTCTACATCCCAGGCTCCGAAACCTGCCTGAAGTTTTCCGGCTACGTTCGTTTCCAGACAGAGTTTGGTCGCGATCGCTCAGGCACATCGGATTGGAACAGCTTCACACGCGCCCAGTTCAACGTTGACACCAAGACGGACACCGAACTCGGCACCGTCCGTGGCTTCATCGAATTTCGCGGGGACGCTGACAATGATGCAGATCGTGGACTTAACGTGCAGCAGGCCTTTATCGAGTTTGGCGGTTTGAAGGTCGGCAAATTCTATAGCGAGTGGGACAATGATCTGAACGGCGAGACAGATATCCTGTCATCGAACACTCTCTTCAACTCCATTGCCTACACCTATGACGCTGGTTCGTTCTATGCCACGCTTTCTGTTGATGAACTTGAAGGCACCTACACGACAAGCGATAACAATGTCGGTGTGACCGGTGTTATCGGTGCGAAACTAGGCGCTGTAACTGCAACAATCGTTGGCAGCTACGACACCGATCTGGAAGATGGCGCCGTTCGCGGTATTCTCTTTGCTGACGTTGGTCCAGGTACGCTCGGTCTTTCCGGTGTGTGGGCATCGGGAGCCAACGCTTACTACGCCGTGTCCGAATGGGCTGTTGCAGCCGAATATGCTATCAAGGCGACCGAAAAGCTGACGATTACGCCAGCTGCGCAGTACCTTGGCAACGTCGGTCCTCGCGGCGTGGATGGTGATGTCTTCGGCGCAGGCATATCTCCGAACGCTGATTTCACCAACAACGATGCATGGACCGCCGGCCTGACGGTTGACTACAAAATCACCGAAGGCCTGACCACAAAGCTCACTGCCAACTACTACGACGAAGACAATCGTGGTGATGAAGTCACAGGTTTCGTTCGCCTCCAGCGTACGTTCTAAGCTGATCAGTTTTGATCGGTGGAAAAGCCCGGCTCAAAAGCCGGGCTTTTTTGTTCGGATAATCTGTCATTTACTCGCCCGAAAAGTCTAGGGGTGATCTAAATGAAGTTCTAAGGGCCAACCATTGGTCGGCTCTTGATCGAAGTTTTACCAGTCGCACACATACGCGCCCTTAATAGTTGCTACAGAACCACGTTATATGTCCGATATCGGACACATTTTATGTTTATTAAATTGCATGAATGTCTGGAAGATGACACGATCGGCGTTGCCGCAATCCATTCTGTTTGCATTGGGGACTTTGGCGACTAGCGGCTTATAATCCATACCGGTGTTTTTTACCGAACACGCTTGCGACTGGAAAACCAAATGAAAACCGAGCTATCAAGTGACCGTACAGCCACACAGGCTGCAGACTTTTTGTCTGCCATGGCAAATGCAAAACGTCTTCACATACTTGGGATTATTGTCCAAGCTGAGATGCCCGTTGGCCAATTGGCCGAGATGGTTAACCTCAGTCAATCTGCCCTGTCTCAGCACCTGTCAAAGCTTCGAAACGCCAAGCTCGTGACGACACGACGTGATGCCCAGACTATTTACTACTCCTGCACTTCATCGGCTGCGATCCAGCTGCTCGCAAGCATTAACGATATTTTTGAGATGCCCAATGGTCCGACAGCAAATATCGCTGTTGCCTAGGCCGGGCAATGTCCCGCTATTATGCTTCTGTTATCGCCGGTAAGTAGTCGACAAAGGCATTTCAGGAATTGTAACGGGCGACCGGAGGTTCCCTGGTCCCAGACTTTCAAAAAATTGAATTAGGATCACAAGCGTACAGTCTGTATCCCATCGATTTCAAAATGCGGCCATCAACGAGCAACACTGACAGAAATGTCCGATTACGGACATACGACCGATGGAGCTCGCTGCGCCTGGCTTCCGCTCCGTACCTGACTTTTGTCATTCCGCTTCGCTATATCTGCCGTATGGCGGTGCTGGTTAAGGTTAAAGCGTAAGCCGGACCTTAAGATCCGCTACTTTTGCCTCTTTTCACTTATCGAGGTCTCCTAATAAAACCCGCCTGCCCTCCTATCTCAGCAGGTTCACTACACTAACTGGCTGACGGCAAATGCCCATCATCGCGTCCGCTTTCGGACACCCCCTGCCCGGCCCTTGCTTACAGGAAGCTCTGACGGCCATACATCCGCCACGCCAATGGCAGACAACGACTCATCGTTCGCAACTCCGTGGCGCGAACGGCTAGGAGATCGTCATTGCTCTTGCCCTCACTGAGGTAATGAGCATGAGCATTCCCCACCAATCATCGATTGCGAATAGGTTGCTTTCAGCGCTGACTCCCGCTGATTTTGCACGTCTTGCCGTGCACCTAGAGTGGTTGGAACTGCCGCGGCGTTTTGAATTGTCTTCTCCAGGCAAAATTGCGAATTATTGCTATTTTTTTGAGCGAGGCGTAGCCTCCGTCGTTGCAAGGGTCGACGGCGGCAGGCAGGCGGACGTAGCCATATACGGTTGTGAGGGAATGTTTCCAACCTCGCCCATCATGCATGTTCCCACTGTTCCGTATTTTGCCTTTATGCAGGTGGCTGGAACTGGCTACAGGATCCTAACCGCCCATCTTTTGCATGCCGCTGAACAGAGTTTTGACCTGCGCTCATTGCTTTTGCGTTTCGCACAGGTCGTGTCTGTACAGACGTCCTTTACGGCGCTCTCCAACGCCACCGACAACATCGAGCAGCGACTGGCGCGTTGGCTCTTAATGTGCGACGACAGATCAGACGGAGAGGTAGTCACTCTCACACACGCATTTATTTCGGAAATCCTCGCGGTCAGGCGACAAAGCGTGACCACCGCGCTGCATGTCCTTGAGGGCCAGCATCTGATTTATGCTGAACGAAACCAGATACGAATCTTAAATAGAGACGGACTCAAGAGTTTTGCGGGTGGCACATACGGACCAGCTGAGGAAGAATACCGGCGGCTTATCAGCCACTTGTAGGACATCACGCAGGCACAGCGTTGAGGAGGGCTTTGGCATTGTGCGAAGGATTGCGTTGCCGTGCCAGTGAACCATCAACAAATGCGGCCAGGTTGGTAAACGCTCGTCGCATCTCTCTTAAAGCAAAGCTCAATATCCTCCCGTCAGGAAAATACTTCCTCCGGTCATAAAGCTGCAAGCTTGCGACAATAGGAAAATTGCAGAACCTGCCATCTCCTTAGGCTGGCCTGCGCGCCCCATTTAGTTGAGCGTGCGATCGTAATCCTCCCACGTCTGCGGATAGGCGTCGCGCCGGGGAGCATTTCGGTCAGTGTCGATCAGGCCCGGCTCATGGGTATTGAGCAAGACATTATCGCACGCATAGTCGCGGGCGTGGCTCTGGATCAAATTGGAGGGTCTTAGAAAAATGGATGCAGCACTGAAGGATATGCTGGACAAGCCCGATGAAATGGGTCGTCCGGAAAAGCCAGTGGCGAATACAGAGATCGAAGAATTTAAACGCTCTGAAGGCGTCACCCTTCCAGATTCGCTTAGAAGTTTCTGGTTAAAGTACGGAAGTCGCGACCTTAACAGCAAGAAGATTTTTGCTTTCAAGACGCAAGTCATTTTCCCAGATGGACAAAAGAAGAAAGCCGACGTCAATGCGATCGCCAGTCCCGGCAAAATGATCGACGCGCGTCAACGTTACATTGATCCGCTACATGGAAACTCCGGTGAACGACCGCCTACAGGGCTTTACCCGCTCACATTCGATAGCGGTTATGGCCACTGCCTACTCGATCTGAACGCAGATACCCATGGACGTATTCTTTACATCGTAGTCAAAGCCAAGACCTTCGGCGATGCCAGTTATGGTTGGGATCAAGTCGGAACAGTCGCGAAGGACTTCGATGAATTCCTGGCTGGTTTGACTCCTGATTATCTCTGACTTTGGAGAAGGAACAGCGTTTCTGGACACCTATGCACAACTAAGTGCGGTCGCAAAAAAACATAGCGAGCATATCATCTCGACCGCGTTTGAAAACTGCTCTCCCTAACCAGGCAGGCGAAAATCGACCACCTCATATTGTTCCCGATCTAGTGAAACCACTGTCCGCGATTTACTGAACCGACTGCCTCACTCGTCCGAAATACGCATCATGCCTTCTAGCCGGACGGTATGGATCGAAGGGTTGAATAACCTTGAGGCCTTGGCAGTTTGGGGCGCCTTTATCATCGTCGGCGCCCCACCCCATGGGGATGGCAATGGTGGCCCAGCCCGGGTTCTGGCCCAAGTCTGACGTCGTCATTTACGTACTAGGATTTGGTCACTCAGACACACAAAGCACCGCCGGGCTCAGCAGACCCATGGGCTGCAAGGTCCGCACAAGGACTCAAGAGTAGATTTTTGCTCATGAGAGTGGGAGCAGACATGGTTGCGGGAACTTGGGGCAGTACGGTTACGATAGAACTGAAGGGCGAACGAAGATCTTTCGCGCGCATTACCACGAGCAGGGATGCGGCATCTTATTTGGTAGATCAATGGCCCGGGCAGTTCGACAGCGCCTATAAAGATGCAATTCTGATCTGCACCAAGGCACTGCGAGGAGAAATTGACGACAGGCTTGCACTAGTCAAGTTTGTTGAAGCTGCGACAGTCTCAGGTTTGCGATACATGAACAGCCCGCATCCGCGCCAAGTCGATGACGAATTTGAGATCGACTTGATCGAAGCCACCAAACAGTCGCTGGCGAATGATAACTACGTGCCATCGCCTTAAATACAATGCGCATATAAAGCGTCTTGAACGGGCCGCCTAATCCGTTCAGGTCGAAAGCCCGCCGTCCTGCTGACAACGGCGGGCTTTCTCACTCTAGACAACTGGACTGCCAACACATTTAAATTTTAACGTGGCTATCGGGCCTGACCCTGCGATGTGCCGCCTCTTTGTCAGTTCCTAACCAATCTTTTCGTTGTGACGGCAGAACCACTGTCCGGTTGCTGAAACAAGGCCATGGATTATGATTTTGGTCGACCACGGACGAATATCCCGAGAGCAAGCATTTGCCCCCAACTGAAGCGCACCAGTCCTTCGGTCGTCCTGCCACAGACTGGGCGCAACTAAAAATTTTAAGAAGAGTATGATTAAACGAGAGGTGAGGTTTGGGTAGGCGTAGTTGGCTATGGACGTTTTACGTATCGATAAAAAAATCATTTGTACGCGACTTTAGTATCCCTTTGCTGGGTGTGCTCGCCATCATAGGCACTTGGCATCTGATTGTTCAGTGTTTTGCAATACCCCCCTACTTCCTGCCACGTCCCCAAACCGTTTTTGAAACGCTGATCGCTGATCGCGATGTACTTTTCCCAGCGCTCTCGCGCACTGCCGTAAATACGCTTTGTGCACTTGGTCTGTCTGCCTTGGCAGGAGTAGTTGTCGCAATCCTTGTTGCAAGTTCACGGATACTTGAGTTGTTCGTTTCTCCAGTACTGATATGTCTTCAGGTGACGCCAATTGTGGCACTTGCACCACTGATTCTTGTTTACGCTCCGAGCGAAAAAAGCGCGCAACTGTTCTGTGCTTTTCTGGTGTCCTTCTTCCCAATATTCGCCAACACGCTTCGCGGCCTGAAATCGATAGATCGCGACCAGTATGACATGGTCTCCCTCTACACAGGGTCGCGACTAACGATAATGCGCGTTCTGCAGATTCCAAGCGCACTTCCAGGCTTTTTCGCTGGCCTCAAGATAAGCGGCGGCCTAGCACTTGTCGGTACCATCGTCGCAGAGTTCACGGCAGGCTCGGCGGGGCCGGAAGCAGGTCTGGCGTTTCGGCTGATCGAGGCACAGTACCGATTGAATATGCCGCGTCTCTTTGCAGCGATTGTCCTGCTAGCACTCTTGGGCTCTGCGGTGATCGGAGCTCTGGCCTTTGCGGATCGTATCGTCCTTCGCCATTGGCACGCGATGACCAAGCAGCTGTCACCCTGAAATCAGATAGCACGATCGTTTGCTCTGATGCGCAGGAAAGTGAGAACATATTCGTTAATCTAACCGATGAAAGGTCGTGTTGCTAAAGAGACCCCAGATATATAAAGTTTGTGTGACATCAGTCGATGCCTGCATGGTGGCGGTCGGCTGACGTTCGTAGGCTGAAAGCAAAGAGCGAGGTGAGTTTGTTTGCGCGTGGCCATCACTTTGATATATCAAACGGATGATTGATTCTCAGGACATGTCTAGCTTCATTCACAAAGTCCAGCGTCGTGTGGCCGAGGCGATCCTTTTGCTGGGAGGACCGAGCGTCGTAGTTCTTGTCTGCATCCAGATGTGGTGGGGTCGCATGAGTGCGACGGATGGCAACGCGACGGCGGACCATGATTCAGTAAGTTTTTATCTCCTGAACGGTATTGCAATCTCGATCAGCCTTTGTGCGCTTGCGATTAGCGCGACCACAATGTGGCGCCTAGTCGCATCCTTGCGCACTAAGCATACGAACCGGTCGACCTGAGGACGGCTTGGATCACACAGCAGCTTGCTAGGCCACAAAAGGGTACCGGCGCCATAACGGTCATCCATGAAAGCCTAGGAACGACAGTAGCGCCTAATGATGATGCGGCTTTGAAAAACACATCCTGCGCGATATCGAACGACAGACTTTCGTATCGATGCCTTCCTCAACCTTTGAACTGTTCATCGGGTACAATGAGCCAAAACAGCTGGACGAGATCGTCCCACGTCCTAACCAAATCCTCCCAAGCGGCAATGGCCTGACCGTAGGCGTAAATTGTCATAAGCGTGATAGCGAGCAATACCAGCCACGGCCAGATTGCGCGCCGCCGCTGCTGCTTTTTGCTGACATCGTCCTCTAATCCTCTCAATTCCTAAACTCCACTTCATGCCACCTGACGTGTTCATAAGATTGTCAGTCTATAGCGGGTACTAGCCTTCGCAAGAACCGAGCACTTTTAACGAGCGAGACTACGAGCGTCATGTACGATGACGATAAGGCTTGTTCTGCATACAGAACACAGGCCGGTTTTTCTGCAGCAGAGATGTTCCGGCCGACAGTTGCTCTGGAAGAGTTGTCCACGCAAGGCTGTGCCTCAGTTTCAAATACAATTTCGGCTCGAACTTGACAGCGGTGGGAGGTAAGGCACTCTTTTGTCTTTACAGAGGGTTCTGATGGACAAAATTCTTTACGCTGTCGGCTTTGTCGGTGGCGCTTGGTTGCCTTGGTCTTGCTTACGATCAACGTTCAGACTGGATCCATCAACTACGGACTTCTAGCGATTTTGGGTACCTTGGGCTATACAAGCCCAGCGATCGCGGATTTCGTGCTGATCGCCACTTCTGGGAGAATGGGACCGAACTAAAGGCAATCGAGCGACAGGCCGTGCTGTTTTCTGAGGTAATCTCAAAAAGGCAGGAAAGGTAGGTGGCAGTTCCAACTAAGAAGGCGAACGATGTTTGCCATTGATACGCAAACAGATACCGAGCATCTGCGCCCCTGTTTCGTATAGCTCAGGAACCATCTGATCGAAAAAGACAAACCCGTTGTGGTGATCCCTACGATCGTCACAATCATGGCAAAGATTGTGTTCACCGTTTGCAAAGCGCGGATTCGTCAACCCTTGGACCGCGTTATCGCAGACTTGCCGAATGCTATATAGACAGGTACGATGTCGAATAAGTCTAAAGGCCACGATCGGGCTTTTCTCGACAGCGCGCACATGAAGTGCCAGGTTAAGAGCAACGCGCTAGCGTCTGTTATCTCCCCTGCTTTGTTGCCAACCCTACTCCCTTGCACGTGAATTGCGTATCGAATGCACGGCTTATGTCGAGTGTCCCCTCCACCAGTCCAACTTTAACCAACTCCTGAAAGAAAAGCGTGTATCGCTGGCTGCTTAGACAACCAATGCCTTTGTCGAGAGCTTCACCGCTATCGACTAGACCGAATTGTTTGATCTTCGATGTCGCATATTCAATATGCCCGTCAGTCATGTCGGGATTAGTTGCCTTTATCAGGCTGTTGGCAACAGTGTTATCGCCGTACAAATAGTTGTACCAGCCTTCAATTGAAGCATCGATAAAGCGCTGCACCAGTTCGGGCTTTGTTTCAATGAGGTCTCGTTTCGTGGTGATGAGGGTCGCGTAAGGCTTGTAGCCAGCATCCGCCAGCAGGAATACCTGCGGTTCGACACCCATAGCTTTACGGACTTCATAGGGCTCGGATGTTATGAGACCTTGCAGCGCGGAATCTTTGTTAGATAGGAACTGCACCGGACTCCAGTTATAGGGCCTGTATTGCGCATCGGAAAAACCACTGTAGTTCGATTTAATCCATTCGAAATAGCCAGAAAAACCACCCTGTGTCATAAAAATGGTTGTGAGCTCGGAGAGATCAGCCAACTTTCGGAGATTTTTGCCTGGATGAGCGATAAGGACTTGCGGGTTTTTCTGATAAAAGGCTGCGACGTCAACAAGCGGGATGCCCTGACCGACGCCGAGAATTTGCTCCTGCTGCGTTCCCAGATAAAAATCGACTTTTCCAGAGAGCAATAACGACCGGTTCTGGGTACCAGGCCCCCCTTGGAGGATTTCGACGTCGAGATTGTACCGAGCATAGGTGCCGTCTGCCACGGCCTGGTAAAAGCCGCCGTGATCGGCTTCTGCAAGCCAGTCGGTCGCAAAACGAATGCGGTCCAATTCAGACGCCTGAGATTGCGCAGTCACGAGGAGCCAGACGCTCAACAAACATGTTTTTAGCGATAGATGCATAGATACGAGACACTTTTTACAGACACTGTAAGGCAACGGATCATTTGGCGGTCAGGTCGCCCGGACAGATACCTAGCAATGAGTAAAACATGTCGCGCGCCCCCCCCCCCCACTGGCTGTCGGCTTCAAGATCATGGCGCATCAGCGGCTCTATCACTTCAACACTCGCTCTACCATAGGACATCGAGCGTTCTCACCGCAAAAGCTGGTCGCTTTGATTTCGCTTGCATAACGTTCTTCGACTTGCCCTACTATCGTCATCCAAGGCCTTTTCTTCTGAAGACACGCAGCACGCCACCGGGCCCTAAGACTGTTGATGCAGTCCGCGCGCACGGTCGTCGCGGACTGAATGTTGATTTGCCGAAACTAGAGAAGTCCCGGATCACAGACCGGAGTACAGCTGCAAAATGCCTTCACTTTGCTTATTTGCGATCTGTAGGCTTTGGACCGCAAGCTGTTGCTGGGTCTGCAAAGCAGCCAATCGCGCAGACGCTTCTTCCATATCGGTATCGACCAGACGGCTGATCCCACTGTCGACCTCATCCATAAGCTTGCTATTAAGGTCTCGCTGCAGGTCTACGCGGGTCATGAGTGAGCCAAGGACTGCTCCAGCTCGCGTGATCTCGGACGACACGATTTCGATGTAACCTGAATAGACGGCGATAAGTTCAGGGTTCTGCGAAATATCGATATCCATAAAATTCATCTCGGGTATGGGTTCGATATTAACGGTAATCCCAGTGAAGCCAATAGATGTTCGCATTCCAGACAAGCGGTCGACGGCCTTATCGGATCGGACAGAAATCATGTTCGCCGCGCTGTCCTCGATGATCACGTCTGGCCAATCTGAACTCATGAGCGATTTAAGAAGGGTTACCATTTCAGGCGCGGTTTCAACCTTGCCTGTGTCTTTACCGAGCAAACTGTTCACATAGGTTCTGTCGAAGCTGTAGTGTTTTGATGGCGCGCCGTTTACGCTAAAATCAAAATCGATTTTGACGCCATCTCTGTTGTCGCCATCAGTGTAGACTTCGAACGGCACAAAGTTCAGGTTCATCCCTGAACCACGCATGCCGAAGTGCGTCGGCGTATTTGCAAGACCGGCAGCGCTTACATTTGCGACGAGATTGGAGATCTGAATGGACGAGCCATCAAGGCCAGAACCCTCACGCGTTGAAAGCTGGATTCTGTTAGGAATCAGGTCGCCTTTCCAGTCTCTTAGTAACGAGGCAGACGCACCGGTACCAGCCGTGCCAAGTGCGGTTTGCAGCACTGATGCGTATTCCTGGTAGGTTGAAATGATCCCGTTTTTGGTCGGCAAGACAGAATCCACCAGTCCCCTGTTTATGGTGACTTGGCTCGTCTTTCCGGGATGATAGGGGGGATCAAGGTCAGACGGATTTTCAGTATCAACCGTGACATCGAATTGAATGGTATCGCCTGCCGCGAACGTGATGGGGCCGGTGAAGTCGAACGTAAAGCGACCATTTGTGCCGCTTACGGTGTTGGTGGGAAACATATGGACCTGGCCCTGATTGTCCATATAGGTGTCATGAATTCGAACACCACCAATTGTTTTTAGTTTCCGCGTATCAGCCTGCAGAATTCCACCACCATTTTCGTTGAACAGTGAGACTTCAGATAGGTGAAGATCAGTTCTTGCAATCGATACGGTCCCTTTCTCGCGTATGAAAGCCGAGGTCAGCGATGTCCTGTTAAGGTCACTATCATTGATGTCGGCGATATCTGTGCTGAGCCAATTGACGCCATTAAAGCTAGCAGCGGACGCAATACCCATCACTTGTTGCTTCAGTTGATCGAGCTCAAGCTGGATCTGCGACCTGTTCACGCTGGTCTCGCGTGCTGTGACCAGCTTCGCCTTAAATTCGGTGAGCACCTCGCCAACTGATTCGATCCCGGCATAAGCAACCTCGACGGTCTGGGCGCCGAGCTCGAGAGAATCGGATGCTGCTTCGCTTGCCATTCTATCGGACCGCATGGTCGTCGAGATTGCCCAATAGGCGGCATTGTCAGAAGCGGATTTCACTCTCAAGCCGGAGCTAACTTGTTCTTGAACCGAGTTAAGATCCGACCCCAGCGAACGCAAGGTCTGCAACGCAGCCATTGCGCTGGTATTTGTCAAAATGCTCGTCATATATGTCCGTCCGAACGCGTAAGGCTAGCCATCAGCCTGTCAAAACGGGCTGCTCAGTTTCGCTAGCTATGGTTGAACATCGAACGGTTAACCCGGAAGGGTGCCCGCAATCATGGCGGGACCGCCGTCAGCGACAAGTGTGTCGCAAGACGCGCCATTGTTGTTGCCGAACCTGCAACCATGAATGGCTTTGTGTGACATGTTTTGCATCGCACACGGTTAACAAAACGTCAATAATTAAAGTGTTTGACAGTGGTTTAAACCGAAGTTGTGTTTGCTGAAGTTACCCGTGAACCGACCGAATGACAGCGCGGGCAACGGCGTCGAGCTCAGGAACGAAATCGCCTATGACTTTTTTGATCATTGCTTCGATCATATCGGCAGAACCAACGTCGATGATCTCGACCGAATTCTTATGTAGGAACCTGGAATAGCGAGACTGCAGAGCGCCCTGCGGGAACCGCACTCGTATGAGGCCAGCAGCCCTTGCTTGATCTTCAATATTTTCGATCAAGCGCTCTCTAAATTCCAGATCGTGCAGTGGCCCTACCTCCGCCACCAGACGTAAGTAACCGGATTTGCTGGCTGCAGCCATGCGAAATTCGATCCAAACAGCCAACGGCAACCCAGCCCACCAGCGCTCACATCCAGCCCATCGACTGCCGTGTTTGGAAAACCGGTCTTCCCAACTGCGGGGGATAAAGCTGACAACGTGCTTTTTTCGAACTGACCCGATAATAGAGAACCCATTAATATCAACAAGATTCGGTCTTGCCGCAGAGTCTCCAAACACGCGGTCCACGCCAGCATCGAAGCTTTCGACTTTTCGGTCCTTGACAAACTCGAGCAGAGCTTTGTTATTCCGGTGAAGCAAACGGACAATGCCCTCAATTTCGGCGTGCTTTTTAACCATATCATTTCTCGTTTTGCGACTGAATTCCTACACCAGGGCGGCTATACCGATAGGATGACTTGCGAGTTCCGTCAACATCCATAAGCAACAAGACAGTCAACTCTGGGATGAAGTTTTGTAGGAGCAGGAGTGGAGCACGTTTCAGAAGAAAGATGGGATAGCGCGGATCGGATCGCTATTCACAGGTTCATTTTCTTTTCGCAGCTCTGCAAGGCCGGCAACGTTATCATCGCCCGTTTCCTTCAGCTTCGACTCAGCACCCTCTGCGAGTGTCACGCAGCTCTCTTGCGCCGCCGAAACATTCGGCTTGAGCAACGCTGGGCGTCCCACAATTGACGAGAAAACTGCGACTTGCGCCAGGTGAGAGATGTCTATGGCAGACAGGGCACGCATCATCTGTTTCGTGTATCTGGTTTGCAACTGACACAAGTGCCGCTGCGATCGCGTTTGCTTGGCATTCGGCATCGGCTCGCTCACGTTCGGCGGTCGTCCGTTCCGCTGGTCGCATCTCACAAAGCGCGATCGTCGCATCAGGCTGAATCCACTCCACCTGCGTTCGAAATCGCGATGGCCGGCTCGGCTTCCTGAAGATTCAGGATCGCAAAGATCTTCGTGAGCTGTCGGGTTGTTTTTAAGTCAGCGGCCGCCTGAATGATAATCGTTTAGAGCTGAGCAGTTCGTTGTCGCAATTAGATTGGCAGGTCCGACGAAGGCCGTCTCGCGATCTTTGCTTTACGCAACGTAACAAATAGCCAGTGACTGAAAGATTAAACAAAAATACTCTGACATCTTTATTTTAGTCATCCTTCATGCAAATCTGAGGACATCAGCGTATTTGTATTTCCAAAAAAAGGAGGAATGTTTGCATTCAGACCCAACCGGAAATATCAACATCATTTCACTTGGGCAGGCCATGGGATTTTATAATTGGGATGTCCTCGAAAACAGACTGTATGGCGATTCATATCTTGCTGAGCTATATGGGTTGCCTAGAGAAGATCTCGCCAAAGGCATGCAAGTCGAGAAGATTTTTTCAATCATTTTAGAAGAAGATCGCCCTTCAATTGCTGCTAACATCCATCGAGCGATTTTGACAGGGGAAGCGTCCAACGGCCAGTTTCGGGTTCTGCATCCTAACGGAGCTGCTCGTTCGCTCATAGCGTTCGGTCGCTGTCTCCGCGACGAAACGGGTATTCCGACATTCTACACAGGGGCGGTGCTGGACGCGAGCTCCTCAGTTAAGTCACACACGACCGATCCGCTGCAAGCATATTGCAGAGCTGCACTTGCTGTTGCCGAGGGACGCGGCAACGAATTAGCTGCTCGCTATCTCTCGTCCGCAATAAAGGCAGCTCTATAGCTAAACGCACAAGCTCGAGCAGGCTTACGGGAGGTAGGACTGGGCAGACTTTTGAATAAATGAGCTGATTCTACGCAACGATGCAGCGTACACACTGTTAGATGAGGGGCTCTTTCATGAGGATAAGGCTCTAACCGTTCAGAGGTGCCCAGAATTCCAGTCCTGAAACCATGCGAAAATGTCGATTGAATGGTACCTACCACCGCTTCCGCGTCGCATGATCTCACAACAATCCCCGAAACTATTCCCGACGCTATGCTGGACGCATCTCCGGTTGCAAAGACGATGGGTGCTGTAAGCCGCAATACTCTTGCGCGACTCGCATGCTCTGGACCAGACGCGCCCGTCAAATTGACATACGGGGTAAAGTTCCCAAGGCTGCCGTCGCCCCTTCTGCTCTGACTGTCTCGTCCACGATTAACCTGCCTGACGGATCTCGTCCGTGTTCATTCGGATCAACCCTCATCCCCCACGAGCAGCACCGTCAATTGTGCGGTGACCTGGTGCAAACGGAACGACAGCCTGAAGCAGGCTTTAGTTTGTGCTGTGCCTCCACAAGAATGGCGAGTTGTTTGCCCTTCTCCAAATTAGATCGAAATTTTGGCGCAAGTGTTTGGCGAGTATAGGTTTTCGACAGGAGCTAAACGCCTGCGTCAAGTTCACCGCCTCGGACAATCGAATTTTCCGTATACCCGGAGGTAAATAGACAGCAATGTTGGGAAGACGCTCACGCGCCTTGCGCCAGTTCTGAGCGTTTCAGTGGTCCCGGCCTGATCGAGAGCTCGAAAGACTTGCAGGAGCGTTGGCAGGATATGTTTGATCCGTTCCCAGCGTCGCAAAAGCTGGCAGTATGACGGCTGGAAATCCAGATCAGATTATCCGCTCGTTTTATCGGTGGTCTGCATCGCAGTTTAGTCTTCGCGATCCTTACACATTCCCTGCCCATTTTGGAGGCAGCAATAAATGTGCGGACTTACTCGGCAGGTGAATTCAGGAGGCTGGCGATAGTTAAGCACCAATAAAAGTCTCAAGAGACAGGCGCCCTGTGTACCGTCGCATTTGATCGGCCGGCAAATCCTTTTGCGGAACGTTCCCCTAGCTTCGGTGCAGGCGCTCAACTGCAAGATTAATGCTACGCCAACCATGTCGGCAATATAAGAGGCGAAGTAAGAATCTTATAAAGATCACCCTGTAGGCTTTCACTTAAGGCAGGCAAAGCAATGCAGATCGATTTACAAACCCTTTGGTATTTGACCGTCGGAACGCTCCTGGTGTCAGCGTCGCTTATCCTTTGGGAAAGGCAGGCTCATCCAGGTCGCGCACGCGTGCTCGGTGTTCTGGCCGCGGCACTCTTCACGTTCGTTCTCGGCTGCATTCTTGCAATGAACCTCAGCCATTTTCCGGTCGCGCTCGGCATGGGGGCGATCAACATCCTAATGCTGTTGGGCTACCTTCTGGTCCTTAACGCTGTCGCCGGGCTGGACGGTCACCGGTATTTCTGGTCGTCCGTCGTAGCGCTAAGCTTCTTAGCCATCGCGTGGGCGATCGCTGGTACGCACTTCCCGGCCGCCTTCTGGAACCACGTCTCGTCTATCCCCATAGCGCTGACTTGCGGCGTGACAGCCTGGATGCTTCTGCGCAGTCGCACGGTCCAGCGATTGCGCTCACGTCCGATCGCAGTATCGATCTCGGCCTTCCATGCCCTGTTCTACCTTGGCAGAGCGTTCATTGCACCTGTTCTCCTTCAGCAATATGGGCAAGATATTATCTCCATCGTTGGGAAGGTGACGATGTACGAGGCCGTCTTGTACTCGGTAGCGATGCCGATGTCCTTTCTGATGATTATTCGAGAGGAGGAAAAACTCCACCTGCTCCGCATGTCACAAACCGATCAGTTGACCGGGCTTGCAAACCGTCACGCCTTTTTTGAGCAGGCATCTCGGATCCTCCGGGAGCGGCATGGTGACCCCGTCTCTCTGCTCGCCTTCGACCTCGACCATTTCAAGGCGATCAACGACCGTCATGGACATTCAACAGGAGATAAGGTTTTGCAGCTGTTCGCCGAAACCGCCCGCGAAGAAGCGGGGCCCGACGCGCTTATTGTCCGGCTAGGCGGTGAGGAATTCGCTGCGCTTCTGCCACGGTGCGACCATTCCCAAGCTTTCAGTCGTGGCTCGTCGATCGCAACCCGGTTTGCCAAAGCAGCCGCTCAGGCAGAGGGCTTGAAAATCCGGGCCACCGTCAGTATTGGCCTTGCGGCACCAGACTGCAACGACCTCGCCGAGATGCTTGCAAGCGCCGATGGCGCGCTGTATCGCGCGAAAGCCCTTGGGCGGAATCGCGTTGAGGCCGCGGAACAAAGCGAATTGCTAAAACACCCACAAGCCGATCCCTTGCATCGTCGGCTGCGGTTAGTGTCGACGGGGCGTCCTAACTCGATGTAGCGCCTTGGACGAGAGCGCCTTGAAGGGACCTGAACCAACGCCCTCTTGTATCAGTCGCGCTCATCTGACCAATATAGCTCTGAAATCATTTACATTCACGTTGGTTGGTCCGCAGACAAACAGATCCCCAATAGCGGAAAAGGCAGGGTAGCTATCACTACCCAACAGCCGCGCATCGCCGTTGACTTGCTTCTTTAAGAGCCGTTTGACGCTCGTGCCATCAGCGAAGGCGCCCGCAATGTCTCCAGAGCCATCTATGCCATCGGTGTCGGCGGCGAGTGCATGGACATCAAGTCCATTGATCGCCATCGCAAGAGACAGCGCGAATTCTCCATTGCGTCCACCTTCACCACCTCTCTCTCGAAGCGTCACTGTCGTTTCGCCTCCAGACAACAGCACGCAGGGCCTGATGAAAGGACTGTCGTGCAACGCGATCTCACGTGCTATGGGCGCGTGTACGAGGCCAACATCTCGCGCTTCGCCCTCCATGCAATCAGATAGTATAACTCGCGTGACACCTGAAACTCGCGCAAGCGCTACCGCTGCTTCAAAGCGCAATTCTTGAAGACGAAACAATGTGGTGGCTGTGTCCGGCAGAGACTGTATCCGCTGGGCTCGGTGCATCGGATGCATCAGATGCTATAAAACTCAGTATCGGCGCCGGCAGTTTCAGCCGATACCGTGCAATACTTTCCCGGCATCATTGCGGGTGCTCAGGTTGGGGATCGTTAGATCAGACGACACCAGCGCCGGGTCGTCTCCAGGAATATCGGATACTACGAAGCTAATCACCCTCGCCTTCGTCAATGCCTCCAAC
Source organism: Agrobacterium vacciniicorymbosi (assembly GCF_040427045.1). Taxonomy (NCBI): domain Bacteria; kingdom Pseudomonadati; phylum Pseudomonadota; class Alphaproteobacteria; order Hyphomicrobiales; family Rhizobiaceae; genus Agrobacterium; species Agrobacterium vacciniicorymbosi. The sequence goes on from NZ_JBETMF010000016.1 coordinate 65,715, forward strand.
CGCCCGCCTTTAATTGTTGAGAAACGCTTGCGGACGGCGTTGATGGCCAAAATCGAAGCACCCGACGCTAGTAGTTCCTCGTTCAGAGCTATTTCGTCGGCAAGAGCAAACCCCATCGGCGGTGCTGGTAAGAGCGCAGATACCCCACCGCAAATCACCGCGATCACAATATCATTACTAGATAGGTTGCATACAGAGGCCATCATACGTTCGGCCGCCTTAATCCCGGCACTGTCTGGCACAGGATGAGCGGCACTGATGACCTCGATTCGGTCTGTGTCTCACTCGTAACCATAAGGGTTTACGACCAAACCTGTCAGCGGGCCGTCCCAAAGACTTTCCAGCGATTGCGCCATTTGCGCCGCCCCTTTGCCTGCGCCTATGACTACGACGCGTCCGCCATCAGGCGGGCGCGGCAGAAGATCTTTAATCCTGTTTAAAGGACTGGCGGCCTCGATTGCTGCTTCGTATAAAGATGTAAGGAACAGGCGGGGACTTGTGATCATGATCAATCGCTCCCGTAATTGGACAAATGGCCGGAAGACTTCATATTGCGTTGATAAGGGCAGAGTGATCTTTGTCACCCAAGCCTTTATCCAATGCGCAGTTCATCAACTGATGAACCATCGCGGTGTTGGGCAGCATAAGCTCCAGCAGCCGTGCCGATTCGAGCGCGAGCGAAATGTCCTTATGGTGCAGGCTCATCCGGAAGCCGGGCTCGAACGTTTCATTGATCATACGTTCGCCGTGGACCTCCAGTACGCGGGACGACGCAAAGCCGCCCATTAATGCCTTGCGCACGATGGAGGGGTCTGCACCAGATTTCTTTGAGAAGCGAAGGGCCTCCGAAACGGCCTGAATATTGAGAGCAACCACAATCTGGTTGGCGACCTTAGCAACCTGACCGTTCCCGACAGCACCGATCAGGGTGATGTTCTTGCCCATCTTTTCGAACAGTTCCTTTGCGCGCTCGAAAACATCCGGTTTGCCGCCGACCATGATGGTCAGCGATGCGGCCTTGGCGCCAACTTCACCACCTGACACCGGCGCGTCGAGGTAATCGCATCCCAGCGCCTCAATACGGGCGGCAAAATCCTTTGTTGCAATCGGTGAAATCGAGCTCATGTCGATGACGAGCTTTCCCGTATCAAGACCGTGTGCCACGCCATCGTCACCGAAGAGAACGTTTTCCACATCGGGCGTGTCCGGCAGCATCAAGATCACGATGTCGGCGCTGCGCGCCACCTCCGCAGCCGAACTGCAGGCCCTCGCACCGCTTTCGACGAGGTGGTTCGACACGGGTTTGACCCTGTGAAGATAAAGATCATGTCCGGCATCGATCAAATGCTGCGCCATCGGGCGCCCCATGACGCCCAGTCCGATAAATCCTATTTTCATAGCTCAATCCTCCTGTTGATATGCTTTCAACCAGCCAAGGCCTGCACTGGTAGTCGACGCCGGTCGATATTCGCAGCCCACCCATCCGTCGTAACCAAGTTCATCTAGACGCTTGAAAATAAAGTCGTAGTTGATCTCGCCCGTCCCCGGCTCATTCCGTCGGGGATTATCGGCGATCTGAACGTGGCCGATTTTGTCGAGCAGGCGCTCGAAGGTCGCGACGAGATCGCCCTGCATGATTTGCATGTGATAGAAATCATACTGGATCAGCAGGTTGGAATGCCCGACACGGTCCATTATCCGTTCGGCCTGATGGGTGTTGGTGACGAAATATCCGGGTATGTCGCGGGTGTTGATGGGTTCGAAGACAAGGGCAATTCCGGCATCCGCCAGACGTTGCGCCGCGTGCCCGAGATTGCCGACGAGCGTGTCTTCCAGAACCTGTTGATCGACACCTAGCGGTTGAATGCCAGCCAGACAATTAATCTTATGGCATCCCAGAACTTTTGCATAGCGGATTGCCGTTTCCACGGACGTCTCGAACTCGGAGACCCTCTCCGGCAGGCAGGCGATACCGCGCTCGCCTGCGATCCAGTTGCCAGCCGGTAGGTTGAACAGGGCCTGCGTCAGATTGCACTTCTCGAGTTCCGCTGCAATCGTCTCTGCCGCCTCCTCGTAGGGGCTAACATATTCCACTGCCGCAAAGCCATCGGCAGCAGCGGCGGCAAACCGTTCCATGAACGGATGTTCGGTGTAAAGCATGGACAGGTTGGCGGCGAATTTCGGCATCGGCAATGGCCTCAAACTTGGTCTGCGCGCAGGCGGTGCAGCATGCGCTTGTTGCGGGGGTCGGGGTTCGGAACGGAAGAGATCAGTCGTTTCGTGTAAGGCTGCGAGGGGGCGGTGCAGATGGTTTCCGCATCACCCACCTCAACGATCTTGCCTTTGTGCATGACGGCGACGCGGTCGCAGAAATAGCGCACCACCGAGATATCGTGCGAAATAAAGATGAAGCTGAGATTGAGCTGCTTTTGAATGTCGAGCAGCAGGTCGAGGATCTGGCTCCGGATCGAGACGTCGAGCGCCGAGGTCGCCTCGTCGGCGACGATGACCTTCGGGTTGACTGCAAGCGCCCTTGCAATGCCGATCCGCTGACGCTGGCCACCGGAAAAGGCATGTGGGTACCTCTCCATCGCCAGAGGATCGAGCCCGACCTTTTGTAAAAGTTCGGCAACGCGCGTCTCAACAGCTTTGCCGGACATGCCACCGGCGATGACAAGAGGATCGCCGATGATCTGCTTCACCGTCATGCGTGGGTTGAGCGATGCGAACGGGTCTTGAAAGATGAGACGCACGTCCTGATGGTAGGCGCGCAGACCCACTTTGCTCAGTGAGGTGACGTCGATCGGTGCCGCATCGGCTTTTTCGCGATAGGCGATCGTCCCGAAGGTCGGCTCGACAATGCGCAGTATCATCCGTCCAAGCGTGGTTTTGCCCGAGCCGCTTTCACCGACAATGCCGAGATTTTCGCCGGCAAACAGGTCAAGATTTGCGTCATCCACGGCCACCAGACCGCGACCGCCGCTCCGCGAAAACAGTCCGGATGGTGCGCCGTAGATTTTGGAAAGATTGCGCACCGACAGGATCGGAGAAACGTTGGCTGTCAGCGATGCCGGCAAGGCGCGCGTGGCTGCGCCGCTTTCAAGTTTGACCGTCGCTTCAAGAAGTTGCCGCGTGTAGGCGTGCTGGCTGGCATGGAAAATCTCGTCCACCGGCCCCTTTTCGACAATCTTGCCAAAGCGCATGACGGCGACCTCGTCCGCGACTTCGGCGACAATGCCCATGTCGTGGGTGATGAGCAGCATTGCCATGCCGCGCTCGACCTGCAGCCGCTTGATGAGATCGAGGATTTCGGCCTGCGTCGTCACATCCAGCGCCGTCGTCGGCTCATCGGCGATTAGGACTTCTGGGTCGCAGGCCAGCGCCATCGCAATCATCGCCCGCTGGCGCATTCCGCCGGAAAACTCGAAGGTGTACCGATCGGCCATCATTTCCGGTTGCGGTATCTCCACCTGCCGCAGCAGTTCGATACACCGCTCCCGCGCCTGCTTTTTCGACATGCGTCGATGCAGACGCACAGCTTCCATGATCTGTGAGCCAATGGTGTGGACCGGCGACAGCGAACTCATCGGTTCTTGAAAGATCAGGCCGATTCGTCCACCGCGAATGGCCAGAACTTCGCGACTGCTCGCTGCAAATTTTGCGATATCTACGGGTCCGTTTGGCCCATCGAGGACGATCTGGCCACCGGTCATCTGTCCGGGCTTGTCGATGATCCGCATCAGGGCACGGGCGGTCACTGATTTGCCTGAACCGCTCTCTCCCACCAGTGCAAGCGTCTTTCCAGGTTCAAGGTCAAAACTGACTTTGCGAACGGCATGAAGTACATGGGTTCTGAGATGGAAATCGATGGACAGGTCTTTGACCGCCAGCAAAGTTTCGGGCTTTGTCATCTCACGTCCTCTCAGCTGTCGTAGGGGTCGGCTGCATCGCGCAGGCCATCGCCGAAGAAATTGAAGGACAGCACAGCCAAAACGACCGCAAGGCTGGGCCAGATCAACAGCCACGGGGCGGTAGCAACCGTGCGCACGTTCTGTGCGTCCTGCAACAGCACACCCCAACTGACGACCGGCGGTTTCAATCCGACACCGAGAAACGACAGTGAGGTTTCAGCAACGATCATGGTGGGAATGGCAAGCGTCACCACCGCCAGAATATGGCTGGTCAGAGATGGCAGGATGTGGCGGAATATTATCCGCCGTTCCCCGGCGCCGTCTAGCCGCGCAGCCGTCACGAAATCATCGCCGCGTAGAGCGAAGAAACGTCCTCGAACCTCGCGCGCTAAACCGGTCCAACTCAACAGCGAAACGATCAGCGTGACGACGAAGTAGACCGACAGCGGCGACCAGGTGAGGGGTATGGCGGCGGCCAGCCCCAGCCAGAGCGGTATGGTCGGCATGGCGCTGACGATCTCGATGATGCGTTGAATAAGCGTGTCCACCCAGCCGCCATAATAGCCTGAGATCGCGCCCATCACGACGCCGAGCGTCAACGAAATGGCAACGCCGATAAGGCCGATGGACATGGAAACACGGGTTCCATAGATCAGTCGGCTCATAAGATCTCGTCCGAGCCGGTCCGAACCCAGCAGATACATCGGGTCACGGGCGTCCAGCGGACCGACCAGATGCGTTTCCAGCGGAATGATGCCCCACAGCTTGTAGGGTGCACCTTTGACGAAAATTCCGATGGGAGTGATTTTCGTGTCGTCGACAACGAAGCTGCGGCGAAGGGCTCTCGGCTCGATCTCGATCTTGTAGCCCTTCACATGTGGCAGAAATTGCGAGCCACCATCGGCAGTCGGTGCAAACAGCGCAATGCGTTGCGGCGGCGCAAAGGTGTATTGCGGGCGCGACGTGTTCGGCAGGCTCGGTGCCAAGAACTCGGCAAAGGCACCGATCAGATAAAGTAAAAGAATGATGCCTGCGGCAAAGGCGGCGACCTTGTGACGGAAGAAGCGCTGACGGATGAGCGTCCATTGCCCCGCGGCCTCCAGGCTTGCTACCTTGCGCCCGGACTTCAATGGGCTGATGGCCGGGCCAGTTTCCAGTGCGACGGTCGGGTTCTGGTTGATCGACATGGCCACCCCCTCAATTGAACCGGATGCGGGGGTCGAGCACCGCAAGCAATATGTCTGAGATCAGCATGCCCACCAGTGTCAGCACGCCCATCAGGAGAATGAAACTTCCGGCGAGATACATGTCCTGACCGACCAGCGCCCGCAACAGAAGCGGTCCGGCCGTTGGAAGGTTCAGCACGATAGCGGTGATGGTAACGCCGGATACAAGGTCGGGCAGCACCCAGCCGATAGAGCTGACGAAAGGGTTGAGAGCGATGCGGACGGGGTATTTCACGATAACCTTGCGCTCAGGCAAACCCTTGGCACGGGCCGTGATGACATAGGGCTTGCTTAATTCGTCCGACAGGTTTGCCCGCAGAATTCTGATCATGGCAGCAGTGCCTGACATGGCGATGACGATCACCGGTATCCACATATGGCTGAGCATGTCCTGAAATTTTGCGATGCTCCACGGCGCATCGACAAAGGCGGGGGAAAATATCCCCCCAACGCTTTGCCCTAAAAACCGGTAGCTCGCATACATCAGCGTCAGCGCCATAATGAAGTTCGGAACGGCCAGCCCGATGAAGCCGAGGAGCGTAAAGGCATGGTCGCCGAAGGAATGGCGCCTGACCGCGGAATAGATGCCGATTGGGAGCGATATCGCCCAGACCAGCAGTAGGCTTGCCAGCGAGATCAGAAGGGTCGAACCCATCCGGTCCCAGATCAGGGTCGATACCGGCTGGTTCCACTCGAAGGAATATCCGAAATCGCCACGGGTCAGTATTCCGCTGATCCAGACGACATACTGGACATAGACCGGTTGATCGAGACCATATTGCGCGCGTAGGCGCGCAATCGTGGCCTCGTCCAAATTCTGCCCGCCATCGGCCATGGTGGAAAGAAGCGAGGTCAGATAATCGCCGGGTGGCAACTGAATGATCATGAATGCGATCAAGGACATGCCGAACAGGGTCGGTATCATGTACAGAACGCGCTTCGCCACATATGTCAGCATGGGTTCCTCCCGCTACATGCTATCCGGCTTATGATTGCCAAGTCAGATGAACCGTTTCGAGGTCCTGGATGGAAGGCACGGTGATTTGTGCACGGTTGCCAACGATCTTGCAGGACGCCGTCTCGTTTTTCACCAGCGATTTCACCGAGGCAGACGTACGACCCTTCGGCAGTTCGATCGATAGTGTCTGTTCGCCGATCGGATAGACCTCCCGCAAGGGACCCTTCATCATCATCGGGTTGGTGAGGTTGACGAGGAAGATTGCCATCGCATCCTCGTTTTCATAGATGGCGATATCGATGATGCCTTTTCCGTCAACCGTCACACGATGGTCCTGACCAAGAGCCCAATTCACGGCGTTTGCGATCAGCCTGCCGTGATCGGGTGCAAGCACCTTCCAGAAGACTTCGCCGATGTTCCATGGGATGTAGACCACGCGACCTCCATGGCCCGTCTCACGCGCAACCACGGCAGCGCCGCTCGGCGCTTTACGTGGGTAGACTTCCTCCATGGGCAGGTCTGGAAAATCGGGAACGTAAAGGAACGGCGTTTCTGCATCCGAATTTGCATCCACTGCAATCATGTGAGTGCCGCCAATGATGCGCGTTGCCCCCTCGTAACCATCGTTCAACGGGTGGGGATCGGACAGCGCGACATAGGTGTTCTTGACAGGCCCGCGAGGTGCAGAAGTCAGCGAGGCGCCGAAGACATTCGACAGGCCGAAATTATCTCGCCGCTTGCCGACTTCATTATAGAGAGAGGTTTCATGCGCGGCCACGACCGAGCCGCCGCGCCGCACATACTGCTCGATAGCCGCGCACTGGTCGTCAGACAGATAGGTGGCATTGGCCAGAATGATGAGCTTGAACCGATCCAACGCATCCTGGTTCATGACCTGATCGGAAAGAAATTCGAACGGAATGCGTGCTTCCACCAGCGCATGATAAAAGCCAAGATCATTATGTTCGGCAACGTGGCGCTGCTCCGGTGCCCAGTGCCGCAGCGTCGTTGACGGATCGATGATGGCGATTTCGGCGGTTGGTTGCATGCCCTCCAGATGCGGCTCGATGTCTGCATGGAGATTGAAGGCTTCCGCAACGGGCCGCACCCAGCGGTCATCGGGAACGCAGGCATTGAATTTAGTGAACCACGGGAAAAGGCCCTGCGCCATGCCATCGTGAATCCAGAGCTTGATCTCCTCGCCGCTCTGGACGGAATCCTTCCATCGATATTCTTCTTCGGGGCCTATGGAGGTGATGAGGCCAACGGGCCGGTCGCGGAACGTTCCACGAATACGTTTACCGTTACGCCCGGCGGACCAGCCGACTTCCACGCCCTGGCGCGCCTGATGGTCGACGAACAGGATCGGGCAATGCTGCTGAATGAGCGAAAGGTCGAATTCCATCAGCGACGAGCCACTCATATTCGGGATGAAGCTGGCATGGGGACGGATGGATTTGACTGTCTCGTCCCAATAGACCACGAGTTCAGTGAGAATGCGTCTGCGCCATGCGGCCCAGGCCTGCCACGCCGGATCGGTTGCATCCGGTTTCAACGGCAGATCAAAACCTGTTTCCTGCCTAAAGCGTTTGCGATTGCCTTCGCTGTAGGACACGCCATGCCCCTGCCAGCGGTTGGCGAACACGGCATCGATGTCATACTTGGTCACGACTTCGCTAATGACATCAGTAGTGAAGTCGCGATTATAGCTCCCCAGCGCATCGGTGACGTAGATGCCGGGAAATGCCCAATGCTCACGCGGGCTTCCATCCGCATTGATCGCCACCCATTCGGGATGGGCCTTTGCCGCATCTGCATGGATGGCGTGCGGATCGACGCGCGCCATGACGTGCATTCCCAATTTGCGTGCGCCTTCCACGATGGTGCCGAACGGGTCGGAGTCGCCGATGAAGCTCGACACGTAGTGAAGGGGAATTTTGCTTGGGTAGTAGGCGATATAGCCGCCCGCCGAAAGGCAGACCGCATTCGACTTGGTGCGCTTGAAAACATCGATCCAGAATTCGGGGTCATATTTCGCCGGGTCGTCTTCCGCAAACGTCAACTGCGTCCAGCGAGTGGCGGATTTGAACCATTCGGGAGAGCGAACGGCAATTTCGGAAATGGCGGTTGGTCGATGCAACATGTGGTCTCCAATGACAATAGAATGCCGTCGCGCCCATCAAGCGCGTTCGTAACGTTGATGTGCCCATCCCGGTGTCGGGTGCCGGGATAGGACGGTGGGATCAGGCCTTGAAAAAGGTTTCGGGGTTGGCGGGCCCGGGCGTCGGATATCCCCATGAATTCGGCATTGATTTGGGAACGTTCTGCATATTGTTCTTGACCACACCGTAGCTGTCGCTAGGCAGGCACACGCCGAAGACGTAAAACTGGTCGGCAGCGATCTCCAGTATTTCCGCCATAAGCTTTCGCTGCACCTCCGGGTCCGGTGAGCCCAGCACACGGTCATAACGCGCCAATGCATCCTTGACCGGCTGCGGCGGTTCGACCGCACCTTTGGACGCTGGATCGCGGTACCACAACTGCCATCCCTTAGCGTACAGCGCCTCGGTCGTGTTGGGAATGAAATAGCGCGGATCGAGAATGGCCGCGATGCCGCCATTGCCGCCGAATCGGTGTGCGGTCGCGTCGTAGTCGATGCCTTGGCGAACACGGACCTCCCATAGCGAACGATCCATGCTTCGCATTTGCACATCCACCCCCACCGCATGAAACATCGGCAGCGCCAGCTGGAAGATGTCGAGGAAGGTGGTTCGGGCCTGGTCGATCTCGAATATGACCGTCACCCGCTTGCCGTTTTCATCCTGCCGGAAACCTTCACCATCCTTGTTGGGAAGGATCTTGTCGAGCAGGGCGTTGGCCGCATCGGGTTCGTATTGGGTGAATTGCGTGGCCAGACGCTCGTTGTAAAGAGGGTCTTCCGCCCGCACAGCGGGTTGCGAGATCGTTCCCTGTCCGATGAACACCGTGTCGATGATCGCCTGCCGGTCCAGGGCCATCGAAAGCGCTGCCCTGAAATCCCTGTTGCCGTAGAGCTTGCGCTTGGCTTCGTCCGGATGGTTGAGGTTGAGTTGAAAAACCATCTCGTTGGTTTCGGTCGATGTCAGCGTATACAGGCCGAACTGGCCCTGTTCCTGCGAGTCGTAAAGCACCGCCCGGTTGGCCGGCGTGGCAATGTACTGGTCCATCAGATCGATTTCACCCTGCATCGCCTTCAACAGTAAGACCTGCGCATCGGCGACCATCTGATAGACGATGCGATCGATGTAGGGCAGTTGATTTCCCTCAGTATCGACCTTCCAGTAGAACGAGTTACGCTCGGCAATGGCGCGGTCGGTGCTTTGTCCCGGTGCGACCGCCATCTTCCAAGCATGGATGACGGGGCGCTGCGAATTCTGGAAAAACTCGTTGTCCACGACAAGTCCCGCTTCGCGTTGGAACAGCTGAATCCAGCCCGACGCGCCCTTGGTCTTGGCTTCCTGTTCGGCGTTAGGGTTGTACTTGATGTGGAACTGCTTGAGATAATGTTTCGGCGCGCGGGTGGTCTGGTCGTCGTTGGCCCATGCCAGCCGCAACGGAAACAGACCGTTGGGTGCTGCGAAAATTACCTTGAACGTCACATCGTCCACGGCTTCGAAGCGGGCCTTTTTTCCGCCTGCCCGCAAATGGTTCTGGCCGATATCGTTAAGGCCCTCGTAATCGAAGATGTCCTCGTACCAGAACATGATGTCTTCCGTAGTGAATGGTTCGCCGTCCGACCACTTCATCCCCTTGCGCAGCCTGAAAGTGAATTCCGTGGCATCGGCGTTGCTTTCGTAGTGCTCTGCGACATTCGGTACCACGCCGGACCAATCTGGCTCGTACCGCAACAGCGGCTCGTAAGCTTGATAGCGGAACAGCATGGAAAGGGACCCGCCACCGACGATCGCGCTATTCCAGTCACCGCCGTGTGTTCCGACGCGGTCAAGCGGTGTGACGACCAGCGGGTTGATTGGTAGGCGATTTGCAACGGCTGGCAGCTTGCCGTCCTTGACGATGGCGTCCAGCATGGCGGGTTCTTTAAAGGCGCTCGTTTGCGCAAAGGCTTGCAGGGCGGGCAATATGACGGCAGCAGTGCTCGCAGCGAGAAACGCGCGGCGATTGAATCCTTGCATTTGTTTCCTCCTCCAATCACGTATCGCGAGTTTACCTCTCCTCCTCAGGATCGACCCCGCAATATTGGACGGCTGCGTCGCCAAACAGATAGCTTGCATGACCGTATTAGTTTAGCTTGTATTATGTATTTTGTTAGGTAAAGCGTTATGTTTAATTTTATTTCGTTCGCGGCATCACAATGGGAGGATGCATTATGCGCAAAGTGACATTGCAGGATATCGCCAATCACACGGGCCTGTCCAAATTCGCGGTATCATGCTCGCTGTCAGGAAAAGCCGGAGTCAGCGAGGCGACGCGCAAGCGCGTCGAGGACGCTGCCGCCACGCTGGGCTACCAGCGCCAAAAGCCTGCCGACGAGCAGCGCGAGATCACGCTGATCTTTCACGATCAGGTCGATAGCGTCAGCTACGAATTGCGCACCATGCTTCAGGACGGCATGCAGAAGGAGGCGCATCGGCTCGGCCAGCCGGTGCGTTTGCAGTGGACGCATGATGCCGACAGGGTCGAGGCGATGGTGCAGGATAGTGCTGGCATCATTCTTGTCGGCCCGCATGAACAAATGACGCTGGACATCGTCAAGGCGTCCGGCGTGCCGTCGGTCCGGCTGGGTTGGGTGTTTCCCCTCGAACAGGCCGACCACGTCGGCGGCACCGACCATGAAGCGGGGATTGCGGTTGGCGATTATCTGTTCAAACTAGGGCATCGCGACATCGCTTTCGTGCAGGGCAAGGAAGGCTATCGCGGACGTATGGAACGTTATCATGGTCTACGCGAAAGTCTTGACCAATACCCCGACGCAAGGTTGCACGATTTGCGCTTTGACGAAGATGGCGGATTTATCCCTGCGCTACTACGTCTTCACGATGCCAAGATCGCACCGACAGCCTTGTTCTGCGCTCACGACGGACTGGCTCTCACCGCTGTTTCCGAACTCCTGGCGCGTGGTTACCGTATTCCGGAACACATGTCCGTTGTGGGCTTCGGCGACTTTTCTGCCGCGACCCAAATTTCCCCTCACTTAACAACCATCAAGGTACAGGGCGCAGAAATGGGCGCGACAGCCATGCGGCTACTCCTGGAACGCATCGAAACGCAAGGTCAGCCGGTCCTCGCAAGGCGCATACTTATTGCATCAACCTTTGTTGAGCGGAGGTCCTCAGGCGTCGCCCCGAGACATCCGAAATGGTTGGCTGCCTTCGAGTGACGAAAGTTGACCGCGTTGAAAGGATCAGAACCACAGACACCTAGATGTCGAAGCCTAAACCACTGAAATTCTGTATGTTTTCTATCTATTGCGATTTGAAACAACCTGGCGAGGCGGTGCATCCTGGTTTTCTGGCAGTAGGGTTTTGTCGAACCATAACTCAGCCGGTTTGCCGGCTGAAGAATGCTTCGTGCGACGATCTGCACTTTAATTTACACCAGAGGCTTGCGTAAGCTGCTTGACGACCGAAAGAAGTCGTACTGGATGTGGTTCATCTTTCCGCAAATTCACGGACTTGGTCGATCGGCAACTGCCCGCGTTTACGCGATCTCTGGACGTTCTGAAGCAGAAGCCTACTTGAAACATCCGGTTCTCTGACCCCGTTTGAAGGAGTGCACGAGCGTCATGCTCAGCCATCCCCGCCTCGGTGCACGTGAAATTCTTGGCTCTCCTGATGACCTCAAGTTTCATTCCAGCGTGACGTTATTTGGCATCGCCGCCCAGAGTGGTTCGTCATTCGAGACCGCCCTTCACGTTTTTAATGGAAGCGAAGGCGATCAAGCCACGCTCGCAGCACTGAAGAACGATGGATAATCAGACGCTTACCGACTTTTGCAAAAGTTAGACTTCAACTGAAAATCGGCCACGTGAATTAGCTTCCGCGCAAAGCTATTTCAACGTCATCGCGGTGCCCAAACCTGAATTCCGATACATCAAGGATGCATTTTTGCTCCCTTTACGATCTTATCGACGACCTTCTTTTCGGCTCGAAGTGCCAGTCCTACCAGTTTCGAATTGTCTGGGCCGAACTGGGCGAACACCTCCCTGTTGGCAGCGTCGTGCCCTGTTGAAAACATCTCCTCGATATAAGCCGAGGCTGTAACGTCGCGGTCGAGAACCCGCCTATGAATTGTGCGCAGCATATCCTGGTCTGCGGCGAGGACCACGATTGGCTGGATCGTCATGGGATTGTAGACATGACCATCCGCATCCCGATATGGTTCGCCGATGATGGCTGGTGTCTGTGCAACGATGCCGCTGGTCAGGAAGGCGGTGACGTTCAACTTCTGCCAGGTTGCGAGGTCATTGCGGATAACGATTGCGATCTTGGTGTCGAACATGCGGTTGAACTCCATTCAGGGTATCGAGGGAAAAGAAGACCTAGCTCCGAGCAAGGCGGGCGGTCTTGAACATTCGTGCAAAGTCGGATTTGCCGACGGCATGCGTATCGCCGCGCCCTCACATGGTGTCGAGCGGATCGAAGCCCGGTTTCATGGCAATGCATTTTCGCCGCATCGGCACGACACCTACGCGTTAGGGCTGACACTCCACGGCGTACAGACCTTCCGCTATCGCGGCGCCGAGCGTTTCAGCAGCCCCGGAAACGTGATCGTGCTGCATCCCGACGAGCTGCATGATGGTGCTGCAGGTACCGAGGATGGGTTGATCTATCGGATGATCTATCTGCCTCCCGACCTGATTGGCGCAGTCGATGGTTACAGTCACGCCCTTCCATTCGTTCCCGATCCGGTCGTTGCAGACATCGGGCTCTGGCAGGCACTGGCAGAGATTCTTGCCAATCTGAGAGAAGAACCGAGCGATCTGATCATGGACGACGTCGTGATGCGGCTGGCATCGGGTCTTTCTCGCAAAGCAGGTGCGCCGCCCAAAAGCATCACCAAGTCGGCTCGGTCGGCTGTTCTCCGTGCCCGCGACTTCATTGTAGGGCATTGCAACGATATCGTGCGCTCTGAAGTGCTGGAGGCTGCATCCGGGTTGGATCGTTACGAGCTGGCCAGGCAGTTTCGCCGGTTGCTAGGTACCAGCCCGCATCGATACCTCATCATGCGCAAACTCGAACTGGCGAAAAGGTCTATTATCAGTGGAAACGGGTTGGCGCAGTCGGCAGCAGATGCGGGCTTTGCCGACCAGGCACATTTTACCCGCCATTTCCGCAAAGCCTTCGGCATGACGCCAGGGCATTGGCTGGCAATGCGTTCTGCAAGCTCTGGCTAGGTTTTGATTGTATTCGAATTGCCATCGGACGCGACCAAGCTTGGTAAAGGCGATCGCGGGCGAATACGATTCGCCCGCTTATACATCATGCTGCGTCGATTAGGGGATAGTCCGTGTAACCTTCAGCGCCGCCGCCTGCGTAAAACAAAGCAGGTTTTGGGTCATTAAGCGTAGCACCTGTCTTGAGACGCCGCACAAGATCGGGATTGGCGAGTGCCATGACGCCCAGCGCCTCAATATCGGCAAGTCCCGCGGCCACATCGGCACCGATCTGTTCACGCAAACGACCGGGACGGTTGAGGACCAGAGGGCCACCGAAAGAGCGGCTCATATCTTCCAGCAACAGATCGGTGCGAGTGTAGAGAACATGGATATAAGCCAAGCCCATCTTGCCAAGTTCGACTGCGAGATACCGATACAGTTCATCGTTGTCCTGACCTTCGGTAATGCCACCTGTCGCAACACCCGGTGAGAGGCGAATGGCAGTTTTCTGTGGGCCAATGGCATCAACGACCGCACGCACGATATCAATAGCAAAGCGCGCCCGGTTTTTCATCGTGCCGCCGTACTCATCATTGCGATGGTTGCTGTCCGGGGCGAGGAACTGGTGTACCAGATAGCCGTTCGCGCCATGGATTTCAACGCCATCTGCACCGGCTTCGATAGCACGCTTTGCGGCGCTGGCGAAATCCGCAATTGTCTGCTGGATTTCCTCTTTCTGCAGCGCGCGCGGTTGGGGGACGGGCTGCATCCCGCTCATCGTGAACATCGCCTCTCCGGATGCGATTGCCGATGGCGCAACAGGCTGATTATGATGCGGAGTGTTATCAGGGTGAGACCGTCTGCCGACATGCATGAGCTGTATGAATAGGCTCCCATCTGCCGCATGGACGGCGTCAGTGACCTTGCGCCAGCCAGCGACGTGCTCGTCAGTGTATATACCAGGGGTCGCCAGGTATCCTTGGCCATCGTCAGACGGCTGGGTTCCTTCGCTAATCAGTAGCCCGAGCGATGCTCGCTGTGCGTAATATTCCGGCGCGAGGTCTCCGGGTGTTCCGTCAAGCTTGGCGCGGCTGCGGGTCATCGGTGCCATGGCCAGACGATGCGGCAGGGTAATCCCGCCAAGTGTGACTGGGCTCCAGATATCGGTCATGAGATTCTCCGGTGAAAGGTGTAGGGGTAGCTGGCGAGCCTCCTCGCCAGTTGCAGTTCAGTAATTTGGCTTGACTGTCCGTCGGTCTTGTTAGCTGGCCGAAGCAAGGCTCTCCGCAAACTCACGGTAGCTGTGCAGGGGGCGCTTCAGCATCGCCACAAGCCGTTCGACATCGCCTTCATTCGGGATCATGCCGTCGGTAACGTAGCGTTCTGCCATCAAACGCATTTCATAAGCGGTCCACTTTGGCATGAAGCTCGCCATGTTCTGTTCGAAACCGCTCGGATCATCACCGCCATAGACGATATCGCGACCCAGGACCTCGGACCAGATTGCAGCGACCTTGGGTCCCGTGAGCGTGTCTGGACCGACAAGATTGATTGTTTCGACTGGCAAGAGTTCGGAGGCCTGATCACGGCGGATCAGTTCGATTGCAGCGACTTCGGCAATATCGCGGGCATCGACCATTGCAACGCCCTTGGAGCCGATCGGCATCGGATATACGCCGTGATTGAGAACGACATCCTTGATCATGATCTCGTTGTCGATGAAGTAGGTCGGGCGCAGGATCGTGGCGCTGAATCCCATCTCGCTCAGCATACGTTCGCCACCCGCCTTCACAGCAAAATGCGGGACGTTGACGGAGTTTTCGGCGTTGAACACCGAGAGATAAACGACGCGTTCGACACCCGCCTCTTTGGCAATGTTGAGGGTGATGAGAGCCTGAGTGAACTCGTCGCCCGTGACAGCATTGAGAAGGAACAAGGTGCGGACACCTTTGAATGCCTGGCGAAGAGCATCGAGATCGAGCAATTCGCCCTGGGCAATCTCTACGCCCTCCGGAAAGTTTGCCTTCGCGGCGTCGCGCGTCAGAACACGAATCTTGGCGTTGCGTTCAATGAGTTGGTTTACGACGTGGCGGCCAACACGGCCGCTGGCACCGATTACGAGAATGGTCATGAATGTAGCTCCTTGTGAGGCCGCTAGGGCGCTGTTGACATCTCCAAAGTTAGATGATCCAAATTTCCTCAAATAGACATCATTTCTGGACGCATCGTCTCACAGGTGGAACACATGGATTTGCTCGCACTGGCGGATTTCAACCTTGTTGCTAGGCATGGCGGGTTCGGCAAAGCAGCGCGCCATGCCGGGCGGCCGAAAGCCACACTATCCCGACGCGTCGCCGATCTTGAGGCGAGCCTAGATCTTCGGCTTTTCGAAAGGGGGGCACGGGACTTGAAGCTGACGGAAGAAGGACGCGCCCTGTTCGAGCGGACTACGCAACTGCTGACGGAGCTAGAAGAAACCGCAACCGCTATCGCGTCAGGGGGTCAATCGCCACGTGGACGTCTGCGCATCAGCGCACCGCTCATGTTTGCGCAGGCGGCCTTGGGAAAGCTGGCGGCAGGCTTTGTGCTGAAACATCCCGAGATGCGGGTCGAGATCGTCGTGGAAGATCGTACCGTGGATATGATCGAGGAGGCCTACGATCTTGTTATCCGCGTCAATCCTCAACCCGATATCAACCTCGTTGGTCGGCCCTTTCTGCGTGACCGACAGGTCATTGTCGCTGCTCCAGGCCTCGCCTGGCCGGAGCGGGATAAGGCAGTGCCATCAGTGGTTCGCAGTTTGATCGGCAAGCCAGACACCTGGACTGTCGTGACGGATTCAGGGTCTGCAAAGCTTGCGACCACGCCGGTGCTTGGCATGTCGTCGAACACGATGCTGCGGGATGCGGTCTTGATGGGTGCGGGCGTCGCACGGCTGCCGCTTTCTTTGGTCAGCAAAGACATCGCCTCCGGTCGTCTCAACCACTGGGGCGATGTCGAAGGCGCCGAAACGGCGCTTTGGGCGCTCTATCCTTCGCGGCGTCTGCTTAGCGCGCGCGTATCAGCCTTTCTCGATTATCTTAAAGAAGCCTTTCCGCAAGGAACCCCGGAAGAACTCGCTGCCTATTTGAGCTGACGTACGGCGTCGAAACCGCATGGCATATCTAAGCGAAAGCAGCCTATTCAAAGACGAGGTTTGAGCGCTGGTGCGCGCCCGGAATCGCCTGAGTTCGGTTCGCCCTTCGGTTCTATCAAGAGAACCTTCACCTCGTCTCTAGCCCGTGGTCGATGTACCACGCCCTTGGGAACGACAATCAGCTCGCCAGCTCTCACTGTTCGAGACGGCTCGCCTTCGATGTCGAGCTCCATCTCTCCTTCCAACACAAGGAAGAAGTCATCAGTCGTGTCATGCTTGTGGAACGGATATTCGCCCTTGAACTTCACGACCATCACATCGTTCTCGTTGTAATCGGCGATCACATGCGGGTCCCAGTGACCTGAAAACAGGCTAAGTTTCTCGTCGAGATTGATGGATTCCATTTGCTATCCTTTGTTGGTTTGAAAGCAACCGCTCAGCCCAACGGTTACACTGGACATCGAACTGGGTATTGAACGATCGTGCAAGCACGACGGGTTCCTGCAGAAGGGTTGCGGAAAAGGCTTCAAATCGCGGAAACCTTTTCCAGAGCGGAACGTCGTCATTCGTTGATGAGGACGACCTTCCCCTGCATGCTTCCCCGCCCTGCCCTGTCATGGGCAGCGGAGGCCTCAGCCATTGAGAACGTACTGTCGATCACCACCCGGATCGTGCCGTCATCAAGCAGACGACCCGCCTGTGCTAATTGTGCACCATTGGAGCGCACCTGAGCCGTTGAGACGACAATGCCGCGTCGTTGGGCCTCTTCATGGCCGGAAAAGCCGAGAGGATTGACCAGATAGAGCGCGCCACCTTTTTTGATGACATTCAGGAAGCGCTCCATGTTGGAGCCACCAACCGCGTCGATCACCAAATCGACATCTTGCATGACGGTCTCGGCTGGCTGTTTGGTGTAGTCGATGAATGCGTCTGCACCGAGATCGGTAAGAAGCGCCTCGTGCCTTCCGGAAGCAACCGCAATGACGCGGGCTCCTTTCCATTTTGCCACCTGAACCATCAGGTGTCCGACCCCACCGGCAGCGCCATTCACCAGCACGGTCTTTCCCTCGAGCGGAGCCGGTGAATGGTGGGAATCCTGGAACGGATTCGGTTCATCGTGGCCAAGCTCTACGAGAAACTGCCATGCCGTCAGCAGCGACATTGGAGCGGCGGCGGCCTGCACATGATCGATACCTTTAGGTTTCAGTGCGAGATCCGAGGCCGGGACTTTGACATAGTCGGCATAGGCATTGCTGCCGGTCATGAGATCGTGGGGGAAACGCACCATTCCATAGACCTCGTCCCCGACGCCGAATGCTTGGACATCGTCGCCGACTGCGGTGACGATACCGGAGATGTCTGTGCCCAAGATCAATGGAAAGACGGGGCTGGGTCGCCACTCAGGCGGGAGCGCGCGATATCCGTCGCGCAAATAAAGATCAGGGGGATTGAGACTTGCCGCATGCACCCGGACAAGGACTTCGCCCTGTTCGGCAACTGGCCGTGAAGCCTCTTCGTAACGCAGGACCTCTGGGCCACCAAATTCGTGCAGGCGGACTGCTTTCATCATCTCGGTCATATTAAAACTCTTTCAAATTGAGATTTCGCTGACCAGATGTACGCATGTCTTTAACGATTGATAATGGTGCTATATTTCGCTTTAATAGTGCCATGAAGGAACAAATCGGAATCGAACGGTTGACCGGCTTGATCGCCTTTGCGCGCGCCGGATCGCTGGGCAGCTATACGGCGGCAGCGCGGTCGCTTGCGATCTCGCCATCAGCGGTCAGTAAAAGCGTCCAGCGACTGGAAAGCCACCTTGGCGTTTCGCTGTTCACCCGAACGACGCGATCTCTCACCCTCACCAATGAAGGCCGTGACCTGCATGAACGCGCATTGCGGCTGCTGCGGGATGCCGAAGACATCGAGCAGGCCGCAAAGGCAGCGCGTTCCGAACCGGCGGGAACTTTGCGCATTGCCGCTTCCTTGCCGATTGGCCTGCATGTCATCGCACCTGTGCTGCCCAGGTTTCGCGCACGTCATCCAAAGGTTTCGATCGATCTCAGACTGAATGATCAGAGGGTTGACCTCATCGAAGAGGGAATAGATCTGGCTGTTCGCATCGGCGACCTTCCCGACTCCCAGCTTCTATCCCGGAAACTTTCCCCGCATTTGCTTTGCTGCTACGCCTCCCCGGAATATCTGGCAGCGAATGGTGCGCCAACCCACCCCGATCATCTTCAGCAGCACCAGACGGTGAACCTGCGCTATCAGAGCAGCGGGCAGTTATTTCGCTGGCCGTTCCAGCTCAAAGAGCGAGAAATCGAGATCCTGCCGTCGTCGGCAATCATCGTCGACGCGAGCGAGGCTGTCATAGCGACGATCGCAGCGGGAGCGGGAATAGGAATGGCGACGAGCCTCATGTCAGCGCCATGGGTAGACCGTGGCCAACTTGTCCCTGTTCTATCCGATTTCTCTGTCGAACGTCACAACATCACAGCCGTTTGGCCGGAAAGCCGCCGGACCAACCCTGCTGTGAGAGCTTTCCTCAGCATCTTGATGGAGAGTTTCGGTAAGAGGGAGGGATAAGCAAGATCAGTTACAGTTCCTCGTCTGCTGTCAACAGGCTCGTTGACTTGGAAGCGATGAGCCACCATTTGTGCGACATGCCGAAGCGTGAAAAAGATGAGATCGAACTGATCAGGACATGGACCCTGCCAGCCACCGTAACAATGGGGTCGGCCGTTCGGGCGAAAGGCGTTCTTCAGGAAATACAAGCAAGGCTGCCTGCGACCTCTAAAAAGTCGATCTCGCTAGAGGGCGTCGATCTCACGCTGGCGATGACGGCCAACGAAAAGACCTCATTCAACGCGGCAGCGGCTATCGTCGCGAAAGTGGTGGCGGAAGCCGGAACGTTACCGGTCATTCCGCGCGAAATCGAGGACATCCTGAGCATCAAGACCAGCGAGCGACATCGTTGGCTTGCAGACGGTCGTCTGCCAAGCGCCGGTACGAGGACCGTCAGACTGAACGGACGCGCTCGTCAGATTACATTCCATGTCTTCGACCCCAAGGTCGTGGAGGATCTTCTCGACCGAGGGGCCGCGGAAGAATGGCGGGTGGAGGATGCCGAGGCAAAAGCTGAAAATAGGCAACGGGCTACGTATCAAGCGAAGCTGACGCGGTCGCTCAAGAGGGAGGCTGCAAAGAGGTCTAAAAAGTCTAAAGACGACACCAAGAATTCGGCCCCGAAGCTTGGCGGCTGGGAAGAGTTCGACGTCGACGGACTGCTTCGCTGAGATCGCCACGTAAGCATTATGATATTACGGCCGATTATCGCTGCTGGCCTATTCTGTCATTGTCGCGAGGATGGTTTAATGATGGACTGGAGTCTGGAATGCTTCAAGCTGATATCTAACCACAGGTTTAGAAACAGGAGTGTTGGGTGATACGTCTACCCACGCTGTAGACCTTGCCACTCTGCGGATCGGCATTGAAAACCACGTATCTGCGCTGAGGGCAAACCAGATCAAAAGACGTTTTGTGGCACTCAAGGATGTCGGTTTTCCGTTTGACATTATCCTTCGCCACAACCGTACGATTACGATCAAGAGTTTTGTCGCATCGAAAGCCATTTTTTGTCGCCATGGCTCTGGCGCTTTCCAGGCTGGCACCTACGGCGTCCAACCTGTTCACATCGTGATCGTGCACAAAATCAGGGACCTTCGTCAGTCCGCATCCGCTAAGGCTCAAGCACGCAGCCATTGTTACTAAAAAACGGAGCATGTTCTCTCACTCATGGCTTTGTCCGATAAGCTTTTTGCCGGAAGTCCCCCCGGCAGCGGCTTCACCGAATATTCCGGACTATTCGTGCCCACCCGACAGCAGACCAATCTACCAATCTGTTACATCGAATATTTTCAGGCCTATGAGTTACACTGTCTGTCGTGAGGACAGCGACCTTAAAACATCCTGCATGACGCAGCAGTTTGGAAACGGAAAACACCCGTTCTAGGAATGATGGATTTCGTCGGTCAGCCACGCAGGCCAGTCGCGCTCAAAGAAGGATTTGGCGCTTTCATCGAAAACGCGGTTGGATTTCGTCGTCACCACAAAGTCTGAACCACATTTTTTGACCACGATCTGCTCGTTCTTTTGGTGATCGCGCTCGTTTCGAAAGCGATATTCGTTGAGAGGACCATGGCGAGTCGTGGGCAGTGCCTCGCCATTTGCATCACATATGGCGCGCGCGCCCCGACTCCCTCCACCGTGGCTGATAAAGAAATCAAGCGCCGTCAGAACGGCTTCCGAGGCCGTTGCCATCTGCTGCCATTGGATTGCACGTGAAGCCTCGCCTGGGCGGCCAATAGAAATACCCTGAGAGCGGATCCGGGCATTCAGGATTTTTGCGTCGGCCAGTGCCTCCCTCACGCTTTGTGCATCGCAAATGATCCCTGCTTTATCGCTCATGCGAGCCTGGACCTCCGCTCGGATTGCAGCCATGTCCAGAGAACCTCGTACCACCAAGGCACGGAGCAAATCCTCGACCGCCTCACCGGCAGTGGCGCCTATTTTGACGTTATCGGTTCCTTTCGCCCACCCAGTGGCAGCGATGTGTTCCGCGGCCCTGGTCCCAAACACCTGACCTGCGTTGAGAGCCGCGCCGCCGGGTCTCGTCACGCCATGTGTTCCAGCCGCTTCACCTATGGCGTAGCAACCCCTCAAATTGGTTTGCCCCCAAACATCGACCATCACACCGCCGTTCATGTGCTGATTGTTGACGGCGAACTCGAGTGGAGAGATTGCGATGTCGATCTTGTAGCGTCGATATAGTTCGATCGCGAGTGGGTTCATGTGCTGGAGGCGAGCGATGGGAAGTTCCTGCGAAGCCCCTGCTTTGCCAAGATAGTGGCGGACGTCATCATCGAGCCTTTCCAGGTCGAAGGGCTTGTCGCCGGGCACCGGAAGTGGATTCCGGTTGAAGTCCATGAAGACCCGACGTCCGGCCATCGCCTCGCGATACACCGCCAGGTCGACGAGGCTCGACGCGAAATCCAGCATCCGTGTGGAATGAAAAGGCCACTGATAACCTTTGCGGAATATGTTGGAGGCTAGCTCCTGCGTCGTCCGATAGTATTCTGCCAGGAAATGATATTCGTTACCGTCAGAATCGACGGAATAGATATGCGGCATGCTCTGAACGTACGTGCCGGAAAGGTTCCACGGAAACCCTTCGCGGCGCGTCCCAATACCGAACTGGCTTTCCGTCAAATTGACAAGTTCGATGCCAGCCTCAAGGGCGAGACCCAACGAGCCAAAGCAACCATTTGGATAGACACTATCGCGATAGAGTTCGCCGGGGCCGCCAGCGGCAAGCACGATTACCGGACACGTAAACAGGACCATGCCCATGGGGTTGCTGTCGGTCCTTTCACCAGCGCGCATTGTCAGGAGGCCAGTCACAGCCTCACGGCCATCTTGGTCGTCTTTCAATATTCGCACGGCGGTCGTCTGGTTGAAGATGGGAACGCCGAGCCGTATCGCTTCGTCCGCCAGAACCTTGACCATAAGCCGGGAGGTTCGCGGACCGCAACTGGTGGCGCGGCCAACCTCATCATGGTCCGTCTGATATCTCAACGTTCCGCCAAACCGATCCTGCGGAAGAGGAAGTCCAAGGTATTGCAACGACGCCATCATGCGCGATGACCCCACGGCCTCTATATAGGCGGTGTCCTCATCCATGGCACCGCCGCTGCGGATGGCATGCGCCATGGCCTTGTAATTGTCACCCTGATCGGAGGTGTTGGCGGTGTGGAGAGTTTGCTTGTCGGAGCCTGAGCAGGCAGATGTTCCTCCCCACGCGCTTTGACTGATGACGACGACATCGTCACCACGTCTCTTGAGCTCGACGGCCGACCGCAACCCGGCAGCCCCGGAGCCAACGATGACACACCCTGCCCGATAGACAGGAATATCGATCCCCGAAAGGTTGACAGTCTCCGACGACCTCGTCTCCGGAGGAAGGCGCGGCATTTCGACGTCGGTGAGTGCATCGAGTATAGGCTGTGGGATATCGAGCTTCATTGCCGTATCAAATCCATGGGCATGTCGGTTGCAGGATAGCTGCCGCCACTTATGGCAACAGGCTTCGGGTGTCAGGCGAGCGGAATGTCCACCCAGCGCTTCAATCGAGACGATTCCATGCAGGCATCAACGATCTGGCAGATGTGGTGTCCCGTTTCGAAAGTCGGCCACATCTGCGTCCCAGTCGTTATGGAACGGACAACTTCGGCAACTTCGATGATCTTGCTCTCGTTGTAGCCAAGCCCGAAGTTTGGCAGAGGGAGGAAAGCTTTAAAGTTTGCGCTCTCTGGGCCGACGTCTATTTCACGGAAACCGCTGCGCCCGATGCGATCGTCGTTGGAATAGAACCGCAGGCGGTTTATTTCGTCGTAGGTATAGGCGAGGCTGCCCTTCGTGCCGTAGATTTCATAGGTCTGCTTGAACTTTCTTCCGGTTGCGACACGGCTGAAATCCACGATTCCACTTGCGCCATTCGCGAAGCGGCAGAGCAGATTGGTGGCATCGGCATTGGTAACCTCTGCCCATTCCTCGTTCCCGGAAAGTTCGATCTGTTCACCATAGGCCAAGCCGCGGACAACCGGCCGTCGTGGTGTAACGATAATGTTGTCGGCGATCAGCGAACTGACGCGTCCAACCAGAAAATCCATAAAACTGAAAACATGGGACCCTGTGTCGCCGATGATACCCGTTGGCGCAAGGTCACCGTCCGCGCGCCACATAAAGGGAGCCAGCGGGTCGCCGTACATGTCGACGTGCTGACACGCTCGAAACATCGTGATCTCGCCGATCTCACCACCCTCAATGATGTCCTTGGCAAGATCATGGACAGGATTTCGAGGAAAAGCGTGCCCCACCCGCGTGATCACTCCTTTTTCCCGAGCAATGTCTGCGAGTTCACGGGCTTGCGTCGCAGTGTTGGCCAAAGGCTTTTCGCAATAGACGTGTTTGCCAGCCAGCAGCGCCGCCTTCGCGACCTCGTAATGAAGGTTATCGGGCAGGCAGATATCGATCAGATCGATATCCGGGTCTGAAACCGCAAGCTTCCAGTCTCGTAGAATCTTCGCACCCGGCGCCCGGTTTGTCAGGTCTTCCGCGGCGAGCGGATTGCCTTCGACGAGCGCGACGATTTTCGCGGTTCCGCCTGAAACACCGAAGAAATGAGGGAATGTCTGATAGGCCATGGTGTGCACTTTGCCCATCCAGCCAGATGCTCCCAGGATTGCCACCTTAATTTCGGTCATCTAGAAACTCTCCGACATACTTTCGACGTGTCTGAAAAGACAAAAGAATTTTTCATTGCTGTATCTGCTTATCGTCCGGGTCAGCGAACGTTTGTACGCGCGCGAGGTCGCGCATCGTTGCGTTCGTACGAGAAGACTGCGGAGGGCAGAGCCGGCAGGCCTCGAACGAGGTCAGCACCTTTCTCTCCGACCATTATTGTGGGTGCATTGGTGTTGCAGGAGGGCACCCGCGGCATGATCGAGGAGTCGCATACTCTCAGCCCCTCTAGCCCGTGCACCTTGAGATCCAACCCAACGACCGCTTCCGGTCCCCTCCCCATCTTGCATGTGCCAACTGGATGGTGATCGGTCTTGGCGTTGGCACAGCCATAATCGAACAGTTCATCGTCGGTCATGACCTTCGGACCAGGCAGCCGTTCAGCCATGACAAACGGCTTGAGAGCAGCTTGCTGCATGATCTCACGAGCGAGTTTCAGACCCTCGATAGACATTTTTCTGTCATGTGGATCGGACCAGTAATTGGGATCGATCAGCGGCGACGCGCTCGGATCAGAGGAGGACAGACGCACGGTTCCTCTGGAACGCGGATGAAGATAGGCCGAATTGAGCGTGACTCCTGCGTTTTTAAGCTTCTCGACACCAGCCTCGATCCCCGATCCAAGACCAAGATGGAATTGGATGTCGGGCGAGCGGGCATCGGGATCGGCATACCAGAAGCCCCCTGTTTCGAAGAGCGAAGACGCGACCGGACCGGACCTGAAAAGAAGATACTCCAGACCTGCCCACGCTGTCCTGTGAAGCTTCGCCACGCCATCATAGGTGTGATCCCCCGTACATTCGGAAATTACGAACAGATCCAGATGATCCTGCATGTTTCCGCCGACACCCGGCAGATCATGCAACACCTTGACCCCGACCGAAGTAAGGTGATCCGCAGGGCCGATCCCAGACTGGAGAAGGAGTTTAGGAGACCCGATCGCCCCGGATGTCACGAGTACTTCACGCTCAGCGCGGACAACCTCCGTGCCGCTTTTTGTCGCCACCTCGACGCCTACCGCGCGGCTACCTTCGAGAACGATCCGGGAAACCCGTGCTCCTAATCTGATGGTGAGGTTCTTTCTGCTCTTAATGGGATTAAGGTAGGCCAGAGATGCCGAAGACCTTTTCCGATCACGCTGTGTGAGCTGATAGAAGCCCATTCCGGCTTGCTGCTTTCCATTGAAGTCGTGGTTGTAGGGTATGCCGAGCTCTTGCCCGGCACGGATATAGGCGTCGCAGATCGGAAGCGCAGATACGGGCATGGAGACGCCGAGCGGCCCACCGTAGGAATGATAGTCGTCAGCGAAGCGCTGATTGTCTTCTGCTCGCTTGAAATAGGGAAGAATTGAACGATAGTCCCAACCATCGCATCCGTCCTCATGGGACCAGAGATCGTAATCCGCTGCATTTCCGCGTGTATATAGCTGCGCATTGATCGACGATCCACCACCGATGACCTTCGCCTGCGTATATCTGAGGACCCTGCCCTTCATGTGCTTCTGCGGCACGGTTTCCCAGCCCCAGCTTGCTACGCCCTTGGTCATCTTGGCGAAGCCAGCCGGCATCTGAAAGAGCGGGTTCCAGTCACCCCCGCCCGCTTCAAGAAGCAGCACCTTAACGGATGGATCTTCGCTTAAACGGTTGGCCAGCACGCAACCCGCAGGACCTGCCCCGGTAATGATATAGTCAAAACGCATTTTGCTGTCCTATCGAAGGCTTCTGACGGGCGCACCGCCGGATGAAAAGACCACCGCGAGCATGAGCTCACACGAGGCGAACGAAGTAGGGCGATACGAAATCACGTGCATCATGCCCGCAAATCCTCCGCCGCAATGTGATCCGCAACGCGCAGCGCCTGACTGGCAACGGTCAGCGCCGGATTTACTGCCGCAGAGGTCGGCAGGAAGCTTGCGTCCACGACGAACAGATTTTCATGTTCATAGGCCCGGCAGAACGGATCGAGTGGCGCTGCCGATGGATCATTGCCGATACGAACTGTGCCGCACTGATGGGAGGGAGTCCGCTTGTCGAAAGGTCTCGCCAGAACGATGGGAAAGCCTATCGATTTCAGCACAGCCTTCAGCTTGGCAACGAGTGCCAGATGGGCGTCCCAGTTCGAGCGCCTCCATTGCAGAACGATCCTGTCGCCATCCACCATGACACGGCTTTCCGGGTTGGGAACGTCCTCGCTCATCGCATAGAAATCGATTGCATGACTGGTGACGAAACGGAGGAGAGCTTCCGGCACGTTCGGCAGCGAACCTTTAAGGACCCGTTCGGAAATCCTTCCCAGCAACTGGATGTTTCCGAGCGGGGGACCACCGTCTCCATCCGACAGGTAAAAGTCGTTGAAAGCTAAGGTCTTCTGATAGACAGATGTGTTCCGGAACCAAGGCGAAACGCCAATAACGGCAGACGAATTGTGATTCATGAAATTTCTGCCAACCTGGTCGGATGAATTCGCCAGTCCGTTGGGATTGCGGTCATCGGCAGATCGAAGAAGAAGCACGGCCGATTGCACGGCGCCCGCAGACAGGATCACAAGTTTCGGCGAGACGGAAAACGTTTCACCTGCCCTTGTGTAGACAACGGTGGTAATCTTGCCGTCTGATCCAGCCTCAAGTTTTGTTACCCTTGAACCTGTCTGAAGGCGGACGTTCGGGTGCCCGAGCGCGACGGAGAGCGCGGCTGTCTCGGCGTCCATCTTGCCGTCGTTGGAGTTGGGGTGCGCATCCCAAGGTGTCTTGGCCTTCGACAGCCATTTTTCGATATCGACGCCTAGAGGAAGCGAGAACGGGTGAAGGCCCTTCTTCTTGAGCCGCTCGCGCACATCGGCGATGGAGTACTCTTCAGGCACAGGCGGGAAATCATATCCCGTGGAGTGGTGAGGCTCCGTCGGGTCTTCACCGATCTGGCCCCTAACTCGGTAGAGCTTTTCCGCTCTTCCATACCACGGCTCCAGCACTTCGTATGGAAACGGCCATGCAGGAGAAACACCTTCCTGATGTTTGATCTCCTCAAAATCCTCGCGACGGTACCGGGAAAGCACGGCGCCGTAGAACTTCGAGTTCCCTCCGACATTGTAGTAGTTACCCGGATTGAACGCAGTTCCATCGGCCTCATACCAGAGCTCTTTTGGTCGGAAGTGACCACGCTGGAAAATCGCCCGCTGGTCCCGGTTCTCCGGGCGATCTTCGATGTGGCCACCTGCTTCCAGTATGAGAATATCCGCGCCCGTCGCGGCAAGGCTCGAGGCGATTGTCGATCCGCCTACGCCTGAGCCGACGATGACGATGTCCGGTGATTGGGTCATGTCAGTTGCTCGTCTTTCACGCAATCCGGGCTTGGCTTGTCGGGTCGAAGAAGACCACCTTGTCGAGGTTGAAGGCCAGTCGTGCGTTCTGGCCTGGCTGTATGCGCGCGTCGGCCCGCAACCGGGCGACGACCTCCTTGCCGCCAAGCTGGGTGACAGCGAAGGTGTCGGAGCCAGCAGGCTCAACCACTTCGATCAGGCAGTCGTCTTCGGCCAGATTTCGGGCATTGCGATCAGCACCATCCGGATCGGTAAGGGCTTCGGGCCGAATGCCGAAAACGACCTTTCGTCCCGCGTGGGCCTGAAGTGACGCCATGGCTGGCGAGACCGGAAGCTTCATCGGCTGCTGATTGGGACGGTCGAGCGATACCACAAGTCCAGAGGTGCCGTTTTCGATTGTGGCTGACAGGAGGTTCATGGCAGGAGAGCCCATGAAGTCGGCAACGAACATGTTGGCGGGATTGTTATAGATTTCTGCTGGCGTGCCGAACTGCTGGACTTCTCCGTCTCTCATCACTGCGATTTTGGTCGCAAGTGTCATCGCCTCGATCTGATCGTGCGTCACGTAGACGATTGTCTTTCCCGTTGCCTGATGCAGCCTTTTAATTTCGATACGCATATCGACGCGCAGCTTGGCGTCGAGATTGGACAGCGGCTCATCGAACAGGAAAAGCTTCGGGTCGCGGACAAGGGCACGACCCATGGCAACACGCTGACGCTGACCACCTGAAAGCTGGCTCGGCTTGCGGTCAAGCAGGTGCGTGATCTGCAAAACCTTGGCAACCTTGTCGATGGCAGCCTTGCGCTCGGCAGCCGGTACACCCCTCATTTCCATTCCAAACGAGATATTGCCCGCGACCGTCATATTCGGGTAGAGCGCGTAGCTCTGGAACACCATGGCGATATCGCGCTTTGAGGGATGCAGGTCGGAAATAGTGCGACCATCCACCTGAATGTCTCCCTCCGTGATGGCTTCGAGACCAGCGATAGTGTTCAACAGGGTCGACTTACCGCAGCCGGATGGACCGACCAGGACGAGGAAGCCCCCCTTTTCGAGGTCGATGTCGATACCCTTGAGGATTTCCAGTGCGCCGAAGCGCTTCTTCAGTCCGGATATTTCAAGAAAGGCCATGGTCTTATCCTTTGACAGCTCCCGCCATCAGACCACGCACGAAGTAGCGGCCGGCGAGAACGTAAACGAGGAGCGTAGGAAGGGCAGCGATCATGGCGGCAGCCATGTTGACGTTGTATTCGACTACGCCGGTGGACGTGTTGACGACGTTATTGAGCGCCACGGTCATCGGCATCGAGTCGCCCGATCCGGCGTATGCGGAAGCAAACAGAAAGTCGTTCCAGATATTGGTGAATTGGTAGATGACCGCGACCACGATAATCGGCAGCGAGTTCGGCAACATGATCCGGTAGAAAATCTGGAAGAAACCCGCACCGTCCACCTGCGCCGCCTTGACGAGTTCCGTTGGAAACGCCTCGTAGTAGTTGCGGAAGAACAGCGTGGTGAATCCGAGACCGTAAATGACGTGAACGAGGACCAGATTAACCGTCGGATCGCCGAAGCCCAGGGAGACGCCGATTTCATTGCGAAGCGTGTTACCAAATCTGCCAAGAGTGCCCAGGACCGTCGCCATCGGCAGCAGAACCGATTGGAACGGGATGAAGCAGGCAAACAGCATCAGACCGAAGACGAAAGTATGCCCCGGAAAGCGCCACTTCGTCAGCACATACCCATTGAGTGAGCCGAGTATGGTCGAAATGGCGACAGCCGGAACGACCATTTTGATCGAATTCCAGAAATATCCCTTGATGCCATTACAGGTCAGTCCGACGCATGTTTCTCCCCAGGCCTTGATCCATGGCTGAAAGGTCGGCGATTGCGGCAGGGACAGCATGTTGCCGCCCTGGATCTCATCCATCGTCTTGAACGACGTCACGAGCATGACAAAAAGCGGCATCAGATAGATGATCGCGAAGAAGATCAGGAGGCCATAGATGAAGAAACGATGGAGGTTTCTGGTGCGGGCGCTTCTTGGCGCGGCAGGATAAGTGGATGTTGCGATACTCATCGTGCCTTCTCCTTCAGCTCAGAATAGAGATAGGGAACGATGATGGCTGAGATGGTCATCAGCATGATTACCGCGCTGGCCGAACCAACAGCCATTTCGTTACGCTTGAATGTATATTCGTACATGAAATTGGACGGCAGCCACGCAGAGCCGCCCGGACCGCCAGATGTCAGCGCCACGACAAGGTCATAAGACTTGATCGCCAGATGGGCCAGCACGATGAAAGCCGACAGGAAAACGGGCCGAAGCTGCGGGATGATGATGCGTCGGTAAAGCTGAAAAGTGGAGGCTCCATCGATCTGGGCGGCCTTCATCATCTCGCTGTCGATACCGCGAAGGCCCGCAAGGAACATCGCCATGACAAAGCCCGATGCCTGCCAGACGCCTGCGATAACAACCGTGTAGATCACGAAGTCCTTGTTCTTGATCCAGTCAAAATGAAAGCTCGTCCAGCCGAAATTGTGCAGGGTCTGCTCAAGGCCAAGGCCCGGATCGAGGAACCACTTCCAGGCAACGCCCG
The DNA here is from genome assembly GCF_040427045.1 of Agrobacterium vacciniicorymbosi. Taxonomy (NCBI): domain Bacteria; kingdom Pseudomonadati; phylum Pseudomonadota; class Alphaproteobacteria; order Hyphomicrobiales; family Rhizobiaceae; genus Agrobacterium; species Agrobacterium vacciniicorymbosi. The sequence goes on from NZ_JBETMF010000016.1 coordinate 95,599, forward strand.
TGACGATGAACGAGAGTGCCATCGGGTAGAGGAAGATCGGACGAAGCATTCCCTCACCTCGGATCTTCTGATCGAGCAGGATAGCAAGAAAGAGACCAAGCGCGAGGCAGATGCCGATATACAGAACTGCAAAGATGCCCATATTCGTGATCGAGGTGTACCAGCTCGATGGGGGATCGCTTTCGAAGGTCCATGTCCACAAGCGCTGGTAGGCGCGTCCGCCTGTGATGGCGTAGTTGGGAAAGGTCTTGGAGTTCGTGAACGAAAGATAGACCGTCCAGAGGATAAACCCATAGACGAAGACGATCGTGATCAGGAAGCTGGGTGCAAGAACGATCTTGGGCAGGGCGTCCTGCAAGCGCTCTCGCATTGTGTAGGTCGATGCGCGGCGCTTCGTCAGAACGGGTTCGGTTGTTGCAACGGTGCTCATAGAGATTTCCCCCTCCCAGGAATACGGGTTTTGAAAGACTCCCCCGCCTGTTGCCGGGGGAGGCTAACATCCGATTACCGTGCGTCGTCGATCGCCTTGACCAGTTCGGCAACAGCCTGATCCGATGTCTTGATCTGACCGTGAACGAACTTGGTGACGACATCCTTGTAGGCGTTGGCAATGGCGGGAGCCGCGCCGTAGCCTTGAGCAAACGAGCCGAACAGCTTGCCGCTGTCATTGGCTGCCTTCAGGTCGGCGATGCCCTTCTTGCCGCAGGCGTCGAAGTCCGTATCGGGAACGTCTGTACGGGCTGGAACGGAACCCTTCACGACGTTGAAGGCGGACTGGAAGCTCTTGGAGAGAGTCGCCGTTGCCAGCGCAATCTGGGCGGCCTTCTGATTATCGGGCACATTGAACATGCCGAACATGTCGGAGTTGTAGATTACGCTGCCTTCGGTGCCGGGGAAGCGATAGCAGAGGAAGTCATTGTTCGGGGTTTTCTTCGCTGCCACGAATTCGCCCTTTGCCCAGTCACCCATGACCTGCACCAGTGCGTCGCCCTTGATGACCATTGCCGTCGCCAGATTCCAGTCGCGACCCGAATAGTTGGGATCGACGTAGGTAATCATCTTGGCAAGGTTGTCGAACGACTTTTTCATCGTATCGGACTTGAGAGAAGCCTCGTCGAGGTCGTTGAAAGCTTTCTTGTAGAAATCCGGGCCGCCTGTCGATGCGACGATAGAGTCGAACATGGTGGCTTCCTGCCAACTCTGTCCACCCAGCGCAAGCGGTGTGACGCCTGCAGCCTTGGCTTTGTCTAGAAGTGCGATGAGATCGTCAAAGGTCTTCGGCTGCGTCCCCCCAATCTTGTCCATGACTGCCTTGTTGATCCAAAGCCAGTTGACCGAGTGGACGTTTACAGGCACGGCGACCCACTTGCCGTCATAGACCGAAAACTTCTGCAGAGCAGCCGGAACAGCCTTGTCCCATCCTTCTTTTTTGGCCGTCTCGGTCAGGTCCCCCATCACTCCAGCCTGCGCATAGTCGAGCACGGTGTAGCCGAGCATCTGAGAGGCTGTCGGGTAGTTTCCTGCAGCAACCATGGCTTTCAAGGCCGTCATGGCGGCGTCACCACCACCACCAGCGACTGGCACGTCTTTCCAGGAATAGCCTTCTTTAGAAAGATCGCCCTTCAACACCTGAAGCGCTGCCGCCTCGCCGCCCGATGTCCACCAGTGGAGCATCTGGACTTCCTTCACATCAGCGGCGCGGGCTAAACCGCCTACAGCTCCCAGCATCAGTGCCGCAATCGCGGTCATCGTCATGAACTTGCGCATAGAGTCCTCCCAGTTTGCAAGTTGGCACGGAACCATTCCCGTGCCGATTTACCCACCCTCCTCGGGCGTAGTTCTGTCAGCCGGCTAAGCCAGCTTCTCGCTTTGCGGCATCCACCAGCTCGTGCGTGCGCCGATATGCATGTTGAGTGTCTTGGTCTCAGTGTAGTCCTCGACGGCGTGACGTCCGAGTTCACGACCAAGCCCGGACTGCTTGTAGCCGCCGAACGGCAGTTCAGACGCACCGTCCATGAAGGTGTTCATCCAGACTGTCCCTGCCCGCACCCTGCGGCCAATCGTCAGGCATGTGTCGAAGTCTTTGCTCCAGACACCCGCTGAAAGACCGTAGTCTATGGAATTCGCGATCTCGATGGCTTCCTGCGTCGTTTCAAACGTCAGCACTGACAGAACCGGGCCGAAGACTTCTTCACGGGCAACGGCCATCTCTGGTGTGACCCCGGAAAGGATCGTCGGAGACATGTACTGGCCCATCCCCAGATCGAGCCTCTCGCCGCCGAACACGACGTTTGCACCGCTATCCTTGGCGCCTGAAACATATTTGTTGATCTTGTCCAGGTGCTGCGGGGTGATGATCGCCCCGACTTGCGTTGTCGGATCGAGCGGATCACCAACCCTCACCGATTTTGCGAGTTCTCCAACACGCTTGACGACCTCGTCGGCGATGCTTCTGTGCAGAATAAGACGGGAGCCCGCATTGCAGCACTCGCCGGCATTGAAGTAGGCACCGAACACGGCAGCGTCGATGAACGCGTCGATGTCGGCATCGGGGAACACTATCTGAGGGTTCTTTCCGCCAAGTTCGAGCGAAACCTTTTTCAAGGTCTGGGCGGCGCTCGACATCGTTAGCCTACCCACTCCTGTCGACCCCGTAAACGACACCATGTCGACATCGCGATGTGCAGTCAGGACCGCCCCCACCTCCGGTCCGGTACCCGTGACAATGTTGACCACTCCGCCAGGAACGCCTGCTTCCTGGAGAATTTCACCCAGCACCAGCGTCGAACCGGAGGTCAACTCGGACGGCTTGACGACAGCAGTGCATCCGGCAGCCAATGCGAAAGGTAGCTTCTGTCCAACGATGAGAAACGGGAAATTCCAGGGAGTGATGATCGAAACGACCCCAATCGCCTCGCGTAAAACGACACCGAGCGTGCCGTCACCCAATGTGTTGTAGCTTTCGCCATGGAGGTCCCGCGCCAGGGCCGCGGCGTAACGCCAGATATCCACAGAACCTGCGATCTCACCACGCACCTGGGAGATGGGTTTTCCCGCCTCGATGGAGTCAAGGTAGGCGAGTTCTTCTGAACGCGCCGCGATGAGGTCCGCTGCCTTGAGGAGGATGGCCGAGCGTTGGGACGCGGTCATGCGAGGCCATGGACCACTGTCAAACGCTTTGCGCGCGACGGCAATCGCACTTTCTGCATCCGCCTTCGTTCCGCGTTGAAACCGACTGACAACGATACCGTGGCTGGGAGCTACCCGTTCGATAGGGGCGCCGCTGCCGGATACCCACTTGCCGTCAACGAGCATCTTGAACTCACGGACCTCCTGGTTGCTCATCGTTTTCGGATTGATCAGGACAGTCATCACCATTCTCCCTTGAAACTTGCCTGGCGTTTCTCGCTGAACGCAGCGACGCCTTCCTTGAGGTCTGCCGTCTTCGCGATCAGGATTGACCCCAACGCTTCGACGGCAGTTCCATTGTCTTCACCGCTTGCGGACGCGATCATGAGCTTGGTGACTTCGAGAGCTGCAGGTCCGCGCGTCACGAGACGTTGCGCATATTCAAGTGCAGTCGAAACGGAACTGCCCGTCGGCACGATAAGATCGACCACACCGAGCGATTGGGCCTGCTCTGCGGTGAAAATTTCCCCACCCAGCGCCATCCGTCGAACAACCTGCGCGCCGAAGCGTTTAACCAGCCGCTGTGTACCCGACCATCCTGGCACCATCCCAAGTCCCGTTTCCGGCAGTCCGATCTTGATGTGCTCTTCGGCAATCCGTATGTCTGCCAGACCTGCCAGTTCCAGGCCGCCTCCCAACGCATGACCATTGATCGCTGCGATCAGAGGCACCCGTAGCGTCGCAACTCGTTCGAAAACCCTGTGTCCGAAGCGGACCCAGGCATGGCCGAATTCCTGCGCGGTCATCTCGCTCCAGGCTTTGATGTCCCCGCCCGCCGAAAATCCCTTACCCTCGCCAGTCAGGATAGCGGCTCGGACAGCAGAGTTGGCTTCGATCTCGTCGACAGCCGCGGCAAGAGCCTTCAGCATATCGAGGTCCAGAGCGTTCAGCTTCTCAGGCCGCGATACCGTCAAAAGGGCGATATGATCCTGAATGTCGACCTTGACTGTACCGCTAGCCATTGTAGGTGCCCTCCAGAACTCGCTTGGGCTTCATCGGGAGCGTGAGCCCAATGTCGTTTTCCCCGAAGAGACTGGCTTCCATCACCTTGAGATTACTGGCGACACTCAACGGGAACTCGGATTGATCCAAAATATCGGTTTGAAGATCGATGCCTGGAGCGATCTCAGTCAGGAGCAACCCTTGCGCAGTCAGCTTCATAACGCAGCGCTCGGTGACGTAAGTTACGTCCTGCCCCTGCTCCACCGCCCTCTTTCCAGAGAAGGTGACGTGTTCGACTTCATTCACGAGCTTCTTGAGCTTACCTTCCTTGTCGATGACAAGCTTGCCGTCGGCGATCGACAGTTTGGCTCCAGCGTTGAACATGCCGGAAAAAACGATCTTCCTCGCACGAGACGTAATATCGACGAATCCCCCTGCTCCAGCCGTTACGTGTGGGCGGAAGGTCAGGCGTGAGACGTTCACCGATCCATCCTTGCCGATTTCGAGAAAGGAGAGGAGTGATGCATCGAATCCCCCACCCTGAAAATACGTGAACTGGTAGGGCGATGGCATGTAGGCATCTGCATTCGAAGCACATCCGAATGCAAAATCAAGCAGTGGAACACCACCGACTGCTCCCTGCTCGATGACCCAGGTTATACTGCCATGCAAACCTTCTTCGAGAAGAATGCGCGGCACGTTCGCGGAAATCCCAAAACCCAGATTGACGCAGCTTCCCGCCTCCAGTTCCTGCGCAACCCGGCGAGCGATCACTTTCTGGATGTTGAATTCTGGCAACCTAAACGTATCGAGAGGGTGAAACACCTCACCGGAAATTGCTGGATCATACAGGGTCTGGGTCGTCTGCTTCTGGTCTGGATCGACCACGATGTAATCGACGAGCATGCCAGGCACCCGCACATCATGGGGTTTGAGCGTTCCCTCTTTCGTAATCCGCTTCACTTGTGCGATCACGATACCATCGTTGTTACGGGCAGCGAGCGCCTGGTCGAGGCCACCGAGATAAGCACCTTCCTGCTCGTATGTCAGGTTGCCGCGCTCGTCTGCGGTCGTGGCACGGATGATCGTGACCTGCGGGATGATGGATGGGAAATACAGCCATTCATCTCCTTCGAAGATCACACGCTTCACGACAGGCTCTTCGGAAGCGCGTGCGTTCATCGCACAGCCCTGACGCTTCGGATCGACAAAGGTTTCCATACCGACTTTCGTCAAAACACCAGCACGCTTGGAGGCAGCTTCACGGTGCATGTCGAACATGATTCCCGAGGGGATATTATAGGCCGGGATCTCATTGTTGGTTATCATCTGCCAGATCAACGGCGGCTCAGACGTCGATGGTCCGGAGGGATACGAGCCACCAATGATCCGCTTCAGCAGGCCTTGCTTGGCGATGTGATCGATACCCTTGATACCGCTCATGTCGCCAGCCGCGATCGGATGCAGCGTTGTTATGTTCTTGGGATGCCCTGTCGCGTCGAAGCGCTCACCAATGGCTTTGAGCATGAGATCGGGGCAGCCGAGACCGCTGGATGACGAAACAGACACGGTGGCTCCGTCCGGAATCAGGGCGGCTGCTTCAGCCAGGGTGATGTGCTTGCTCATTTCGGTCAAAGTCCTGTTTCGATTTTTACTGCTGTGCCGTCGCGAGCTGACTGCGCTACGGCGAGAGCGGTTGCCAGAGACCACAATCCGTCTTCACCAGAAGCCAAAGGCAATCCGCCACCTGCGATCGCGCGATGAAACGCACCTACGGTTGCCGCATAGAGATTGCGATCGTCGGTTGGGAGTTGCTGCTCACCCCGCTCATCGCGCAGCAGAACCTTGCCAATCGGGCGCTGTGCCATGACGTCGGTGCCAATCAGCGAGCCGCTGGTTCCGTGGATCTCAAGCCCGCTCTGTGCATACTTCGTGGTGAAGCCGTCATGAAACTGCGCGATCATGCCGTTCTGGAACTTGATGACGCCCATGACAGCGTCCTCCATGTCTTCACTAGTCATGCCGGAAAACTGGGAGACCGCGATGACCTCAACAGGGTCGCAGCCGAGAACGAACCGTAGTGTATCGACATCATGGACCGTCAGATCGAGGATCGCACCGCCGCCTGCAGAAGGTTTGTCCAGTCGCCATCCCTGAAGATGAATCGGGAGATACCCGGCATGGAAAACGCGTGCAGACAACGGCTTGCCGATCCTTCCGTCCCGAACTGCATCACGCATGGCCATGTGGACAGAGGCGCCGCGCAGATGGTGATTGGTGGCGAGCACCACCCTGTTTTCATGGGCGGCCCTGATCATCGCATGCGCGTCGGCAAGCGTCAGGGTCAGCGGCTTTTCACACAGGATATGCTTCCCGGCATTCGCTGCCGCTATCGCCTGTCCGCAATGGAGCTCGTTCGTGGTGGAGATATAGACGGCATCGACCCCATCGTCGGACAACAGGTCGGTAATACTGGTATAGTATCTGTCAATGGAATTTTCCGATGCATAAGCGCTGGCACGGTCCGCACTTGAACTCATGACTGCCGCCACACAGCCGCCGGACGCGCGTATGGCATAGATAACCCATTCGCGCCCGATTGTACTCGCTCCAACAAGACCCCAACGAACCGTCATGCCCGCGCCCTCGCAACTGAAGCCTTGGAAGCTCCGCAGCTATCTCTCACGACCAGGCGGACCGACGACACGATGGACTCGGCTTCCGCCTTACCGGAATTGATCTGCTTGAGAAGGAGCTGCGCAGCACGCTGGCCCATACCCTGGGGATCGACAGCAATCGTGGTCAGCCCAGGAACTGCCGCCTTCGCTTCAATAACGTCGTCGAAACCCACCACGCCAAAATCCTGTCCGGGTTCAAGGCGCAAGGTCCGAAGGCCGTCGCAGACGCCGAATGCAGTAGCGTCGTTGAAGCACACTGCCGCAGTAGGCTTGTTTGTCGTCAGCATGGCCCGCCCGATCGCCTCCGCTCCGCCTGCGCGAGATGGTGGCGCGGAGAAAATCAAATTCTCGTCAAATCCGAGCCCTGCGCTCTCCATTGCATTGCGATACCCAACAAGTCGCTCGTCGAACACTGCCGTATCCGGAAAGCCGCCCACGAAAGCGATGCGCCGATGTCCCAGCGACGCAAGATGAGCTACCGAAGCATGAATCCCCGCTTCATTATCGGATACGAGCGACGACACCTTTGCTCCGGGCACGTTGCGCACGACCATGACGACGGGAATTCCGGCCTGAACGAGTGGTTTGAAATCAATCGCCTTCGTGGAGCGTGCAGGAGAGATGATAAGCCCTGAAACACCATGCTCACGCATGGAGGCGATGACCTCGCGCTGCCTCTCAGGACTTTCACCCGTGTTTGACAGGAACTGTACGAAACCTGCCGACTGCACGACGGTATCGATTCCCACAGCCAATTCGGCAAAGAACCCGTTAGTAAGATCGTTGACAACGACGCCGATGATCTTCGAATTTGATCCGGATTGGCGAAGGTTCGCAGCGCCGCGATTATAGACGTAACCGAGCTCCCGCATGACCGCATTCACCTTGGAGCGGGTCTGCTCATTGACCAATGTCGAGTTTTGCAGAACGAGCGACACCGTTGATTTGGAGACGCCTGCGGCCTTCGCAATATCAATGACGGTGACTCGTCCCTTGGTCATAAATCAAGCCTTCCCAACAAATTCACGTTAAATTAATTGGAACGTTCCAATAAAGTCAAGAGACGGAAATCTCAACGACAAAAAATTAAAAATACCGCCTGTCTGAATTATAATATTGATTTAACACAATATTTCTTATTTATGATGCGTCGCACAAAGTTTTTCCTTCGCTATTGCAGCGCATCATCGTTCAATTTTTGGAACGCTCCAAAAATTCTAACGACGATATCGTCACCGATACGATCACTTGCGCAGTGCGGCCGAGCAAGGCGTCGGATTGGCTGAGGACAACGCCGCTCTGTTAATCATCGCACTTACTGGTTCAGGAGAGACCATATTTTGGCTCACCGCGCGGCGCATGCCATCCTCTATGAAATGACAGACCGCCTCAGATTAAGAGCTTTAGAAATCCCCTTACTGCCAACGCCACGAAAACGTCAAAGTTCATTCAGGCATGGTTCACGGTGCACGTCGCTAAATCACATTACCCTCAACGGAGTGACGACAGATGCGCAAGATAATTTTCAGCGCGGGAATAATTCTAGGTAGTCTGCTTGCCAACGTCGCCAACGCGATGCCGTCAGTTCATCCAACTGTCCCCTCGGCCTCAGACGTGCAGAAGGTAGACTACGCTTGCGGATGCGGCTTCCACCTTTCCCCACGCGGCTATTGCCGACCAAATGGCCCTCCACGTGAGTATCGCGATCGGTGGGATAGACGTGACCGCTGGGAAGCCAGACGAGAATGGCGCGATCGTCGCGAATGGCGAGAACGCCGCGACTACTACGACCGACGCGAATGGCGTGGGCGACATGAATACCATGACTACAGGTGGTAGTGCCTGGATCCTCGCGCAAATATAGATACATAGGGTGAGAGCGTCAGACGAGCTGTTGGTCAGGGGTCAATTAAGCTTTTCCGTATTAGGGAACCAGAGGCCTGTGATGCCGTTACGTGATCATCCACAAAGGAGGAAAACCAATGGATCATACAAACCACGTTCGCCTATCAACGACAGAGCTGACCCCAGAAATTCTGGAAGGTGCAACCGTATATGGCGCAGATGACCATAAGGTTGGAAAGGTCGATCACGTCCATGGCGGAACAGGCGGCCAAGCCATCATCGATGTTGGCGGCTTTCTCGGAATCGGCGCCAAGCCAGTCGCCGTTTCTCTGAGCGATCTTGATTTCATGCGCGACGAGGACGGCGACGTTCACGCTGTGACGTCATGGACGAAAGACCAGTTGAAAGAGATGCCAGAACATCACCACTGATGTGTTGGGGCCCGATCTTGAGATCGGGCCCCATACCTGCCACTTTAGCGCTTCCAATGGCCGCGAAGGAAGATGACGGTATCCTTTGCCTCCTCCGACGATATGGTGTGGCCGACCCCAGGATAAATTTTGGACGTCACCGTGAAGCCTGCCGATCGCAGTTGGCCAGACGCGACAGTCGTCGCCGCCGGTGGGACTGTCTTATCCTCTGCACCATGCATCATCAGAATATCTGTTCGTGTCAACGATGACGTCGGCGGGAGAGGCAACAACCCTGCAAAAGTGACGAGAGCGCCTACCTTCCAGCGACCCGATGCAACTCCATCCAGCGCCATAATGGCGCCTTGCGAGACCCCGACGAACGCCACTCGGTCCAGCGCGCCTTCGAACCCTTCACGTTTGACGATTTCAGAGACCACCCTGTCGAACGCTCGACGCGCGGCGTCTATCCGCTCGGGGCGCATGATCTGGTCATCGACTGCAAACCATTGACGACCACCTGACTTGTGCGCGAACGGCGCGTCTGGCGCAACGAACACTGTGTCCGGCAGCGTAGCCTGCCAAGAGTTCCCGAGCGCTTCCATCACCGCCCCTCTTCCCCGGATGCCGTGGAACAGGATCACCAGATGATCCGCACGCATTCCTACTCGAGAAGCAGTCGACCTGGAGATGCTTTCTGCCTGCACCATCTGCAAGGGTTTGGCCGCAGGATCGACCTTGGACGACACCATTCGGGGTCCTGTGTCCGCAGCCATTACAACACCAGGACTTGCAGCGACGCAGATTGCGCCAATGAATATGACGAATAGAGAGAAGAAGGCCGCGAGATTTGAGGGCGTCATGGGAGTTTCCTGTTGCATCCCCTCAACCTCCACTCGGAACGTTCGTTCCGCTCTTCAGCTACGCCGCTACTGACAATCTCGTTATTGCCACTTGTCTGCCTCCAATCGCAAAGACCTCTGCGCCTGGAACAACCCCGCACATATCCCGTTTCAGAATGAGGCACCACTGCACATTCAAGGAGATTTCAATGCAGCGATTTGCAGAAAAGGTTGTCGTCGTGACTGGCGCTGGTTCAGGAATAGGCAAGGCAACGGCGGAGCGTTTCCTCAACGAGGGCGCGATGGTGACCCTGGTCGGCCGCACGAGAGCAAAGCTGGAGGATGTCGCCAAGCCCTATCCTGAAGATCGAGTTTTGATAGTCGAGGCCGACATTTCGAATGACGGTGACATAAGAGACCTGATTTCCCGGACAGTCGAAAAATTTGGACGCCTGGACGTTCTTGTCAACAATGCAGGTGTTGTCGCTCAAGGCGACGTCGGCACCCTCACCACGGATGATTGGCGCACGGTCATGGCGACAGATGTGGATGGTGTCTTCTACGCCTGCCGTGCGGCCATCCCACATCTGAAGTCGTCGCGCGGCTCCATCATTAACGTCAGCTCCGTATCCGGCACAGGTGGTGACTGGGGTATGGCGGCATACAATGCTGCAAAGGGTGCCATTACCAATCTCACGCGTGCAATGGCAATGGACCACGGCAAGGACGGCATCAGGGTCAACGCAGTGTGCCCGAGCCTGACGCGCACCGGAATGACCGAGGACATGATGGATGACGACAAGCTGATCGCGAAATTCAACGAACGCTTCGCGCTCAGAGGCCCTGGCGAACCAGAAGACGTTGCGGCGGTGATCGCATTCCTTGCAAGCGCCGACGCTCGCTTCGTGACAGGCGTCAACCTGCCTGTCGACGGTGGAATGTCGGCGTCGAACGGTCAGCCGCCTCAGTAAGGTGTCGAGCGGCCCATAGGGGATTTTCCTTTTGGGCCGTCACAACCTTCAATCTACAGGTCGTTTGTCTTCCGCCGCAGGCCAGTCGTTGGCCGGCTCCTCGAGCACATCATCATCCGCGGGATCTGGATCATGCTCGTGTGCGACCAACATGCCGTTGACCTCCACGACAATGACACTGCAGGCGTCCTCAAAACTGATGCCGTTTATCACGAGGCCGTCGACCAGCTCTTCGAGCTGTGAGCGAACCTCACGTTTCCAATCATCGGTCATTTCTCTCTCCTTTGTTTCACGGCTTTCTCGGTCAGTTCAATCCAGACAGGCGCGTGATCGCTGGTGTGCTCCCAGCCACGGACGTGCTTGTCGACTTTGGCTTTCACGAGCTTTTCGACGAGATCCGGGCTCAGCAAAAAGTGGTCGATCCGTAGACCAGCGTCGCGCGCATATGCGTTCCGAAAATATGCCCAGAAGGTGTAGAGCCGGTCGTTCGGATGGAGATGCCGTAACGCATCTGTCCAACCTTGAGCCACCAGATTTGTATAAGCCGCTTTGACCTCGGGCCGAAACAGCGCGTCGTCTATCCAGCGCTCCGGTTTGTAGACATCGAGATCGGTCGGCATGACGTTAAAATCGCCAACGAGGGCTACAGGTACTCCGAGCTCGAACAGTTCTTCCGCGTAGGAATGCAGTCGCCGAAACCAGTCTAGTTTGTATTGGAACTTCGGACCTGGGACCGGATTGCCGTTTGGCAGGTAGAGGCATCCGACAACCATTCCGTCGATGACAGCCTCGATGTATCGACTTTGGTTGTCGTGCTCGCCGCCGGGCAACCCACGTCTCGTCTCAAGCGGCTCCTGACCGCGTGCAAGGATCGCGACACCGTTCCACGATTTCTGGCCATGCCATATCGCTCCATAGCCTGCGCGTTCCAGCTCTTTGCGCGGAAATTTATTGGGCGGTGCCTTCAGTTCTTGCAGACAGACGATGTCAGGTTGCGCCTCGTCCAGCCAACGAAGGAGGATGTCGAGGCGACCGTTGATGCCGTTTACGTTAAAGGTGGCGAGTTTCACCGACATATGTCAGCGCTTGCGATCACCTTTGTCGCCCTCGCCTGATTTGGTATCATTCTTTGCGTCATGGCGCGCATCGGCTGAAAGCGAACGAGAGACATCGACGCTCTCCTTGAACTTTCCGTCTTCATCGCGGCGTACGTAACGCTTGTCAGTGCCGGTATCGATCAATTCGCGCTTGGTCATCACAGATCTCCCTTTTGGTGGCTGTCCAAGGAAAACGCGCGCTGCTGTCAAAAGATGCATTCGAATCAGCGACCTAAGACAGACTCGCAAAACGGGAGACCACGTGCGCCTAAGTCATTGAAAAACGATTCGTTTTAGCAAGGAACGATTCGCTCACTGATTCGGTTGAATCGCGTTGGTTGTGTGAGGAGTGCGCGTATCATGAGTTCCCCGAGAGCAAACTGGAAAGGTTTCATCAAGTTCGGCGAAGTGTCATGCGCGGTGGCGCTTTACACCGCAGCATCGGCGTCGGACCGTATCGCTTTCAACACGCTCAACAGAGCGACCGGCAATCGGGTCAAGCGCGAGTTCATCGATGGTGAAACCGGAGACCCCGTCGAACGGGAAGACCAGGTCAAAGGCTATGAGACCGAAAACGGACAATACATCGTTCTTGAGCCGGAAGAAGTCGCAGCCGCCGTCCCCGATAGCGACAAGACGCTAACGATCGAATCCTTCGTTCCCTGTTCTGACATCGACACCGTGTATTTCGACAAGCCCTATTATCTGACGCCGGACAAGATGGGCACGGAAGCCTATGTTCTGCTTCGCGACGGCATGAAGGAGGCCAAGGTTGCGGCTATCGCACGGACCGTGCTGTTCCGCCGCCTCCGCACCGTCCTCATCCGCCCACATGGCAAGGGCCTCATCGCTTCCACTCTCAACTTCGATTACGAGGTTCGATCATCGCAGGAAGCCTTCGAGGATCAGCCGAATGTCAAAAGCGATCCCGAATTGCTCGAGATCGCCGAACTGATCATTGCAAAAAAGAAGGGCAGCTTTGACGCCAGTACCTTCGACGATCGGTATGAGGAGGCTGTAGCAGAACTCGTCAAGGCGAAGATTGAGGGGCGATCGCTTCCAAAGAAGAAAGCCGCACCGGCCGCCAAGTCCGTCGATCTATTGCAGGCCCTGCGTCAGAGCGCGGGCCTCGACACCAAGAAAAACAAGTCAAAACGGATCGCTGCCAACGCCAACGCTGGCGAAGAAACTGCAAAACCTAAAAAGGCAGCGACCAAAGCAAAGGCGACGGTCGCACCGACCCGTCGCGCCGGTTAAGAGGAGATCATCATGGCTGTCCGCCCCTATTGGAAGGGCTACCTGAAGCTCTCCCTCGTCAACTGCGCCGTTCAGATGACGCCCGCGACGTCGGAAAGCGAGAAGGTGCGGTTTCACACGCTGAACCGCGCCACCAACAATCGCGTGGTCAGTCACTACGTGGATTCCGTCACAGGCAAGGACGTGAAGGAAGAGAACGAGGTCAAGGGCTACGAACGTGGCGAAAACGACTACGTCATCCTTGAAGACGAAGAGCTCGAAAATGTCGCACTCGATAGCACCCGGACGATTGATATTTCGACGTTCACGAAACGAGACACCATCGAATGGATATGGCTCGATACACCATACTATCTGTCTCCGAATGAAAAAATCGCGCAGGAGGCCTTCTCCGTGATCCGTGACGCTATGGCGTCACAGGACATGGTCGGAATTTCGAGGCTGGTGATTTCGCGCCGGGAACGCGCCGTCATGCTGGAGCCACGCGGCAAGGGAATTGTCTTGTGGACGCTGCGGTATGGTGACGAGGTGCGAGACGAAGACAGCTACTTCGACAGCATCGCCGATGAAGAACCCGATGCCGATATGATGCCGCTTATCCAAAAGCTCATCAAAAAGCAGACGAAGCCTTGGGACGCGAAGATGGTCTTGGATCCTGTGCAGGACCGCCTGCTCGACATCATCAAGGAAAAGAAGAAACAGCAGAAGAAGCCAACCCGTGCCAAAACGAAGGCCCCTGCGTCCCCTTCCAAGCCAAGCAACGTTATCAACATCATGGACGCGCTCAAGAAATCGGTCGCAGCAGAAACACGCGCAAAATAAAGCCCGTCAGGCAGACGCCTTCCGCGCTTTGTTCAGTCGCTTGATCGCCTGCTCCAGCGACCGGTGGCCCTCATGGTAATCCCGCCAGGCCGTGCTCTTCTTCAACAGGCCTGGAACTGTCCTAACGGTAAACCGCGTTGGATCAAGGTCAGCCCTCACCTGCGTCCACGTCAAAGGCATCGACACCGTCGCTCCGGTACGTGCTCTCGGAGACAGCGGTGCCACGGCCGTCGCCATACGGTCGTTGCGCAGGTAGTCGAGGAATATTCGGCCTTCTCGCTGGTTCTTTGCCATCTTTATAAGATAAAGGTCCGGACTATCTCGCGCCATATCCTGACAGACGTCATGCGCAAACCCCTTCGCTTCGTCCCAGCTCAGCTTCTTTCCCCTGAACGCGACAAGCGGCGTCACGACGTGTAATCCCTTTCCACCTGTCGTCTTGCAGAAACTGACAAGGCCCAGTTCTTCTAGCCTGTCGCGTATCTCGCGAGCGGCTTCGACGACTGCTGCAAACTCAACGTTTGGGCCCGGATCGAGATCGAATACCAGCCTGCCCGGAATTTCGGGCTGATCGGGCAGGCAATTCCAGGGGTGAAGCTCGATCCCGCCGATCTGGGCAATGGCGGCAAGTCCTTCGACGCGATCTATCTGTAGATAGGGCTTCTTTTCGCCAAAGACCGTCACGAGCTCCAGAAGGTTCGACGTTCCTGGCATGGCGTGGCGCTGGAAGAACTGTTCGCCACCAATGCCATCAGGGCAACGAAGGATCGAGCATGGCCGACCTTTGATATGATCGATGATCCACGCTCCGACAGCCTCGTGGTACTGGGCTAGGTCAACCTTGGTGACAGGCTTTTTGTCATCCGCGTCTGGCCAGAGCGCCTTGTCAGGGCTTGAGATCATGACGCCCATGACCTCTTCCTTTGCGCCTCTGCGGGAACGCTTGGGTGGTGGCTTGTCAGTCTCGGGATCAGGGACATCTACATCCGATGGCGTTGCGGGCACTTCGGCTTCCACCTCCGCAGCAGGCTTGTCTTCGCGCAGCCCCTTGAACGCACCTTGTCGAACTTGGCCGTCCGCGGTCCATCCGGCGAATTCGATCTCGGCGACGAGCTCGGGCTTGAGCCAGACGATATCGTCTGACGTCTTCGGTGCCCCTATTCCTGTGAATGGAGATTTGGCCGCTTCTATCTCTTGAAGCCTCGGCAGAAGTTGTTGGACCGTCTTCGCGCTATACCCTGTACCGACACGCCCGACATAGACGAAGTGCTTGCCGCTGAAGACGCCAACCAACAGCGATCGAAATTTTCCATTGGTCTTGGCATAGGCACCGATGACCACTTCATGACCAGCGCGACACTTGGATTTCGCCCATGTCTTCGTCCGGCCGGACGCATAGGGAGCATCTGCCTCCTTGGATACGATACCCTCAAGCGATAGACGGCATGCCGACTTCAGCACGGCGTCGCCGCCTGTCTCGAAGTGTTCGACAAATCTCAGTCGAGGATCCTCGCCCGCATCGGACATTAGGGTTTCCAAACGCGACTTGCGCTCCGTCAGGGGAAGCTCTCTCAAATCCTCGTCACCATCAAACAGCAGATCGAACGCGAAATAGACAAGATCGTCGGTCGTCCCGTCAGACAGTGCTGCCTGCAAAGCAGCGAAATCAGGCGCACCCCTCTCGTCAAGCGCACATACTTCACCATCTAAGATGCAGTCAGGGAGTGCCGACGCCGCCTCCGCAATCGCAGGCCATTTGGATGTCCAATCCAGACCTTTGCGGGTCTTCAGCGTCACCTCACCGCCAGCGACGCGCATTTGCACCCGGTAGCCGTCGAATTTGATCTCGTGGATCCAGCCTTTGCCCGCGGGTGGACGCGTCAAGCTCTCGCAGAGCTGAGGGGCGATAAAGCTCGGCATCGCAGTTTCAGCGTTGGTGGGCTTGGCTGCCTTAGGTCGAGCCGACCTCTTCTTCAGCGACGTCTTCATGCCAGCCTTGCGCTCCTCGGCGGCAAGTCCCTCATTGCTGTCCCACACCGCGTCTGCCTTAACCGTATCGCCTTGCGTCATAAATGGCTTGGGCTTTTTCCCTTTGCCAGCGGCGATTGCCTCCATGGTTCTACCGGAAGCGACGGACGTCAGATTCTCATCCAGTAACGTTGCTCCGTTCTCGTCGACCGCATAATCGTCGCGGTGTTTGATCAGCAGCCAGTTGGTGCGCTTGCCGCCGTCGCGGTCGTTGCGCATCCTCACTAAAACAAAGCTTCCATGAAGTCGTTCACCTTCCAAAGTGAACTTGAAATCACCCTTCGCCAGTGCCTCCTCGGGGGTCTTGCTCCCCTCGGGCTGCCAGTAGCCGCGATCCCACAGCATGACTGTGCCGCCGCCATACTGACCCTTCGGTATCGTTCCCTCGAAATCGCCATAGTCTAGGGGGTGGTCTTCGACCTCCACGGCAAGCCGCTTGTCACCAGGATCGAGAGAAGGACCTCTGGTCACAGCCCAGGATTTGAAAACACCATCGAGCTCAATACGAAGATCATAATGCAGCCGTGTCGCGTCATGCTTCTGGATGACGAAGCGGCGACGGTTGGATGCCTTGATCTCGACCTCTCCGCTTGGCTCAAGCGTTTTTTTGAAATCGCGTTTGGATCGGTACTTGCTGAGATTGTCGGCCATGGCATCCACCCCTACTCATCAACGCGGACCCGCCTTATGCAGCGCCCGATACCCGAAGTGCCCCAGCCTCGCCGAGACTACGCTGAACCGCGGAAATCTTGTCGGACGGGATGTCTGCGGACACTTCGATTTCCCCTTCGAGAGGAGCATCGCCGCGCACCGCACCGCTTTTCGAGACATCGCCACCAGATGCAACTGACCCTGATGTGTTCTGTGCGGTGGCTGACTGAATAAAGATGTCCGGACGCGAAATCCCGTGCTGCTGGACAAGGTGCTCCACCGCAATATCGGCGGCAGAGCGTGTATCGAATGTCGCTCGGATTGTGGTAGTGCTGTCGTCAGCCATATTGTTAGCTCCTCATGTGATGGTTAAAAACCTAACCCATTGCTGCCAGGTTAGTTTCCAAAAAAATGCCTTCAAGCGGATCGCTAGCCCGCTGAAGGCAAAATGATTGGCGCTTTGGCGCTGCGCCCTAGCGCTCGGCGCTCACCATCTCCACGTGGGACAAATGCGTCTCTAGACTGGGCAAAGTTTCCTTCGCAAAGCCAACCACGGTCTGATCGTCACCAGACCCAGCATAGGTTCGAAACAGCGCGATCGCCTCCATATGCGCTTGCACCTGCATATCGAGGTATAGCATGTCGAAGTCCTTGCCTTTGGCAGCCTGCAACTGATCCATCATCTTCTGCTGCTTGGGCGCAAGAACGATTGGGGACGGCAGTGGCTCGCCCTTCTTGTCCAGTATCCCCTTTAGCTTCTCGCCCGCCTTCTGGTGATCGGCTATGATCATCTTTGCTGCGTCCTTGAGATCGGCTGATTCGGCATTCTGCAAAGCCAGGTCGCTGGACTTGATTTCGAACTCGTTGAAGCTTGAGACGACGCTGACGAAGGTTGGCCGATCCATGACCATCATGGGTGCGGCATCGCCGGCAGGTTTTGGCTTCTGTTCCTGCGCCATTAGGGGCTGGCTCAACAGGGCGGCGGATAATGCGAGGTAGGTTAGATTTGAAAATTTCATAGTCATGGTCCTTTGACGCGATCACTTCGTTTTGGAAAATGCTTTTGTGAGGTCGGCATTGGCAGCATCGACAGCGTCCTTGGCCTTATCCACCACCTTGGCCATTCCGAAGAATTCGTGGGTTACGCCCTCATAATTGCGCGCATTGACCACCACGCCTGCTGCCTTGAGTTTTTCAGCATAGGCCTGGCCTTCGGAGCGTAGTGGGTCGATCTGCGCGGTAATAACGGTTGCAGATGGCAGTCCCTTGAGGTCATTGCGACCGACGAGGTTGATCCGCGGATCTGCGGTCTCGTCCTTTGACGTGAACACATGCGAGACGAACCATTCCATATCGGCTTTGCCAAGCGGCGCGGCATTGGCATTTTCCTGATAGGATGGCGTGTTCATGTCGTTGCCCGAAATGGGATAGACCAGCAACTGGTGCACCGGCATTGTGGTCTTCTTTTCTTTCGCCATCAAAGCAACGTTCGCCGCCAGATTGGCACCGGCGCTTTCACCCGCAACAGCAATCCGCTGGGCATCTCCATTCAAAGTATGAATGTTTTCAACGGTCCACGTGTAGGCAGCCCAAGCATCGTCATGCTGCGCCGGGAACTTGCTTTCTGGCGCATGGTGATAATCGGCAGAGACAACGATGGCCTTCGAACCTAACGCAAGCGCTCTCGGTGTCGCGTCATAGGTATTGATATCCGCCACAACCCAGCCGCCGCCGTGGAAGTACAGCACGACAGGGAATGGCCCCTTGCCTTCGGGAACATACACACGGGCGGGCAACGCCCCGCCGGCACTCGGAATGGCAATATCCTTTGTCGCAACGCCCGCCTCTGGCATCGGCGAAATCTTCTTGTCCCGCTGGACCGTGCGCGCAGCCTCGGCAGCACTTGCCTGCGTACGGGCCTGTGCCACGGTCAGACCAGAAAAGGGTTTGGCATCCAGCCCTTTTAGCGCGTCCAGAACAGCCTGCATCTGGGCATCAGGCTTCGCCTGTTCAGTCTGCTGCGTCTGTTGAGCAGGTTGAGCTTGCGTTGGGGCGGGCTGTTGGGCCCATACGGTTGCTGAAGAAGACAGCAAGAAGACCGCAAGGCTCGCGGCGCCGATAGAAGAACGTAAGATAGGCATGAGATTTCCTTTGAAACTGCGGTGGGACATTTCCTTATTGCTTGGCTGGTTCGATCTTTTGCTGGTAGGTCCCGACGAGTTCACCCTTGCTGATGACGTGACCGGACATGGCAGCCAGAAGTGCGTCACGGTCAGATGTCGGTGGAAGATCAATCATGGAATCGAGAGCGACGATCTGGAAGTGATAGTGGTGCGGCTTGTCGCTCGGAGGTGGCTTCGGTCCGAAATAGCCGTGTGTTCCAGATGTGTTGCGACCCTGCAAAACACCTTCTGGCTCGACCAGGCGAAGCTGCTCCTGCAAACCCTCTGGAAGCGTCGTTACTGTCGCGGGGATATTCCACGCCAACCAATGGACAAAGGGCTTGAGCGGCGAAGAGTCAGGGTCTTCCATGATGACGGCGTAGGACGCCGCCTTTGGCACGGCACTCCAGCTAAGCGCAGGCGAAACGCCATCGGCATATTCGCTGTATTTGGTTGGGATTGCCTGATTGTTGGAGAAGGCGTCTGTAGAAACCGTGATTTTGCCTTGGGTTTCTGTCTCGGGACGCTTCAGAGCCAACGGCACATCTGCGCCTTTTTTCGCCTGCGCCTCCATAACATCTGAAGGTGCCATGGCCGGCGTTTCAGCCTTTTTAGCGTCGCCCGTATAGGCAATGCGGTAAATCACGCCATTGGCATCATCCGCCATCAGCAGCGAACCGTCCTTGGCGACGGCAAGACCGACAGGGCGAGCAAAATGCGTTTTGCCGCCATCCGTCAGGAAGCCCGTCAGGAATGGCTCGATTGTTTTGGGCTGACCGTTTTCGAATTGAATGCGGACGATTTCATAACCGGAGGCCGGATTGCGGTTCCAGGAACCGCGCATCGTGGCAAAGGCATCTCCTGCAAACTCCGCCGTAAAGGCAGTTCCGCGATAGAACTTCATCTGCATCGGCGCTGCATGGGCCGTATAACCGATGACCATCGGCTGGCTCTGATCGCGCCATTGCTCCTTCGTCACACCGCCAACCGGCGTGGACTGTGGATAGATGTCCCCCGCCCCATAGACATGCGGCCAGCCATATTGCTTGCCCTGCTCGATCTTGTTGAGTTCCTCGGCCTGAACCTCATCGCCCATCAGGTCGATACCGTGGTCCAGGCCCCAAAGTTCGCCGGTCTGCGGCTGCCAATCGTACCCAATCGTGTTGCGAAGGCCGGAGGCGAAGATCGTCCGGCTCTTGCCGTCCGGCGTCGCGCGAATGATCGTCGCGTTTTCTGGATTGCTTTCGTTGCATGAATTGCAAGTGGAGCCGACGCTGATGTACAGCATCCCGTCAGGACCGAATGAAAGAACGCGGTTTGGATGCTGGCCGGAATCCGGCAGATCGCCGATGATCATCTCAAGTTCGCCAAGGGTGCCATCGGCCTTGATGTCGGCAACGAAGACTTCTTTGACGGTCACAAGGTAGAGTTTGTCATCCTTGATTGCCAGTCCATGCGCCTGCGCGCGGGACACGACCTGGATCGGTGCCCGATCTGCCTTGCCATCGCCGTCTTCGTCCTTCAGCAGCAGCACATCGCCTTCTTCCCGGCGGCTGACATAAATAAAACCCTTGTCGGACACTGCGATGATGCGGCTGTTGCCAAGGCCCTGGGCGAAAGGCTTTACAGAGAATCCGTCGGGCACCTTCAATTGTCCTACCCGCTCGCTCGTCGGTGCGACCTTGTTGGGCTTGAACACGTTCGTGGTGATTTGAACTTCAGTTCCATCGCCCTGCTGGGCGTAAGACGCATTGCACGCAAAAAGTGCCGCCACAAGAGATGCAGCGCCGGTGACACGACGTATCATTAGGTATTCCTCCAAAGAATTCACACGCCGAACATGCGAGACTCTTCAAAGTTCCCCCTTCTTAACGCTATCAGAACTGAATATGTACGCACGTCGCCAAGTAACGTGGCTTATGCGGGTAGCAACAACCGTAGTGATGGCATACGACGCCCGCGGCCACCCTTTGGAAAAACGACCTTCAGGGCTCGTTGAAGGCTGAAACATAGAGAATGATCCTGCCTCTGGGATCATTTTTGAAAATCAGGCCGCCTCGCGCCTTTGATCTTCCAGGAACATAGTCCATTACGGTGCTGGCTCTCTCGACGATATCGGAACCATCACGGATCTCGCCGTTGACAGCGACCTGCGATGCGGTTGCGCTTGCAACATTCGAAACTTCGAAAGACACCTGAAACCCGTTGCTGCGCTGTTCCGTGATGACTAGGGTTGCGGAAAGGTCGGGTGATGTATCCTGATCTTTAAACGCGTCTTTTGCGATCCAGAAAATCACCACGAGTACGATTACTGCGGATACCAGTCCGGTGACCCACTCGACCCAGTGCGGATTGTTTGCCTCAAGACTTTTGTCGCCGATTGTTTTGGTCATAAAGCCCTCAAAGGATAAGTCGAGCGGCAGCCGCTCCGATCGCACCAGGAAAACTCAGGATAACGATAGCCATCAGAACCTGTGTGGAACCCAGGTCGTCAGTGCGGTGGAATGTCCAGAGACAGTAGGCACTGATGGATCCTGCTATTACATAACCAGGTAAGGTAAAGCGCACAAAGGCGTGCCAGCTTGGTGTACCCTCCGCAAGATCGTGGCTTCCATGAAATGAAAGCGCGTAAACGAACCCATGCATGACGATCAGCGACGCTGCGACGATGACAAGGCCGTGCCAAGGCGTCATCTTGAAAGAAAGCAAGATCATCTCCTCGGTGGGCGCCACGTTCAGATTTAAAAACAGTGCGCCAACTGCCATCAGAAAGAGCTCGCCGCCATAACTCGTCTCGCGATTTTGAACAGGATCATCGTCATCCTCGGTTTCTTCATCGTCAGATTTGCCGCCCAGTTGGCTCCTGCCCAACATGGCGCCAATGCTCGCCGGCACCCCTAGCAGAGCAATCATGCCCACAATCTCATGTGAGGTTTGACCAGTCCGCAACACACCTATGGAAGAGAGGATTAACGAGCTCGCTACCATACCCAATGCATAGGCGATAACAGCATCTCGGACAGATTGCCGCCAACCCGAAGTCTGCTCAAACCCTATGCGGCGAGACAGGACTATCAACAGAGGCAAATTGATCAAAAGAAGCAGCAACAGCCGGGTGCGATCCATGTAGAAGCCAAGCTCCCACATTTCCATCGTCATAAACATCGGCAGAGCGAACAGAAGAGCGCCCGCGACCCCGCGCGCTATTCCAGCGAGAAATTTGCTTGTATCGAATCCACCACTTGCGCTGTCTTTCGAACCCAATCTCGTTCTCCACAGAATGACTCTGGTCATGCGCGAGGACCGGATCGTCGCAATGCCGAACCTTAACAGCATCGAAGAGTGGACGCGACGCCAATCACGTCACGCTAATCAAGGACTTTTCAATATCCAACCCACCTGATAGGTTCTCACTTTGTTCGCGGTCATTTTTGACGCATCCATCGCGGTATATGGAGCTTCGTCTATACCGCATTTAAAGTAGGCGCACATCAAGGATAACGGCATGGCGGTTGCCTATCTGGAAAAACTGAACGAGCAGCAGCGCAAAGCCGTCGAGCATGGCGTCGGGCTGGCTGAGGGCAACACAGCAGGGCCTCTGTTGATCATTGCAGGTGCCGGATCTGGTAAGACCAACACGCTCGCCCATCGCGTGGCGCATCTCATCGTCAATGGTGCGGACCCGCGACGTATTCTCCTGATGACCTTTTCGCGCAGAGCCGCCTCCGAAATGGCCCGCCGCGTCGAGCGCATCTGCCGCAATGTGCTGGGTGCCAATGCCGGTGTCCTGACAGACGCCCTTGCCTGGTCCGGCACTTTCCATGGCATCGGCGCAAGACTGCTGCGGATGTATGCCGAGCAGATCGGTCTCAATCTCGACTTTACAATCCACGACAGGGAAGACAGCGCCGACCTTATGAACCTTGTGCGGCACGAGCTCGGATTTTCCAAGATGGAAAGCCGCTTTCCGACCAAGGGCACCTGTCTCGCGATTTATTCTCGCGCAGTGAACTCGGAGACGCCGCTGAACGAGATCCTGCGGCAGCACTATCCATGGGTCGCCACATGGGAAGAACAGTTAAAGGAATTATTCGGAGCTTATGTCGAGACCAAGCAGGCGCAGAACGTGCTCGATTACGATGACCTTCTGCTCTACTGGGCGCAGATGGTCAGCGATCCCGATCTCGCCGACGATATCGGCAATCGCTTCGACCATGTGATGGTCGATGAATATCAGGATACCAACAAGCTGCAGGCGTCTGTCCTGATGGCGCTCAAGCCCGGCGGACGTGGCTTGACCGTCGTCGGCGATGATGCCCAGTCGATCTACTCGTTCCGGGCAGCGACGGTTCGCAACATTCTCGACTTTCCAACATCTTTCAGCCCTGCCGCTGATGTCATTACACTTGACCGCAATTACCGCTCGACCCAGCCCATTCTGGCGGCAGCCAATGGCGTGATCGAACTGGCGCGCGAGCGTTTCACCAAGAACCTGTGGACCGAACGGGAGTCGCTCGAGCGACCCAAACTCGTGACCGTCAAGGATGAGACCGAACAGGCCAATTTCATTGTCGAGCAGGTGCTGGCCAATCGTGAGACTGGCATGACGCTGAAGCAGCAGGCAGTTCTGTTTCGGACATCCAGTCACAGCGGAACGCTTGAAGTTGAACTCACCCGTCGCAATATCCCCTTCGTCAAGTTCGGTGGCCTGAAGTTTTTGGACAGCGCCCATGTGAAGGACATGCTGGCCGTGCTGCGCTTCGCCCAGAACCCGCGGGACCGTGTCGCAGGCTTTCGACTTCTGCAAATGTTGCCGGGCATCGGTCCCAAAAAAGCTGGCACCATTCTCGACACGATCGCCTCCGACCCCGAACCGCTCCTAGCACTCGCGGAAATTCCAACACCGCCGAAGACTGGCGAGGACTGGACGTCGTTCGTTCAATTGCTGGGAGGGCTTCGCAAAACGCAGGAAGGGTGGCCGTCGGATATCGCGCAGGCCCGTCTGTGGTACGAACCACATCTCGAGCGCATCCATGAAGACGCCGATACTCGCAAGGCGGACCTTTCGCAGCTCGAACAGATTGCCAGCGGCTATCCCTCGCGCGAACGCTTCCTGACCGAACTGACGCTTGACCCACCGGATGCCACAAGCGATCAGGCGGGCGTGCCGCTGCTCGACGAAGACTATCTCATCCTATCGACCATCCACTCCGCCAAGGGACAGGAATGGCGTTCCGTCTTCATGCTCAATGTTGTCGATGGCTGCATACCATCGGACCTGGGGACAGGAACGACGCAAGAGATCGAGGAGGAACGGCGTCTGCTCTATGTCGGTATGACGCGGGCCAAGGACAGCCTGTCGCTCATCACGCCGCAGCGATTTTTCACTCACGGGCAGAACTCGCAGGGCGACAGGCATATTTACGCTTCGCGTTCTCGGTTCATTCCGGCGACGTTGTTGCAATATTTCGAACCGACGGCGTGGCCGAAAATCTCCGCCTCAGCATCTGAACGGAGTGCCCAGCAGATCCGGATCGATGTCGGCGCGCATATGCGCGGTATGTGGAAATAGGAGCGACCAAGACTGGCGCAACGCATTCACGATGTGATTCTTGGTGCGAGCCGCTTATGTCTCAATACATGATACTTTGTCCCAGCGGTCGCCACAAATGCCTGATGAGCATGGGTTCCTGCGATCAGGACGTCGCGGTATCTCGACAGTTTATTCAGGCGTCCTGACAGGGATAGAAAATGTCACCTCAGACGCGGCACAACTGGAAAATCACGGTATCGAACACCGAATCCAAATTTTTCGAACGAAACGCGTTTTTGAAGCGTAGCGGGTGTGTACTGCCCGCGTCATCAGAGATTTTAACCCTCTAAAACAATCACGTAACTGCGCACCATTGCTCAACGATCTGGATTTTCTCGATTGATGGGCATCGTGAAGGTGAAACGGGTCTCCCGGTCGTCAGATGAGACGACCAATATGCCACCATGTGCCCGCGCGATCTCTGCGGAGATATGGAGTCCAAGGCCCAAGCCCTCCTGGCTCCCGTTACGTTCACCCCTGAAAAATGGCTTGAATAGACTGAGCTGTGCATCTGCCGGAATCGGGACGCCACCGTTTGCAATCCACAGTTCCAGATGGTTGTCAGAAATAGACGCAGACAGTCGAACTGGTTCTTCCGGCTTACCATGGGTCAGCGCGTTGGCAACGAGATTGGAAGTCAATTGCGCCATTCGGCTGGCGTCAAAATCGATATCCTCATCAACGCGGAAGGACAATTCCATCGTTCGATCAGGGTGCGCAGTACGGGAGCTCATCAAGAACATGGCGCACCACTGGTTCCAAGGACTGAGCCTGACGTGAAAGTACCAGCCCACTACCAAGACGGACACGAGCGAAATCAAGAACGTTGTCGATCAGACCCGACATCCTCGACACGCTGCCCTGCATGAGGTCGAGAATGCCCTCACCTTTCAAACTTTGGATCTCTTTTCTCAAGAGGCGCACTGCAGCATTCATCGATGCGAGAGGATTCCGAAGGTCGTGTCCAAGGATCGCAATAAACTGCTCGCGCAATTCGGCATTGTGTCGCTCGACGTCCAATTCGCTTCTAATGGCAGCACCAGCGGCGTCAGAGGCCACGCGTGCGTCAACAAGTTCGCGCTCATATCGACGACGCTCGACGGCCTGAAACAGCGTAATCCGCGTGAACATCAGCCTGTCTTCATCGTCACGGCGCTCAAGCGCGTTTGCAAGGACAGGGAGTTTCGCCCCATTGGCTGTGATCAGGTCGAGAGCGACTTCATTGAAAAAACCCTGCATCCGTAGGAGCGGAGCGAAATGCGTTTCATAAAAAATGCGCCCCGCCATGTTCAACAGGTCACGCAGACGCTTGCCAAGAAGTTCTTCGGCCGGGACATCCAGCCACAGGGCCAGCGTCCGGTTGACCTTTACAATGCGCCCGTCGGGCTGCAGCGAGAGGTATCCGCAGGGCGCGTTTTCGTAAAGGTCATCCAGGTCTTCCGTCAGTGTCGGCCCGGAACTGCCTGTAGCCACCATTAGACGAAACGCCTGATCACCGAAACGACTTCATTTGGGGCACTGAGGTTGGGGCAGTGTCCGCTTGCCTCAAGCATAATCAATTCACTGCCAGGAACCATGCGATGGACGTATTCACCGACCTCCTCCGAGGCAATGATGTCGTCGCGGCACTGAAGGATGATTGTTCTCGCGGTAACTTTTGGAAGGTCATCACGGTTGTCGGAAGTGAATGTCACACGCGCAAACGCCTTGGCGATCTCAGGGTCGGTGCGGCAGAACGAATTCGTCAGTTCTTCTCCAAGTTCCGGGCGATCCGGATTTCCCATAATTGCAGGAGCCATGGCAGCCGACCAGCCCAAATGGTTGTCATCGAGCGATTCCAGTAGCTCTTCGATTTCAGCGGGTTTAAAGCCGCCGATGTATTCTCCATCGTCAATATAGCGTGGTGACGGACAGACCAGCACCAGCAGGTCGAAAAGCTCTGGAGCCTTTAATGACGCTAGAACGCCGATCATCGCACTGACCGAATGGCCGACGAAAACCGCATTTCGCAGTTTGAGTTCTCGGCCGATTTCCACGACGTCGTCCGCATAGCCCGTCAGCGACGAGTATTTGGAACTATCATACGCAGCAAGATCGGACTGTCCTGCCCCCACGTGGTCGAAGAGTATTGTACGGAAATCAGCCTCGAAAGATGAGGATACAAAGCGCCACATATTCTGGTCACACCCAAAACCGTGGGCAAACACGATCGCGCGCTCACTATGACCTCGGGACTGGACGTTGTTACGGCTTAAAATTGACATACCTATCCCTGCCAGCTTCGAGCGTGTTTTGCTAGCTCCCCAGATCTAAAAGATTGCGCTCTTTACTCATCTGGAAGCTTTGGCAGTAAATGACCCGGATCCTTCGCAGAGTTGAAATTTGTCATCACTCTCAAGGTCGGTTTGAACGAGGCGCTGATTATCTTGGGCTCTTCCATTCAGCGTTCCTAAAAACCACCACGAAGTTAGATATCACTTACAGGTTCGGCTTGAAGAGGCACTTAAACGTCACGCGCAAAGAGTATAATAACAGGGTAGATTACGATTACTTCGGCATGGAATGTTGGCACCGGCGCAGGTTCGAGGCCGTTGAAGCAGACTTTCAGCCCCAAAATGTACGCCATCCGCGTTATTCTGTAGGACGGCTTTATGGATCCACACTAAGGGAGCCAGCGCTGACGGTTTTCTCGAATAAACACATCCGCAGATATCGGCGTTTGCTTCGTCAGCACAAGCACACCGTCGGTGACGCGGTCTTCGTTCCCGTCCTCTATCCATTTATCCATTGAGGCAAGTGTCTGGGCATATTCTTTATCCAGACCGCCAGCACGATATCGCTCTGCCAGTTGATCAACATCCAGATTCACATGCCGGATGGTACGGCCAAGAATGCCGCTCAGTTTCGACGCAACATCCGTGTAGGACAAGGTTTCCGGGCCGGTCAAAATAAAGTCCCGGTTCCAGGATTGGTCTTCAAGCAAAGCGCTGACAGCAGATCTGGCGATGTCGCTTGCGTCAATGAAGCCAACGCGGCCAGATCCAGTTGCCGAAAAAATGGCATTCTCCTGCCGGATGGTGTTCTGGTGCTGCTGATGCGAAAAATTCTGCAAGAACCAAGTTGGGCGCAAAACAGTCCACTCTAGAACATTGTCTTTAAGATAAGCGTGGATCTGCCCCATCATCTGTCCACCGGCTTCCAACGACGACGCGCTGAGGAGGACAAAGCGCCGGACACCGCGTGAGCGGGCAATATCGAGGATAGGCAGGACAACCGCACCATGGTCGCTCGTATTTGTCGGGGCGACAATGTAGACCGCATCCACCCCATCGAAAGCTCTGCTGGCACTTTCTGGCTGCTGCCAGTCGAACAGAACCTCGCTTTCGCGAGACGGATTGCGCGTACCAACCTTCGGAACGATACCACGTCCTCTCAAGCCGTCGACAACCAATCGTCCGGTTGTTCCAGTGCCGCCTGTCACGAGAATCTTCGTCGATTTATCGCTGTGCATCACTTAACCTCCGTCGTCGCGGGTGAAGATTTCGTTGCCGAGAGAAGCACAAGCGGGTTCCAGTAGTCGCGATATCGTGTGATGAGACCGCCCTTCAAATCTACCACTGAGACGTAAACCTGATCATAGCGTGCGCCTGTCTCGTTTGAATATCCGTTGCAGCTGAATTCGATCGTGGCTGCCTCAGAACAGGCGGCAACAATAACCCGGCTTAGGCTCATCGATTCAATTGTCAGCAAGTCGGCGACCGTCGGAAGATAGGCCTCGAGTGCTGCCTTGCCGATAAGACGCTCGGTAAATCCATCGGGCGCGTAGGGAAACTCAAAAACGATATTGTCATCGCACATATCGAGGAATGATGTCGCCTCGGCAGAAACCAGATCGCCAAAAGCCTGTCGCAGAAGAGATGACAGGCTTGGGAACGCGTCAATGTTATCGCTCATAGTGCTTTACTCCAAATGAATGGAACGCTATCGTTCCGTCCAATACATATGGAGCGCCATGGATGGAACGCAAGAGTATCGACGAAGAAAAACGACGTAAGCCCAGCGGCGCTGCGGTCATTCGCACCGATCTGACGCATGCGTTGGTTCGAGCTTTCTTTGAAGATTGGGCTGTCTATGGTTACGGCGGAATAAGCCTTGAGCGGGTCGCAACACGGGCGGGTGCGGGGAAAGCGGCAATCTATCGCCGCTGGCCATCGAAGCTTGCCATGGCCTCAGAGGCGATAGAGGAACTTGGTCTGAAGCTTACTGATGTTTCAGCGCGGGGGAGCCTTATCGAGGAGCTCGAAGGTTACCTGCTCATGATGCGGCGCGCGCTTCGTCACCGGCTCGTGCGCAGGATTTTGCCGGATATCTATGCGGAAGCCGCTCGCAAAAGCGAACTTGTTGTCGCCTTGAAGAGACTTGCCGAGGCTCGTCGAGCTGTAGGGTCTGCGATCATCGAACGGGCTATCGCACGCGGCGAGCTTAATGCAAATGTCGATATCGAAATGGCACTGGATATGATTCCATCGGCTCTTTACTGGCGCATGATTGTGACGAACTGCTCAATGACCCGAGCTCAAATCCAGCGACAAGCGACAGCCCTCAATGCTGCAATGAAATTTCTCTGACCTTGCATAAGGTGAAAGAGCCTTACGCGGACAAGCCCGACAACTGCATCGAGAAGCGATAAAGGAGCATCGGAACCAGTTCTGGATTTTCGATGTTACTGGGAAAAACGAGGACCCCATTCATGCCCCACGTCGATACCGAGAATCTGCGGATCAATTTCATCGAGACCGGTGCAAAACACGGAAAACCGGTTTTGCTGCTGCACGGTTGGCCTGACGATGCTTCGACGTGGGACGATGTGTCAGAGCGACTTGCTGGCCATGACCTGCGACTGATTGCACCCTATCTGCGAGGGTATGGCGACAGTGTCTTCCGCAATCCCAATGCTTTACGAACAGCCAACGGGGGCATTCTGGCAATGGATGCGATTGCTCTTATGGATGGTCTGGGGATCGATACCTTTTCGGTTGCGGGACACGATTGGGGATCGAACGTTGCGGAAGGGTTGGCCGTCGGCTGGCCGCAGCGGGTGGAGAAAATGGCGCTGTTATCCTCACTGCCCCGGATGGGCGGGCTGAAAACCCCGACATTCCAGCAGGCACAGAGGTACTGGTATCACTGGTTCATGGCGACGCAACGCGGAGCCGAAGCGATTGCCGAAGACCCGCATGGCTTTGCTCGCATTCAGTGGGAGAACTGGGGGCCTGAAGGCTGGTTCGACGAGGCCACATTCAATGCCGTCTCGAAATCCTTCGACAATCCAGACTGGGTCGCAGTCACGCTGCATAGCTATCGGGCCAGATGGGGAGAGGCAGACGTTGATCCGGCAAGCCAGTGGCTAGAGGACAGGATCAGGCAAACAAAATCACTTTCCTTGCCAACCATCTATATCCAAGGTCTGGAGGACGGTGTAAATCCGCCTGAACTGTCCGAACGTCTACACGAGAAGTTTTCCGGGCCATTCCAACGCATCACCCTTCAAAATGTCGGCCATTTCCCGCAGCGTGAGGATCCGGAAGCGGTTGCGCGAGAGCTTGCGATTTTTCTCCACGGATAGCCGAACGAGTTGAAACCTTAGGCCTTGAACACCAGTAGTCATTGCTCTTGAACGGATGTAAACCCGAGACCTAGTAGTAACAAGTACCGCGCTACATTTGTGGAAGCAGGCTTCCGCGGTACTCGCCGATCGTTTCGGAAATGATTCCTTAGTGATTACGGTCTGCCTGAAAAACCAACAGATTGATCCATGCCGACTGTCGATATGGAGCGCGGTCTAGGTCGCAGCCGAATTCAGAGCGGACCTAATATATCGTGTTGCGAGAAGATTGCCCCTCTCTTGCGCCAATGACAAGGCAGCATCGCAATACGCTTTGAAAGGATCCGAGCCATCCAAAAATACTGCCGCCGTCTTTTCAACAACAATGCCGGAAAAAAATGAGGGCATACCCTCTTCATTGCGAAGGCAACTACCGATTAGTGCGATGTCGCGGCACAGAGTATCAGCGTATGTGGTATAGCTCAGCGAGCATCGCTTGCCTGACGATATTGCAAAACGAAACCCTCCTGCTACCTCGGGCTGGTCTTTGGTCGCGATCCGTGAAATTACATCTTCCACCCCCACGCCGGACGACAGGCTCTCTAAATTCAGCCCATGTAGCCTAGCAAACAGGCCATCCCCGTGAAACAAGTTTCCTGAAACGAACCAGGTGAAAAACCCCATCTCAGGGATCACCAGTCGAGCTCTCTCCTCTTTTGGAGCCGAAGCAGCAGGAATATTGTTCAGCAGACCCTTGCTGACATCGAGGTTGACTCTAACGTCGTTTAAAAGCCCCGCAATTTCTGAGGCAAGAACTTTTGCGCGCTCAGCTTGCTGCATTCGACAAAGCTCCGTAGCTTGCATTTGTAAACATCAGAAAATTAGTATAATCGGTTTTATGCAATTTAAAAGAGCGCACCGTAGTGAACCGCCCCGGCCTTGCCGGAGACCGTTTGGTTTAAGTTATGCGGCCAATGCTGGTGCGTCCAGCATGGCGTAG
>NZ_JBETMF010000017.1:0-96829 GCF_040427045.1 Agrobacterium vacciniicorymbosi
ACCACCACCCAGCACCAACCGACACAAAGACCAGATGGTAATGCAATGGGTGTGAGATTAAACCGGACAGCAGTGGGCTTGTCCCGAGGATCTGATCACGGTTGATGTTGTGGTTCGTTGGATCCTCGGGATAAGCCCGAGGATGACGATAAACGTGTAAGTCTCAGCCTCCCGGCCTACGCTGCGGAGGCTTTTTATTGCCCGCAAGACACTTATCCAGCGCGCCCCGACTGCAACGTGGTGGACAACAGCGTCAGCAATGCCACGCTTTCCTCCAGACTTTGCCGCTGGCGGCTTTGCAGGATCGCTGCCTGTAGTCGGTTCATCTCGCGCGCAATCGCCGCTGGCTGCCATGTACGCAACGCCCGTTCGATAACGGGTTTGCGGCGGAAGTGAACGCCGCGTCCCATGGTCTGCATGACCTGACCCGCCTGCAATTTCTTCTCGTCCATTTCCGCACGCATCTGGTCCAGCAACTGGAACTGCCGCAGGCAGCCTTGCAGCACCAGAAAGATCGGCGTCTTGGAGGCGATGATCTTCTGCGTGGCGTGAAAGAAGGCATTGCGGTCGCCCTTCAGAATAGCATCCACCGCGTCATCGGCAGACACCGTGCTGGCATCGCCGATGATCGCCATCACGTCGTCTTCCTCGATGACATCATGGCCGCGGCAATAGAGCGCCAGCTTGCGCACCTCGTTGCGCGAGGCGATACGGTCGCCGCCGAGCGATTCGGCAAGCCGCTGGCGTGCAGCAGGTGCGATACGCAGATTTTCCGTCGAAAGCTCCTGATCGATCAGCGCATTCAGCGCCCGCGCATCATCGGCATAACAGGGAATGGCGGCGATGGCGCGCGACGGTTCAGCGATCTTGCGAAGGCCAGTTCCTTTTTTCAGATCACCGGCTTCAACGATCAGGAAGCTTGCTTCGGGCGGATTGTCCGAGAGAACCTGCAACGCATCCACCAGCGCCTTCTCATTGGCGGCGCCCTTGACCCAGACCAGCTTTTCGCCACCGAACAGGCCGATGGAATTGATCTCATCCAGCAAACGACCGGGGTCGCCCTGCAGGTCGGATGCCGTCAGCTTTAGGGAAGCGAAGGCGTCGTTAGCGTCTATGCCGGTCTTGGAGGCGATGAGCGAGGCGCGTTCGGACACGAGGCCGCGATCGGGACCATAGAGCACGAAAACACGAAAACGCTCCGCCGGTCTCTCGGCGAAGCGTTCGAATTCATGCGACTTTATTTCCGTCATAAAACGGCTCTCAGCGGCTGAGAGTGGCGGCGATATCCGTACCGATGATCTCGGCAAGCTCACGGGCGGCACGGTTTTCACCGTCGCGCACGGCGCGGATCTTGGCGAATTCCTGCTGCGGCAGATCGAGCATCGCAGTTACGGTGCGGGTTGCCGCACGCAGAACCTGACCGTCGGAAATGCGCGTCAGGACATAGGAGCCCTTCATGTTCACGCGGCCGGGGTAAGGTCCGTCATAATTGTTTTTGCCGATGGACAGGCTGGTATCGTCGGTGACTTCCGTCGAGGTCGCGCTGGACGTGACGGTGATTTTGACCTCGTATTCCTTGCTGGTTGGCGCACCGGCACCACCATAGGCCAGGAAGACCAGATGATTGCGGACTTCCTGCGTGACGCGGTCACTCGCCGAGGCGAAGTTGACGGTCTCGAGCTTCTGGCGCGTGCCGGAGGCCTCGCCGTAAAGCGGGCGCACCTGGCATCCGGCCAGAATGCCGGCAAACAGAACGACAGAAATTGCGGCTGCTACGCGGCCCCATCTGGAATAGGCATCAGACAACAATGTTCACAATCCTTTGTGGAACCACAATGATTTTTTTCGGCTCGGCACCGGCCAGAGCCGCCTTCACAGCATCCAGTTCAATCACCGCCGCGCGGACGGCATCTTGATCCGCATCGCGCGCGATTGTCAATTCGCCACGCTTCTTGCCGTTGATTTGAACCGGCATCACCACGTCATTTTCTTCGATCAGCGCGGGCACGAAAACCGGCCATGCGCTCTGGGCGACAAGACCGTCATTACCCAGCGCCGTCCAGCATTCCTCGGCCAGATGCGGTGTCATCGGCGCAATCATGCGGATCAGAATTTCGGCAGCATCGCGGGCTGCGGCCTTCACATCGTCAGCCTTGCCGCCATTGGCCACTTCAGCGAAAGGACCGGCGAGCGTGTTGACCAATTCATAGATGCGGGCAATCGCCTTGTTGAAGGCAAGCTTGTCCAGATCGTCCTGAACCGCCTTCAGCGTCTTGTGGGCAGCCTTGGAAACGACGAGACCTTCGCCCTCACTTGCAGGGGCAGGCTTGACCGACTTCAATTCGTCGGCAGCTTCACCGATGATACGCCAGACGCGCTGGACGAAGCGATGCGCGCCTTCGACACCAGCTTCCGACCAGATGACGTCGCGGTCCGGCGGGCTATCCGACAAAACGAAGAAGCGGGCCGTATCGGCACCATAAGACGCGATGATGTCGTCCGGATCGACCACGTTCTTCTTCGACT
The DNA here is from genome assembly GCF_040427045.1 of Agrobacterium vacciniicorymbosi. Taxonomy (NCBI): domain Bacteria; kingdom Pseudomonadati; phylum Pseudomonadota; class Alphaproteobacteria; order Hyphomicrobiales; family Rhizobiaceae; genus Agrobacterium; species Agrobacterium vacciniicorymbosi. Next base: position 2,527 of record NZ_JBETMF010000017.1, read on the forward strand.
TCGACATCTTTTCGATCGAGCCGATCTGAACCTCGTCACCGCCGGACAGCAGGAAGGCGCGGCGCTTGCCATCGACTTCCTCGATGCGGATATCGGCAGGCACGATCCACTGGCCGTTCTGGCCTTCGCCCAGACGGTAGGTTTCGTGCACCACCATGCCCTGCGTGAACAGGCCCTTGAAGGGCTCCTTCACGTCCACATGGCCGGTGGCCTTCATGGCGCGGGTGAAGAAACGCGAATAGAGCAGATGCAGGATCGCGTGTTCGATGCCACCGATATACTGGTCCACGGGCAGCCAGTGGCTGGCGACCTTCGGGTCGGTCGGCTGCTCTTCCCAAGGCGCCGTAAAGCGCGTGAAGTACCAGCTGGAATCGACGAAGGTGTCCATCGTATCGGTTTCGCGACGCGCGGCATGGCCGCATTGCGGGCAGGAGACATGCCGCCATGTCGGATGGCGGTCCAGCGGGTTGCCGGGCACGTCGAAGGTCACATCATCAGGCAGCTTGACCGGCAAGTCCTTCTTCGGAACGGGCACAACGCCACAGACTTCGCAATGAATGACGGGGATCGGGCAACCCCAATAGCGCTGGCGGGAAATACCCCAGTCGCGCAGGCGGAAGTTCACCTTGCGCTCAGCCTGCGGCTCAGCACCCAGCGTTTGTGTAGACAGCCTCGACACCACAGCCTCGAAGGCATCGGTTGTCGTCATACCATCGAGGAACTGCGAATTGATCATAACGCCGTCATCGACGTAAGCATCCGCACCAATGGTGAAGGTCTCGGCATTTTCGCCCTCCGGCATGACCACGGCCACGACAGGCAGATCGTATTTGCGAGCGAAATCCAGATCGCGCTGGTCGCCGGATGGGCAACCAAAGATCGCGCCAGTGCCGTAATCCATCAACACGAAATTGGCGATGTAAACCGGCAATTCCCAGGATGGGTCAAGCGGATGGACAACCTTGACGCCTGTGTCCAGACCACGCTTTTCCGCCGTTTCCAGAGCGGCCAGAGACGTGCCCTGACGACGGCATTCGTCGCAGAACTCGGCAAGCTCGGGGTTGTTTTCCGACAGGGTCTTGGCCAGCGGATGGTCTGCCGCAATGGCAAGGAAGGAAGCGCCGAACAGCGTGTCCGGGCGGGTCGTATAAACCGTGATGTCGTCAAAACCGGCGGGCGCGGTGGAGGCGACCGTCTGCCAGCGCAGTGACAGTCCCTCGGACTTGCCGATCCAGTTCTTTTGCATCAGCCGGACTTTTTCCGGCCACTGGTCCAGCACATCCAGTTCGTCCAGCAAGTCCTGGCTGAAATCGGTGATGCGGAAGAACCATTGCGTCAGTTCGCGCTGTTCCACCAGCGCGCCGGAGCGCCAGCCACGACCATCGATGACCTGTTCATTGGCCAGAACCGTATGATCGACCGGGTCCCAGTTGACCTTGGACTGCTTGCGATAGACCAGGCCCTTTTCCATGAAATCAACGAACAGCGCCTGCTGCTTGCTGTAATATTCCACGTCGCAGGTCGCAAATTCACGGGTCCAGTCCAGAGACAGGCCCATGGATTTCAGCTGACCGCGCATGGTGGCGATGTTCTGATAGGTCCAGTCCTTGGGATGAACCTTGTTCTGCATGGCCGCATTTTCCGCAGGCATGCCGAAAGCGTCCCAGCCCATGGGGTGCAGCACGTTGAAACCGCGCGCGCGCTTGTAGCGCGCAACCACGTCACCCATAGCGTAATTGCGCACATGGCCCATATGGATGCGGCCCGAAGGATAGGGAAACATCTCAAGAACGTAATATTTCTCGCGGGCATCGCTGTTGTCGGTCACGAAGACATTGTCTTCGTTCCATTTTTGCTGCCAGCGCGGCTCGGCGTCGCGAGGATTATAACGTTCGATGGCCATACTTGTGTAATCCGGGTATCAAGGGGAAAATTCGCGCTGACCTTCACCACGAAACGACCGGGGCGTCAAGTTTGGCAGGGCTGGTCAGGGTGCAATCTTGGTCGACAGCGTTCAAATGGTGACAATGGCGCTTGGCATCAAGCCCCGTGACGGCTACTGAACCCCTCTCCTCTATCAAACGAAGGTCTGGTCATGGAAATCGAAGCGCGTCTTGCTGATGTCACGCAGCGCATTGCAGAAGTTGCGGAAAAAGCCGGTCGTAGGCCCGGCAGCGTCAATCTTGTGGCCGTCTCCAAGACATTCGACGCCGATGCCATCCAGCCGGTGATCGATTGCGGCCAGCGCATTTTCGGTGAAAACCGCGTGCAGGAGGCGCAGGGCAAGTGGCCAGCGCTGAAGGAAAAGACGCCCGATATCGAGCTGCACCTGATCGGGCCGCTGCAATCCAACAAGGCTGCCGATGCGGTGGCTCTGTTCGATGTTATCCAGAGTATCGACCGCGAAAAGATCGCCCGGGCGCTTGCCGATGAATGCCATAAGCAGGGCAAGGCGCTTCGGTTTTATGTGCAGGTCAATACCGGGCTGGAGCCGCAAAAGGCAGGGCTCGATCCCCGCGAAACGGCGGCCTTCGTCACCCTGTGCCGGGACGAACTGAAGCTCAATATCGAAGGCCTGATGTGCATTCCGCCAGCGGAGGAATATCCCGGCCCGCATTTTGCGCTTCTGGCCAAGCTTGCCAAGGAATGCGGCCTGGAAAAGCTCTCCATGGGCATGTCGGGCGATTTCGAAACCGCCATCGAATTTGGCGCAACCAGCGTGCGTGTCGGGTCGGCGATCTTCGGTACGCGCTGAGTATTGGGTAGTCGAGGGCACAGCGGTAGCAGCCCTCATCCTGAGGTGCCCCGTAGGGGCCTCGAAGGACGGGGGTGCGGGCCAAGTGCGCCAACCAAGGATGCTTCGAGGCTTTGCCCTTCGGTCAAAGCACCTCAGCATGAGGTGGAGTGTGTGGCTTAACGTCACGAGCCAGCGGCACTTCCGCTATATGTTGCGTCCTGACAGAGCTTACCAAACAGAAAAGCCACGGCATCTTTCCAGAGCCGTGGCTTTTTGCTGAGCGGTCGGGACTGACGCCCCAAACCCTTAATCGAACGGGATAGCCCGGTCCTTGCCTGTCAGGGGTTTGCCATCGAGAGAGACCTCGATGTCTGGCGTACCGGCGGTGCGCTTGACCGCAACTTCGCGGACCTTGCCATCCAGCGTGATCTTGGCGGAGAAGCCATCCCACGTCTCAGGCAATGACGGTGCGATATGCAGTGTGCCGCCGATGCGGGTGATGCCGAGAATGCCTTCCACGGCAGCGCGGTAGAGCCAACCGGCCGAACCCGTATACCAGCTCCAGCCGCCACGGCCCGAATAAGCGCCTTCGCCGTAGACATCCGCCGTCACCACATAGGGCTCCACACGGTAGGTCTCGGAGGACGGGCGGTCGAGCGCGTGGTTGACCGGGTTGAGCAGCGAGAAGCATTTCCATGCGTCTTCGTTGCGGCCCAGCTTCGCCAGCGCCAGAACGACCCATGTTGCGGCATGGGTATATTGACCCCCATTTTCACGCACACCCGGCGGATAGGCCTTGATGTAACCGGGATCCTGCGGAGAGCGGGAGAAGGCAGGCGTGAAGAGGCGGATGATGCCCGTCTTTTCATCGACGAGGTTCTTCATGACCGCATCCATGGCCTGACCGGACCGCTGATCCTCGCCTTCGCCTGACAGCACGCTCCAGCTCTGGCCAAGCGAATCGATACGGCATTCCTCGCTGGTGATGGAGCCCAGCGGCGTACCGTCATCGAAGTAGCCGCGACGGTAATAGTCGCCGTCCCAGCCCGCCGTTTCCAGTGCCGCACGCAGCTTGTCGCGATGCGTCTTCCACTTCTCGACCCGGTCCAGATCACGGCGCTCTTCGGCAATCTCGATGAAATCGCGAAGCGTACCGGAGAGGAACCAGCCGAGCCAGACGCTCGTGCCCTTGCCGGCGACGCCGACGCGGTTCATGCCGTCGTTCCAGTCACCGCCCAGAATGAGCGGCAGGCCGTTTTCACCCGTGCGATGAATGGCAAGATCGAGCGCCAGTGCCGCATGTTCATAAAGGCTCGCGGTCTTGTCGCTGGTTTCCGGCTGGAAGAAGGCGTCGTGCTGGCCGGGCGTCAGTGCCGGACCCTTGAGGAACGGAATGTTCTCCTCGAGGATCGCCTTGTCGCCGGTGGCAGCGATATACTGATGCGCCGCATAGGCCAGCCACACCACATCGTCGGAGATGGTGGTGCGAACACCTGCACCCGTCAGCGGCAGCCACCAATGCTGCACATCGCCTTCAGGGAACTGGCGTCCCGCTGCACGCAGAATCTGCTCGCGGGCAAGTTCCGGCTGATAGAGCAGGAAGGCCAGCGTATCCTGCAACTGGTCACGGAAGCCGAAGGCACCACTGGACTGGTAGAAGGCCGTGCGCGCCAGAATACGGCAGGCCAGTGCCTGGTAAGGCAGCCAGTTATTGACCATGTGGTTGAAGCCGGCATCCGGTGTGGACACCTGCAACTGGCCGCTAAAGCCGCTCCAGAAGGTCTTGTTTCCGCTCAGAACCGCATCGAAATCGCTCTGGCGGATATCCTTGACGAGAGCGCGCGCTTCGTCAGCGGTATCGGCATCACCCATGTAGAACAGGACATGCCGCTCTTCACCGGGCTTCAGGTGGATTTCCTGCATGATGGCGGCGCAAGGCGCACCATCCAGCTCCACGCTGCCAGAGAGAGCAGCACCGGAAACCACGGCCTGCGGTGCATGCACCGAACCGTGACGGCCGATGAATTCCCGCTTGCTGGTGGTGAAGCTTCCAACCGGACCATCGAGAGACAGGAAGGCGGTGCGCGCATTGTAGTCGATGCTGTAAGGATTGGACGCAAACAGCGCGCCGGTTTCCTCATCATGACTGCTGAGAATGAACGGCGCCGACTTCTGCGGATTGTTGCCCAGAACCCACTCCACATAACCGTAGGTTTTGAGGCGACGGTTCTGCGTGCCGACATTGCGCACGGTCAGACGCGACAGCTTGACCGGCTTTTCGCGGTCCACCGTCTGGGTGACTTCGATATCCAGACCGTCATCCACGCTTCTGAAGACGGAATATCCAAGACCGTGACGGGCTTCGAACACCGCTTCCGGGTTGCGTGAGAGCGCCGCGAATGGCGAATGCAGCTTGCCGCTTTCGACATCCGAAACATAGATCGCCTCACCCGGACGGTTCACGACCGGATCGTTGCTCCATGGTGTCAGCTGATAGTCACGCGAGTTGCGGCTCCAGGTGAAGCCCGCACCTTCGGCGGAGATGTGGAAGCCGAATGTCTCATTGGAAATGACGTTGATCCATGGTTGCGGCGTCGATTGGCCACCATGCAGACGCACGACATATTCGTCGCCGCTCTTGGTGAAACCGCCAAAGCCGTTCCAGAAGTCCAGATCATGGGCATCTTCCACCGGCTCGCCCTGCGGGAAGACCGGTGCCGGCAGGCGGGCCTGTGCCAGATCGCTGCCTTCCGGCCCGCGATGGGCGGCAAAGAGCGAGACGGCACGGTTAACCTGATCGACGATCTTGCCGTTACGAACGTGAAGAACGACGCGGGAAGCCGCGAGTAGTGCCGACCATGTTTCCTCATCCATCAAATCGCGACGAACGGAGAAGACATGCGGTCTGCCACCATCGGCAGGATTGATGCGGCGCTGTGCTTCGGAAATGAAATCGAGCGCGTGCTGCATATCCTGCGCGTAGGAGGCCGCGCGTTCATTGACGATGACGAGATCGAAGATGACGCCACGGGCGCGCAGATATTCATGCGCACTCAGGGCTTCCTTGGCGATATCCATGTCCATGTCGTCATTGATACGCAGGCTGAAGATCGGAAAGTCGCCCGAGATCGCCAGCGGCCACAGCGAGCGCTGCGAACCGAGGCCGGTTTTCAGCGTGTCGGCATCCGCACGTAGATGCATGTCGGGATAGACGAGATAACGCGCCAGATGCTGGAAGGCCGCCGCCTGTTGCGAGGTCACGCCCACATGGCGCATCTGCACCTGTGTTCGCGTCCAGGCATGCACCAGTTCGTGTGCAAAGGCGTCCGGGTGGCGGTAACGGTCGATGGCCTTGTCCACGTCCTCGCGGCTAGGGGCTGCGATGGTCCAGAAGATGAGGCTGACCTTCTTGCCGGCGGGAACGCGCACGACACGTCGCAGCGACAAGATAGGATCAAGCGTGAAACCATCCGTGCCGGAAAGTGCGGCACCCGCATCGAAAGCTGCGGCCTCACCCAGAGAGCGGCCACGACCGATGAACTTGGCGCGGTCGGTCTCGAATTCGGTCGGACGCGCCGGCCCCGCATTGTCAGCAGCCAGATGCGCGATGACCGTGCTGGGTTCGCTCGGAGACCGCTTGTTGCGCCATGCGCGGATCACATCGCCACGCTTGCCGATTTCCGTCTGCACGAACATGCGCGAGAACAGCGGATGGGCGTTGTCGTCATCCTCATTGGCGATGACAGGCTCCATATAGGAAGTCACTTCGATATAGCGATCTTCCGAACCCACATTGAGCAGGGTCACACGACGGCCTTCGGCATCGTGCTCGGTGGCAACGATGCATTCGACCACGCTTTGCAGATCGCCAACCGTCTTGTGGAATTCGGCCTTGTCGTCGGTAAAGACTGTCTTGGTCTTTTCGCCCACGGCAACACGCGGCTCTGCGGTCGCACTCCACCAGTCGCCCGATACGGTATCGCGCAGGAACAGGAACGTGCCCCAGCGATCTTCGGTTGGATCGGACTTCCAGCGGGAAATCGCCAGACCGTTCCACTTGGAATAGCCCGCACCCGTGGAGGTCAGCATGGTGGAATAATGGCCGTTGGACAGGAACACGACTTCGCGGTCGCGCACGGAAGGGTCCGCAATGGTACGCACTTCGGCCCGTAGGAGATCGGCCTGTTCCTTGCCGGGTGTTTCCGGTTCGTATTTGGAGCTGACGACCGGGACTTCGCGCGGAGCCTTTTCCTGAAGAAGCAGTTCGGCAGCTTCAATCACGGGGTCCGCGTGGAAGAGTTCACGCAGGATGCCGTCCAGAGCGACGTTGGCAACCGCTGCAATCGACATGCCATGGTGGTGGGCATAGTAGTTGTTAACGACGGCGCACACCTTGCCATCCGGCACGCGGGTTGGGGTGAAATCGACGGCGTCGTAGAAACCGAACTGTCCGATCGCACCGAGTTTGCGCAGCTTTTGCAGATTTTCCAGCGCTGCATCTGGGTCGTATTGCGACGCGAGGATCGAGGCATAAGGCGCGATGACCGCGTTCTGGCCAAGGCCACGCTTGAGGCCCAGCGTCGGCACACCGAAGTTGGTGTACTGATAGTTCATATTGTGGTCGCGGGCGTTGAACGCCGCTTCGGAAATGCCCCATGGCGTGCCGAGACGACGGCCATGGTTCATCTGTTCCTTGACGATCAGATTGTTGGTCTGGTTCAGAATGCCGCCGTGACGCTCCTGCATGACGAGCGGTGGCATCAGATACTCGAACATCGAGCCAGACCAGGAGACCAGCGCACCCTGTGCGCCAATCGGCACGACCTGACGGCCCAGACGATACCAGTGCTCCGTCGGCAGATCGCCCTTGGCAATCGCAAACAGGCTGGTCAGACGGCATTCGGATGCCAGAAGGTCGTAGCAGGCTTCGTCCAGTTCCTTGCTATCGACGCGGTAACCAATCGACAAAAGGCGACGGTCCTTGCGATAGAGAAAGCCGAAATCCATCGAGAAGGCGAGGTTGCGGCTGCGGTCGCGCAACGAGTTCAACCGGTCACGCAATGGATCGATGGTGGCGAGATCGAAAGCGCTGTCGGAAATATGCGCTTCGCAGCAATCGACCAACGATTGCGCCCAGCGTGTCACTTCGGCGCTCTGCTCCGACTTGACTTCCAGATTGAGATTGGAGGCCAGCTTCTGGATATCGCGGGCCAGAACCGCCAGATTGATGACGCGGATCGAGGCGAACTCATGCTCGCGCTTGACCGAGGCAAGGGCGTTGGAGAAACCGATGATGCGCTCTTCCAGACGGCGGTGCAGGGGCCGCAGGTTCTTGCGGTCGTCAGGCAGTTCCTTCAGCGTTTCGCGCAGGATACCTGCGACATCGCCGATACCATCGAGATTGCCCTGAAGATGCGCAGACGGTGCTTCCGCCCACTGGCGGCAAGCCGAGGAGATGGCGATCAGGTGACCGGCAAGGTTGCCGCTATCGACGGCGGAGACGTAGCGGGGACCCAGCGTATTGAGCGTATCGGTGTGATACCAGTTGTAGAGATGGCCGCGATATTTCTCCATCTTCTCGACCGTCTCGATGGTCTTTTCCATCCGCTCGACGGTTTCCGAGAAGCTGATCCAGCCGAACTGGCGAGCGGAAATCACCGACAGCAGATAGACGCCGATATTGGTCGGCGACGTGCGGCTGGCAACGATGGGCTCCGGCGTTTCCTGATAATTGTCAGGCGGCAGGTAGTTTTCGCCCGATGTGACGAAGGCTTCGTAATAACGCCATGTGCGACGCGCGATCTTGCGCAGCTCGCTGGACACATGTTCAGACACGAACAGGCGATCTTCGGTTTCAGCCGACTGGCTGACATACCAGGCAACGGCTGGCGAGAATATCCACAGCAGCGCAAAGGGAATGCCGACCAGGAACGCATTGTCGCCCGGAAGCGAAGCAAACAGCAGACCGAGCAGCGACACCACCGGGGCGTGCCACATCTGGCGATAATAATCGAGAATGCTGCCCTGCGCGCTGGACTGGATAGAGGCGGCGGTGCGCCATTCCAGCATCAGCTTGCCGCTGACGAAGAGGCGGTAGAGCGAACGGACGATCGCATCGGCCATCATGCAGGCGCTGTCGGCGATGAAGACGATGCGTAGCGCGACCTGCGCGTTGGTGGCACGAACCTCGGACCACAATGTGTGGAAATGCGCCTGCGGCACGATATCGGTGGAACGTGGAACGATGCCGGACAGAAGCGAAATCGTGGGGGCAACGAAAAGCGAGAAGATCAGCAGGATCTGCCAGATCAGCGCACCCAGCGGGCCCATGAAATACCAGCCCAGAATGGAAGCGGCAAACCAGGCAATCGGTGTCAGCGAACGACGCAGATTGTCGATCATCTTCCAGCGACCGATGGCGGTCACGCCGCGCTTCATGTCCATGATGTAGGGCAGAAGCTGCCAGTCGCCACGCGCCCAGCGATGCTGGCGCGAAACTTCCACCTCGTAACGGGTCGGGAAGTCTTCGACTAGCTCGACATCCGTCACAAGTGCGCAGCGCGCAAACGAGCCTTCGAGAAGGTCGTGCGACAGGACGGCATTTTCATCGATCCGGCCCTTCAGCGCCGTCTCGAAGGCATCGACGTCATAAAGGCCCTTACCAGTGAAGGTGCCTTCGGAGGTCAGGTCCTGATAGACGTCGGAAACGGTGAAGACGTAAGGGTCGATACCGCGATTGATGGAGAAGACGCGCTGGAAGACCGAGGCGTCCTTGCCTGTCGTCAGCGATGGCGTCACGCGCGGCTGCAGCAGGCCGTAACCATGGATCACGCGGCCCGTTTCAGGGTCGTGGACCGGACGGTTGATCGGGTGGTGCATCTTGCCGACCAGCTTGGTCACCGCATCGCGCATCAGGCGCGTGTCGGCATCCAGCGTCATGACGTATTTGACGTTGTCAGGCACCATATTGGCGCCGTTGAGGAAGGTCGTGTCCTTGTCGCCACGCAGCAACATGTTCAGCTCATGCAGCTTGCCGCGCTTGCGCTCCCAGCCCATCCAGCAATCTTCCGCGGGATTGTAGAGGCGGCGGCGGTGCAGAAGGAAGAACCTTGTCTTGCCATCAAAAGCGTAACGGGCCGATAGGGCAGCCACTTCGCGCTTGGCATATTCCAGAATCTCGACATCTTCCGCCGACTGCTCATAGGACGCATCGCGCCAGTCGCTGATCAGCGCAAAGGAAATGTCGCCATGCGGATTGGCAAGATAATGAACCTCGATATTGCGGACCATCTCGTCCACGCTGTCGCGGCTCGTCAGCATGCAAGGCACAGCAACCAGGGTCCTTGCGCCTTCCGGTATGCCTTCCTTAAACTCGTATCCGACCAGACGGAACGGTTTGACGAAGAACGTCACGAGTGTGTTGAAAAGACCCGTGGCCCCTTCGGATGCCGGCAGGGCAAACATCAGCAGGAATGCGGTCACCACATACCAGGGCATCCCGGCATCGGCGAGGAACCAGCCGACCGCAAGCATGGCAAGCGCCGTCAGCGCGATGACGGGAACCGCCACCGACATCCAGTTGAATTTGCGCATGATGCGCACGACACTTTGCGAAAACAGCGGCTTGTAGCCGATGCGCTCTTCCAGCTCTTCGCGGCGCTGACCGATCAGGAAGCTGCCGACATTGGGCGCATGCGGGTGTTTCTCATCGGAATTGGCCGTTTCCGTCACCATATCGACAGCGACCTGCGCCACTTCGATTTCGGTTTTGGGCGAACGGCGGGCCAGAAGCTCGATGGTGTTGCGATAGGTGTTGCGCGAACCGAAATCCAGCGTTTCGTAATCGGTCTGCTCCCGCAGAACCTTGTCGATATGGCTGACTTCCTCGAACCAGACCGACCATTCCGTATCGTCGATCTCACGCAGGCTTTTGACGATGTTCCCCATCGTCACATTGCCGGAGGCCAGGCGGTTATGCTCGGCCATCATGATGTTTTCGGCATCGGTGCCAGCGCTGCGAAGTCGCTCTTCCAGCCAGTTCAGCGCAAAGCCGGAGGTCTGCGAGCCATTTCTCAGGCGATAGAGGAACTGGGTGGAGAAGGTCGGGTCATCGACCAGATTGTCGATCTGCTTGAGAAGTTCGGCAGACGCCTCGGCATCGTTGAGGCGGATGATCTCATCGACTACCTCGTTGGCCCGCTGGCGCATGCGACGCGACCGCTCGACGCGGATGGAGATGCGGCGCAGGTTCTCGATCAGCACGAAACGCAGGATCGATGGCAGCGCCCACAACTCGCCGATCTGCAAGGTTTTTGATGTCTGGTAGCCCTCGACCAGCGCCGTCATGCTTTCGCGCGAAATCGTGCTGTGCGTATGGGCGACATAGATCCAGGCCAGCGCCATGACGCGCGGTATCTCGACATTGCCGATCTTCACCGTCGGCAGCTGGCGATAGAATTTGCGCGGGAAGTCGCGGCGGACCTCCTGAATGGCTTCTTCGATCACATAGTGGTTGTCCAGCAGCCATTCGGCCGCCGGTGTGATCGTCGCACCATTTTCGGCATCGACAGCCGTGGTTCTGTAGACGCGCAGGATTTCCTTTTCGTTTTCACGATGGCGCGCGAAAAAGTCGAACTCCATGAAACCCGGCAGGCCTTCGGCGCCGGATTTGGAGAGCTCGGCTCCACAGTCCCTCAACTCCTCGATTGTGAAGTAGACGGAGCGGATCGAATCATTGTGATCGATCTGCTTTGCTTCTGAATCACGGGCGGCGGCGGTCGGCGTAATATGAAATGACATCGGCTCGTATTCTGCACTCTGGTGAGGATCTGGTCTATTTAACCGGAACTTGTTTCAGATTGCTTTTGGAAATTGAAACAACTTTGGCAGCTTTATTTCTTGCTGATCCTGAACCTTTGCTGAACCACCGCGAACCAGCACACGATGATCGACATGAAACCTGCTCGCCCATCAACATGGCATTTTTGGGCAGAAGGCTTCACATCTCAAGAAAATCAACTATTTGACACTGGATTGGCAGGTCGGGCGCGTCATCGCGCCATGCCTTTCATGAAACACTTCGCACACTCCCCCAAAGCGAAAACACGTCATGTTGTGCCCTATCCCGTTTCGTCACTGAACCCCTTGGGTGCCCACGTCTTTTTGAAAGACAAGAAGCTACCCAAAGGAGGGAATGGTTTAAGGCGTCATCAGTTCCATGCCACCTGTCGTGCTTCTGCGCAAGCGCCGAAATTGCCGGGCTTGAATCATGCCGGCTGATGCACCCCTCGACCCTTATCAGGGGCCGGTAATGCTGCTAAACAAGGCAGACGCAAAATAGCCATTTCTAGACAACATGCCGGACCTGAAACATGACGATACAGCCGAAAAACGCCGCCGCATTCGCCAACCACATGCCGGATGTCCGGGCGATCCGTCATCACCTCCATCGCAATCCGGAAATCGGACTGTCGGAATTCAAGACCTCGGATTTCGTTGCCGCCCAACTGGAAGCGATGGGTTATGAGGTGACGCGCGGGCTTGCCGCAACCGGCGTCGTCGCCACCCTGCGCAATGGCACGGGCGGCAAGACCGTCGGCATCCGCGCCGATATCGACGCGTTGCCCATCGTTGAAGAAACCGGCGCTGATTATGCCAGCCTCACTCCCGGCGTCATGCATGCCTGCGGCCATGACGGACACACGGCCATGCTGCTGGGCGCAGCCAAGATCATTGCGGAACGCCGCAATTTCGATGGGACGGTACACCTGATTTTCCAGCCAGCGGAAGAAAATTTCGGCGGCGCGCGCATCATGATCGAGGACGGCCTGTTCGAGCGCTTTCCGTGTGATGCGGTCTTTGCGCTTCACAATGAACCCGGCCTGCCCTTCGGCCATTTCGTGCTGCGCGACGGGCCGATCATGGCGGCGGTGGATGAGTGCAAGATCACCGTCAATGGCTATGGCGGTCACGGTGCGGAACCGCAAAGCGCGCTCGATCCCATCGTTGCCGGTGCCAGCATCATCATGGCGCTACAGACCATCGTGTCGCGCAACATCCACCCTCTGACACCGACGGTCGTGACCGTGGGCGCTTTCCATGCGGGGGTGGCCAGCAATGTCATTCCTGAGAAAGCGGAAATGCTGCTCACTATCCGTTCTTTCGATGCCGACGCCCGCGACGAACTGGAAAAGCGCATCCGTCTCATCGCGGAAGGACAGGCAGCAAGTTACGGCATGAGCGTGACCCTCGATTACCAGCGCGGCTATAATCCGACTGTCAACCACAAGGCCGAGACGGATTACATCGTTGACCTCGCCACCCGCTTTGCCGGTGCCGACAAGGTCATGGAGATGCCCCGCCCCACCATGGGTGCGGAAGATTTCGCCTATATGCTGGAAGAGCGCCCCGGCGCCTATTTCTTCCTCGGCACACAGCGAACCGAAAACGATCCGCCGCTGCACCATCCCAAATTCGATTTCAATGACGATATCCTGCCTGTGGGCACGGCATTCTGGGTAGAGCTGGTGGAAGATTACCTGAAGGCTCAATAGCCATTAGGCAAAAGGCCGGTCAGTGACCGGCCTTTTGTGATCGGGCTTGGGAGAATTTTGGGAGAATTAGGGAACCAGACCAAGAATGACTGCGCCGACAAAGGCGAAGCTGACGCCGACGATGGCCGTATGGATGGTGGCCTGCCAGCTGCGCGATGGCGCGGGCGATGGTGTGAAATCTTTGATTTTTCCGGCTTTGGAATAAGACATCGAACCCTCCCTCGTTGACACTGCCGGATGAACCGGCCTCTCGACTGTGGATGCTAGAATAGCTTTATTCTCTAGTCTTTCTGTAGAGATGATTTTCCATTATTTGCCGAAATCGGGAAAAATACTGATCGTCACTTGCCTCCCAACACGCATCGATCTACCCGATTTGCAGTATCAACGCGCAGCACCATTTCCGGTTCAACACAAAAGTTAACGGAAAGTCACTTGGCAGATATCGACGTCATCATCATCGGCGCAGGCGTGGTCGGGCTTGCCACGGCACGCACCCTGTCTCAGTCCGGGCTGTCCACAATCGTTCTGGAGCGTGAGGGCGAATTCGGCACCCAGACCTCGTCGCGCAATAGCGAGGTCATCCATGCCGGGCTTTATTACCCGAAGGGTAGCCTGAAGGCGCGTTTCTGTGTCGAAGGCAGGCACGACCTCTATGCTTTCTGTGAAAGCCATGGCGTCGGTCACCGCCGCTGCGGCAAGCTGATCGTCGCAACAACCGGCGAAGAAATCCCGCTTCTGGAAAACCTGCGGGCGCGCGGCCTCGAAAACGGCTGCGATGACCTGACGCTGATCGATGCGGCGCAGGCGAAGCGCATGGAGCCTGCACTTAGCGGCGAGGCAGCCCTGTTGTCACCCTCCACCGGCATCATAGACAGCCACGCCTATATGCTGGCGCTTCTGGGCGATGCGGAAGATGCTGGTACCGTAATCGCCTATCATGCGCCGTTCCTGCGCGCCGAACCGACCGATGGCGGCTTCCACGTCGATGTTGGCGGAAACGAGCCGATGCAATTGACCTGCCGATTGCTGGTCAATGCGGCAGGGCTCACCGCACCCCATATGGCCCAGAACATCGAAGGTCTCGCCCCCGATCACATACCCGTCCCGCGTTTCGCCAAGGGTTCCTATTTTTCGCTGTCGGGCAAATCACCCTTCTCGCGGCTGATCTATCCCGCACCTCACAGCCACGGCCTTGGCGTTCACCTGACGCTCGATCTCGGCGGGCAGGCGCGCTTCGGGCCGGATGTGGAATGGGTCGATGAGATCGACTATGTCGTCGATCCCCGCCGCTCGAAAGGCTTCGATGAGGCGATCCGGCGCTACTGGCCCGGTCTTCCTGACAATGCACTGGTGCCTGCCTATTCCGGCATTCGGCCAAAGATTTCAGGCCCTGACGATCCCGCCATGGATTTTCGTATCGATGGGCCGGAAACCCACGGTATCGACGGTCTCGTCAATCTCTTCGGCATCGAAAGCCCGGGGCTGACGGCATCGCTGGCGATTGCCGCAGAGGTGTCGCGCCGCCTCACCTAATCCACAAAGCGCGACAGGGCAGACGCCATCACCTCGGGATCGACATTACCGCCGGAGGCGACCGCGATGACCGTTTCCGCCTGCAACGCTGCACCGTGAAACAGAGCAGCAGCCAGCGCCACCGCACCGCCGGGCTCGACCACCACCTTGAGGCGCAGAAAGGCCAGTACCATGGCGCGCAGGGCTTCCTCTTCCGTCACCGCAATGCCGGTGCCGCAGTGGCTGGCCATGATCGGGAAGGTGATGTTGCCGGGCTGCGGCGTTATGATCGCATCGCAGACGGAGCCGGAGAGCGCCTGATTGCGCTCGATCTTGCCCGATGCCAGCGAGCGGGCAACGTCATCGAATTTTTCCGGCTCACAGGTCCGCACCGTGTAACGCGGCGCTCTAGCTTCCAGCGCCAGCGCGATGCCCGATGTCAGGCCACCGCCACCGCAGGGGACCAGAACCTCGGCCTCATCGATGCCCAGTTCCTGCACCTGCTCGGCAATTTCCAGACCCACCGTGCCCTGTCCGGCAATGACCAGGGGTTCATCGAAGGGCTTGATCAGCGTCAGTCCGCGCTCCTGCGATAGCTTCGCGCCGATGGCGTCGCGGTCGTCTTTCGAGCGGTCGAACAAAACGACTTCGGCCCCGTAGGCTTTGGTATTGTCGATTTTTATTTTCGGCGCATCCTGCGGCATGATGATGACGGCGGGAACGCCGTGCAGGGCTGCGGCCAGCGCCACGCCCTGCGCGTGGTTGCCGGAGGAAAAGGCGATGACGCCGCGCTGGCGCACATCCTCAGCAATGCCTGAAACGGCAGACCAGCCGCCGCGAAATTTGAAAGAGCCGGTGCGTTGCAGGCATTCGGCCTTCACCAGAATTCTGCGCCCGGCGATCTCGTCCAGAAAGGGCGATGACAGCAACGGCGTTCGAACCGCCTCGAAACCAATACGCTGGCGTGCCGCCTCGATCATCGAAATATCTGTCATGCTGTCCCTGTCTCTCTGCCTGTTTGCGCTCACACCATAGGCAGAAATCGCCGCCGGAGAAGAGGCAAAAAAAATCCCCGGACAGTGCCGGGGATCGTTTTCGTCAGATACCGATATCAGGCCAGCGTGTAGGCCGTCTTCACCGTGGTGAAGAACTCGCTCGCATATTTGCCCTGCTCACGCGGGCCGAAAGAAGATGCCTTGCGGCCACCGAAGGGAACGTGGAAGTCCACGCCTGCGGTTGGCAGGTTGACCATCACCATGCCCGCTTCCGCATTGCGCTTGAAGTGGGTTGCATGCTTGAGGCTGGTGGTGGCGATGCCGGAGGATAGGCCGAATGGCGTGTCATTGGCAACGGCCAGTGCCTCGTCATAATCCTTGACGCGGATGACGGCTGCGACAGGTCCGAAGATTTCTTCCTGCGAAATGCGCATGCTGTTGGTGGCTTCGGTAAACAGCGTCGGCTGAAGGAAGAAGCCGGGTGTTTCGCGCTTGACGAGATCGCCACCGAAGGCAACCTTGGCGCCTTCCTTTTTGCCGATCTCGATGTAATCGGTGTCCTGCTTCAGCTGCTTTTCATCAACCACCGGGCCGACATGGGTTTCCTTGTCCATGGCGTGGCCGACATTGATCTTGGCCAGACGCTCGGTCATGGCGGCAACGAACTTGTCGTGAATGCCTTCGGTCACGATGATGCGCGAAGACGCCGTGCAGCGCTGTCCGGTGGAGTAGAAGCCAGAGTTTGCGGCGGCTTCCACGGCAACGTTGAGGTCGGCATCGTCAAGCACGACGAAGGGGTTCTTGCCACCCATCTCCAGCTGGAATTTACGGTTGAAAGGCAGCGACGACGCTGCAACGCGCTGGCCGGTGCCGGTAGAGCCGGTAAAGGTGATGCCGGACAGATGCGGGCTGTCGAGCATGGCCTGACCGACGACCGAGCCGCGACCCATGACGAGGTTCAGCACGCCCTTCGGCAGACCGGCGCGGTGGAGAATATCGACAATCGCCCAGGAGCAGCCCGGAACGAGATCGGCTGGCTTGAAGACGATGGTGTTGCCGTAGCAGAGAGCTGGCGCGATCTTCCAGGCCGGAATGGCAATCGGGAAGTTCCACGGCGTGATGATGCCGATGACGCCGAGCGGCTCGCGGGTGACTTCGACGCCGATATTCGGGCGGGCAGAGGGAATGACTTCGCCAGCAAGGCGCAGCGCTTCACCGGCAAAGAAATCGAAGATTTGCGCGGCGCGGATGGTCTCGCCGATACCTTCGGCCAGAACCTTGCCCTCTTCGCGGGCCAGAAGCGCGCCGAGTTCTTCCTTGCGGGCCAGAATTTCGTCAGCCGTCTTTTTCAGGATCGCGTGGCGTTCCAGAATGCCGGATCGCGACCATGCCGGAAAAGCGGCCTTGGCGGCAGCAATCGCCTCTTTCGCATCGTCTGCGCTCGCCTGCGCATAAAGACCGACGACCTCGTTGGTGTCGGACGGGTTGATGTTTTTCGACGTGTCGGCGCCGATCCACTCGCCGTTGATAAGATTCTGGTGAACTGTCATGAAGTGCTCCCTGTGATGTCGAGCGGCGACCATCTCGTCACCCTCTTTCGTCCAAGGCCAACCGGCCAAAAGCTAGCCGCGCGGATAAGCGGCAAAATTGGTCGCGACCTTATGTCATCTTATCTGTCTGGAAAAGTCACCATATCATAATATTATCAGATTTTATGAAGATCGCTGCCGACCGTTCATTTTTTCGAGGTGCAGAAGGAGGCCACTATGGTCGATATCCGCACCGCCATCGCCGACGAAAAGATCGAATTCCTGCGTGATCGTCTGCGTCAGCGGCAAATCCAGCGACAGGTCTTTCGCCGTCGCCAGCACGCCGTTGAGATCCTTCAGCTGGAATTTGGAAGGACCGCCCGGCACGAAGTCGCGTTTGACCATGCGCTCACCGTGCAGTTCCAATATCCGGCTTTCGGCAAAACCGCCGCGAATGGCATTGCGGAACCCTTCGCGCGAAGCACCGCCCGCCTCCACCAGCATCATCGCCTCGGCAACCGCACCGATGGTAATGGCCACGATCTGCTGGTTGGCCAGCTTGCAGAGTTGCCCGGCACCCGAGGGGCCGACATAGGTCAGCCTGCCCATGGCGGCAAATACGTCCGAAAGGCTCGTGACCAGCGCCTCATCACCACCCGCCATAATGGCCAGCGTGCCCGCACTTGCGCCGACGACACCACCGGATACCGGCGCATCGATGTGACCGATTCCGAGTGCGCTCAGCCTGCCGGAATGGTCGCGCGCGATGGGCGGGGCAATGGAGCTGCTGTCGATGACGACCGCGCCTTTTTCCAGCACCTGCGCCACGCCGCTATCGAACAGCACGTCGCCCACCGCCTTGCCATCGCTCAACATGGTGATGACGACATCGGCACCCTTGGCGGCGTCTGCCGGAGACGAGGCCAGCACTGCACCATCGGCCACCAGCGCCTGCGCCTTCTCGGTGCTGCGGTTCCAGACCCGCACGGTAAATCCAGCCTTCAGGAGATTGCGCGCCATGGGCCCGCCCATCAATCCCGTGCCGATAAAGGCGATCGCGCGGCTATTGTCTTTGGTCATCGTCATTCCTCCCGAATTGGTTTCAATGTGCACATTACCATCGTCTCCGAAAGGGCGTTTGGGCTCGGCGCGGTTCGCTGAGGCACGCAGCCCGCGCAATGCGCTCTTGCTCTCCCACTTCAAACCATGTCATTTTCCAGCATTGCCAGCAGGAGATACGACATTGCTCAGACGCTCGTTTTTCATCGCCATTGCCGCGACCATTCTGTCGCCCGCCCTTTCCTTCTCCGCCGACCTGCCGGACCTGAAGGGCAAAACCGTGGTCGTTGTCACGGAAAATGCCTATCCGCCGCTGCAATTCGTCGATCCCGCCTCCGGCAAGGCAATCGGCTGGGAATATGATGCGATGGGCGAGATCGCCAAGCGGCTGAATTTCAAGGTCGAGTATCAGAACACATCCTGGGATGCGATGATCCAGGCCGTGTCCGATGGTCAATACGACATCGGCATGACCGGCATCAGCATCAAGGACGAGCGCAAGCAGAAGGTGGATTTCTCCAATCCCTATATGCGCTCGGAAATGTTCATGCTGGTGCGCGCCGATGAGACGCGCTTTACCGATGCCAAGAGCTTCGCCGCCTTCGACAAGGGTCTTGTCGGCGCACAGGCTGGGACGACACCTTTCTATACAGCCGTCTACGACATTCTCGACGGCAATGAGCAGAACCCGCGGGTGAAATTGATGGAAACCTTCGGCGCCACCGTGCAGGCACTGAAAACCGGCGATGTCGATCTTGTGCTGACGGATGGTGTGGCTGGCAAAGGCTATGTCGATGCATCTGGCGGCACGCTGAAGCTGATCGGCGGCCCCTTGGGCGGCGATGATTTCGGCTTCATCTTCAAAAAGGGCTCCGATCTGGTCGCGCCTGTGAATGCCGCCATTGCCGCGCTGAAGGCGGACGGCACCTTTACCGCACTCGATAAGAAGTGGTTTCTGGACTACAAGCTCGGCCAGTAAACCCATGCTTGGCAATGACAGAAAGACGACAGCGTGAGCCAGAGGCGCAGATCCACCGTGACGGATGATTTTCCATGGTGGCTGGTGGCGCTCGTCGGCATCGGGCTGGTGCTGGCCGTGGTCATTGCGGTCAACGGCATCTACGCGCAGGTCTTTGCCACCGTCATCAAAGGCATCGGCATGACTGTTTTCGTCACGCTGGTGGCCTTCGCGCTCGCCTCGCTGTGGGGTCTGCTCATCGCCATCATGGGCATGGCCGATACGCTCGTGCTGCGCCAGATTGCCCGTTTCTATATCGAAACGGTGCGCGGCATCCCTGTTCTCGTCGTGCTGTTCTACATCGCCTTTGTCGGCGCACCCGCCTTCGTCAGCCTGTTCAACTGGGTTATCACCCCGCTCATTCAGGCCGGATGGGTTGAAGCGATGCTGGTGCGCGATTTTTCGCTGACATGGCGGGCCATTCTGGCACTGACCATCTGCTACGCCGCCTTCATCGCGGAAATTTTCCGCGCCGGTATCGAGGCGGTGGATGAGGGGCAGATCGAAGCCGCAAAGGCACTCGGTCTCAACCGCTTTCAGCGCTTTCGCCTCGTCACCTTTCCGCAGGCCATCCGCACGATCTTCCCGCCGCTCTCCAATGATTTCGTGTCCATGGTCAAGGACAGTTCGCTGGTCTCGGTACTGGGCGTCATGGATATCACCCAACTCGGCAAGGTCTATGCGGCGGGCTCGTTCCGGTTTTTCGAAACCTATTCCATCGTCGCCTATATCTACCTCATCCTGACGCTCGGCCTGTCGCTGGCCCTGCGGCGCGTAGAAAAATCCCTGCGCCGCAGCCCGCGCGGATAGATTACTGGCCTTTGAGCGCCGAATCCCAATGCTCATCCGCCTTGCCATCCACGAAACGCCATGTGTCGAACCATGTCGTCGTGTAGGTCTTGGACGGGTCTTTCGGGTCCTTGACCTCATGCACGAAACCAACCGTCACCAGATCGCCCTCGGCGGTCACGAAAGCGACGGGTGAGCTGATCTTGTCCGGAATGGGCTTCTTCGGCACTTTCAGCACCTCGGTGAAGAACTTGATCACACCGTCACGGCCCGATGCGGCATTGGGATTGTGCTGGATATAACGCTCGGTCAGATATTGATCCGCCTTGTCCCAATGGCCGGCTTCCAGCAGATCGCGGATGATCTTGTAGGTCACCTGCTTGTTAACATTGAGCTTTGGGTCCGGGCTGGTGAACAGCGCTTCGGCGTCGGGCGCCTTGACGACGGCTTCCTGAGCCTGGGCTGGCAGAGAGGCCAGCGCAAATGCGGGCAGCGAAAGAGCGCAACCAAGCGCGATATGTCTGATGAAGCGTATCATGGGTTCTCCTCATGGGTGCGGGCAGTGGATGCCGGACCATAGAACGCGGAGAACGCTGCCGGAAGCAGGCAGTTTTTCCGCCGCTGGTCACATGCAGGGAACCAGCGGCGGAAAGAGGCGTCAGGCGTGCGCTTCAGCCTGCTTCTTCCCCTGCGCCGCAATCATGCGACCGGCAATGATGACGAGCACGCCCGCCACCGCCAGGCAGGCGGAAAGGAAGAACATCGGCGCAATCGTGCTGCCCGTCTGATCCTTGATCCATGGCACCACATTTTGCGCCACGAAGCCGCCGAGGTTGCCCACCGAGTTGATGGCGGCAAGACCCGCCGCCGCACCGGCACCTTTGAGGAACCGGCCCGGCAGGCTCCAGAACACCGGCTGGCCTGCGAAAATGCCAGCGGCTGCAATGCACAGGAACGCAAATTGCAGGACCGGCATCGTCACCAGCGCCGACATCAACAGGCAGAACGCGCCGAGGAAGGCAGGTCCGACGATATAGGGCGTCTTGTTTTCCGCACGGTCGGCAGCCGCTGGGATGACGTAGAGCGCAACCGCAACCACGATCCACGGAATGATGTTGATGAAGCCGTTGGTGGTGTTGGAAACGCCAAAGCCCTTGACGATGGTCGGCAGCCAGTAGCTGAGACCATAGGCCGCCAGCGGAAAGCCGACGAAGCACAGCGACATGAACAGCACACGCGGATTGATCAATGCCTTGAAACCGTTTTCGGCATGTTCTTCCATATCGGAGTTTTCAGACGCGATGCGGTTCTTCAGCCAGTCCTTTTCCTCCTGGGTCAGGAACTTCGCCTTCTCAGGCGTGTCGTCCAGATAGAAGATGGTGAAGATACCGGCGATGACGGCCGGAACGCCCGTGGCAAGAAACACCCATTCCCAGCCCGCATAACCGAACAGCCCGTCGAGATCGAGCAGCATACCGCCCAGCGGTGCGCCCACGGCATTGGCCAGCGCGCTGAAGATCATGAACAGCCCGACCATCCGTCCGCGATAATCACGCGGGAACCACAGGGTCAGGAGATAGAGAACGCCGGGAAAGAAACCCGCTTCGCAGGCGCCCAGCAGAAAGCGCAGAATATAGAACATCGTCTGGCTGCTGGTATAGGCCAGCGCAATCGTCACCAGCCCCCAGGAAATGATGATGCGCGCAAACCAGCGACTGGCCCCGAACCGGGTCAGCAGCAGGTTGCTCGGAACTTCGAAGATGAAATAACCGATGAAGAACAGCGATGCGCCAAGGCCATAGGCATATTCGCTCAATCCCAGATCGCCCACCATCTGCAGCTTGGCAAAGCTCACATTCTGCCGGTCGATATAGGCGATGAGGTAGAGAAGCCCCAGAAACGGCATCAACCGCCAGGTGATTTTTGAAATGAGTGCTTTTTCAGATACCAAAACGTACCCTCCCCTGTCAGCTGCATGAACATGCAGGCCGAATACAATCGAGAGCGCAGCCCTTCACGCAAGCGTTACGGCGTCGTGAGATCACAACTGCGCGAGAGCGTAACGCGCGAAACTCGATTTTTATCCCGCCAAGGATGATCAATCTCGCGGCGGCGAACCGCCCGGCTAAGCGGATTTCATTCGGCGCGGCAATATTGCCGTGGAAAAGCCGATCTGCTATGAAAGATACATGGGATCGAAATTCGGATGTCTCGCGCAAAACATTTTCGTGCTGCAGGACCACAAGCGTCTGCCGGCACGCTTTTTCGCGGATATTTCCGGCGCGCTGAATACGCGACTTACGTTCGCCTGATAGCCCCTCGCTGCCAGTCTTTTCGCGAACCCAAATCCTTTTCAATATCTGATGGATATAGCCATGAGCGCACCTCGTACCCTCTATGATAAAATCTGGGACGACCACGTCGTCAATCGTGACCCGGACGGAACCTGTCTTCTCTACATCGACCGTCACCTCGTGCATGAGGTGACGAGCCCGCAGGCCTTCGAAGGTCTGCGCCTGGCCGGTCGCCCTGTTCACTCGCCCACCCGTACGCTGGCCGTGGTCGACCACAATGTTCCCACCACCGCCGACCGTCTTGAGGGCATCAAGAACGAGGAAAGCCGCATTCAGGTGGAAGCGCTGGCGCATAATGCTGCGGAATTCGGCGTCGAATATTACTCCGAGCGCGACAAGCGCCAGGGCATCGTTCACATCGTCGGGCCGGAACAGGGCTTTACCCTCCCGGGCATGACCATCGTCTGCGGTGACAGCCACACCTCCACCCACGGTGCCTTCGGTGCGCTCGCGCACGGTATCGGCACATCGGAGGTCGAACACGTTCTGGCGACCCAGACGCTGATCCAGAAGAAGGCCAAGAACATGCTGGTGCGTGTCGATGGCAAGGTGCCAGACGGCGTCACCGCCAAAGACATCATTCTGGCCATCATCGGCGAAATCGGCACGGCTGGCGGCACCGGCCATGTCATCGAATTTGCCGGTGAGGCGATCCGTTCGCTCTCCATGGAAGGCCGCATGACGGTCTGCAACATGACCATCGAGGGCGGCGCGCGCGCCGGTCTGATTGCGCCTGATGAAACCACCTTCGACTATATCAAGGACAAGCCGCGCGCACCCAAGGGCGAGACGCTGGAACAGGCCATCGCCTATTGGAAGACGCTGAAGTCCGATGAAGGCGCGCATTACGACAAGGTCGTTGTGCTGGATGCCGCCAACCTGCCGCCCATCGTCTCCTGGGGCTCCTCGCCGGAAGACGTGGTCTCGGTGCAGGGCACGGTTCCCGATCCGGATGAGATTGCCGACGAGAACAAGCGCAATTCCAAGCATCGCGCGCTGGACTATATGGGCCTTAAGCCCGGCACCAAAATGACGGATATCGCCATCGACCGTGTCTTCATCGGCTCCTGCACCAATGGCCGCATCGAGGATTTGCGCGCCGCCGCCAAGGTGGTCGAAGGCCGCAAGGTCGCCCCCACGGTCTCCGCCATGATCGTTCCCGGCTCCGGTCTGGTGAAGGAACAGGCGGAAAAGGAAGGTCTGGACAAGATTTTCCTCGAAGCGGGTTTCGAGTGGCGCGAGCCCGGCTGCTCCATGTGCCTTGCCATGAATGACGACCGCCTCGCCCCCGGCGAACGCTGCGCCTCCACCTCCAATCGCAACTTCGAGGGACGTCAGGGCTATAAGAGCCGCACCCACCTCGTCTCCCCTGCCATGGCGGCAGCGGCAGCCGTTGCGGGCCATTTCGTGGATATTCGCGAGTGGCAGTAAACCGGCCATGATGATCGACCGAAAGCCCTCCGGGTTTTCGGTCCTTCGGCCTGCGCTGACTGACAGCGCCTTCCCTGCATAGCCCTTTGAAAATCATTGAGCCGTGATTCTCCGTCTTTGACGGGGAATGGCCTCTGCTCGTCTTTAAGACTGCTCACGCCTCAATGGCCCAATCATCCAGACATGCAGCAAAAAGAAAAGGCGGCCCGAAGACCGCCTTTTTTTAAAATTCCCGATGGGGGAAAAGCTTATTCAGCTGCACCTTCAGCGGCCTTTGCTGCTGCGGCTTCTTCAGCTGCCTTGGCTTCAGCAGCTTCTGCTGCGGCCTTTTCAGCGGCCAGAGCCTGTGCTGCTGCAACCTTTTCAGCTTCGATGCGTGCCTTTTCTTCGGCAGCGGCCTGACGCTCAGCGTCGTTGAGCTTGCGAGCGCGAACGCCGGTGTCTTCAACGATACGAGCGGACTTACCGCGACGGTCGCGCAGGTAGTAGAGCTTCGCGCGGCGAACCTTACCGCGGCGGACGATTTCAACGCCTTCAACCAGCGGCGAGTAAACCGGGAATACGCGCTCTACGCCTTCGCCATAGGAGATCTTGCGAACGGTGAAGCTTTCGTTGATGCCGCCGCCGGAACGGGCAATGCAAACGCCTTCATAGGCCTGTACGCGGGTACGGTTGCCTTCCGTTACGCGTACGTTGACGCGAACGGTGTCACCTGGGGAAAATTCTGGAAGCGTACGCTTCGCTTCGATCTTGGCAGCCTGTTCGGCTTCCAGCTGTGCGATAATGTTGGTCATGTTAACCTCTGAGTTCTTCTGAAACAGCCAGAGCGCTCAACTGTCATCCCTTGAAACCTTGTCTCGGGACCATGCCTTGCGGCAGGAGCGGGTTCACCATTCTTTGCTTGCGGTTAAAGGGGTAAACCCCAGTTCCACGCGGGCCATTACAGCAAGACGGCGCATTTGTCATCCCTCTTGTGACATTATTTTGTCGGTCGCTGCCTGATTGTCGTCCATCCCGTCAACGGATATGGAGGTTTCAGGCGTAGCGCATCGGCGCGAAAATACAAAGAATGAGAGCGTCCTATGCGTCCGCAAGAACGCAGGCGCTCTCAGAGACGCGCCGGGAGGGGCCATGTCATTCTTCATCATCCTGCTGCTGCTTGCCAGCGGCTTTCTGTCCGGTGCCGTCAATGCCATCGCCGGCGGCGGCACGTTTCTAACCTTCGGTGCCATGACGATTGCCGGAATCGCGCCGATTTCGGCAAATGCCACCTCCTCCATCGTGCAGTTTCCCGGCTATGTCACATCCGTCATCGCCTACTGGCCGGAAATCCGCGCCCACTGGAAAGGCGCGGTGTTTCTCGCCATTCTTTCCATTGCTGGGTCTACCGCAGGCGCGCTGCTGCTTCTGTCGCTGGATAACCCCTCTTTCCGCCAGCTCGTACCATGGCTGCTGCTCGCTGCTACGCTTCTCTTTGCCGCAGGTCCTTGGCTGCGCCCGCGCACAAGTGTTGAGCGCTCACCCGGCAATGCAGCCAGCCTCACCGGTCAGTTCTTCACATCCATCTATGGTGGCTTCTTCGGCGCGGGCATGGGCATCATGATGCTGGCCGTGCTGGGCCTGACGGCAGGTGGCAGCTATCACCACCTCAATGCGCTGAAAAACCTGCTGGCCGTCGTCATCGCGGCGGTCGCCATCGTCGTTTTCGTCGGTGGCGGTGTGGTGGCATGGCCTGCCGCGCTGATCATGATCCCGGCCTCGGCCATTGGCGGCTATAGCGGCGTCTATATTGCGCGCCGCGTGCCGCAGTGGATCATCCGCGCCTTGGTGATCTCGGTCGGCCTGCTGCTGTCGGTCTATTATTTCGTATCGACCTGAGTTGGCTTAGCCAGAAGGTCCGGGCGACGCTCTTTCGTCAGCGCCAGCGCCTGCTCATGCCGCCAGGTGTCGATAGCCTTGTGGTTGCCGGAGGTCAGAACAGCGGGAATATCGCGCTCTTCCCAGACCTGCGGGCGGGTATAATGCGGATGCTCCAGTAGCCCGCCCTCGAAACTCTCATGCACGCCCGAGAGGTCGTTGCCCATCACACCGGGCAGAATGCGAACCACGGCATCCAGCAGCGTCAGCGCTGCCGGTTCACCACCGGAGAGAATATAGTCGCCGATGCAGACTTCTTCGAGATCGCGCGCATCGATCACCCGCTGGTCCACGCCCTCGAAACGGCCACAGATAATGATCACACCATCCCCGGCGGCAATCTCGCGCACCCGTTCCTGTGTCAACGGTCGCCCACGCGGGCTCATCAGCAGCCGCGGACGCGTATCATCCTTTGAGACGGCATCGATAGCCGCTGCCAATACATCCGGCTTCAGCACCATGCCCGCACCACCACCGGCTGGCGTGTCATCCACGCTGCGGTGTTTGTCGGTGGCAAAATCACGGATTTGCACCGGCTCGATCTGCCACTGGCCGCGCTCCAGCGCCTTGCCCGCCAGCGAATGGGAGAGATGTCCCGGAAACATGTCCGGGTAGAGCGTCAGCACCGTTGCCTTGAAGCTCATCGGCTTATTTCTTGCTCTTGCCGAAAATCGGATGATCCGGGTCATCCTTGCCGTCTTCAGGATTGTCGATCAGCCCGGCAGCAAAGGGATCGATCAGGATTTTTTTGGCCTCGAGATCGATTTCCAGAACAGCAGCCTCGGAAAAGGGAATGAGCGCCGGGCGTCGGCCCGCACCCTTCAGTTCCAGAAGATCGCCCGCACCGAAATCATGCACGGCAGTGACAGAACCATAGCTCTTGCCGTCGGCATCCACTGCCTCCAGCCCTTCCAGATCGGTATAATAGAATTCGTCATCATCCAGATCGTCATCCGGCAGATTGTCGCGGTCGACGAACAGCTCGATACCATTCAGAGCTTCCGCCGCATTGCGGTCGTTAATCCCGCGAAAGCGCACGATGACAACAGTCTTGGCTTCGCGAATCTCAAGAATCTCGAACACGCGCCCGTCAGCGGCAACCAGATTGCCGTAATCGCCCAGCGCCGTCGGATCGTCCGTATAGGAACTCACCCGCACCTCGCCACGCAGTCCCTGCGCCGCGCCAATCTTGGCCATGAGAATGGGGTTTTCCAGCTTTGCCATCGGTCGTCCGTTTCGGTGTTCGTCTTTAAAAATCTATGTACGGCATGTTGCGGTCAAAATAAACATAAACGGGTGGCGCGGAAAACCACGCCACCCGTTTCATAACCGTGCAGGCCGGAATTATTCGGCAGCAGATGCTTCTGCGGCAGCAGCAGCGGCGTCGTCGGCCTTCTGCTTCTTCTCAGCAACGCGCTCGAGAGCCTTCTTGCCTGGCTTTGCCTTTTCAGGGTTGCTGCGTGCGTCGCGGGTTGCGATGCCAGCTTCTGCGAGGAAGCGCAGAACGCGGTCGGTTGGCTGTGCGCCCTTTTCAATCCATTCCTTGACGAGGTCAGCGTTGATCTGGATGCGATCAGCATTGTCCTTGGCAAGCATCGGGTTCCACGAACCGACCTTCTCCAGGAAACGGCCGTCGCGTGGCGAACGGGCGTCTGCAACGACGATCTGGTAGTACGGGCGCTTCTTGGAACCACCGCGTGCGAGACGAATTTTCAGTGCCATGTGAGTTCTCCTTATAATGGCTTGCCCGCCGGTCAGGCGGTCTTGTCGGTGCCGTTGTGTTCAGCGGCAATTGCTTCATGATGCCGGATGACTTCCTTGATGATGAAGTTTAAAAACTTCTCAGCAAAATCCGGGTCCAGATTGGCGTCCTTTGCCAGACGGCGCAGGCGTTCGATCTGGTATTCCTCGCGCGCCGGGTCTGCCGGCGGCAATTCGTGGGTTGCTTTCAAAACGCCAACCGCCTTGGTGCGTTGGAACCGTTCTGCCAGCATATGCACCAGCGCCGCATCGATATTGTCGATGGACTGGCGGTATTGCGAAAGTTGGGCCTTTATCTCTGCATCGGTCATGCCAGCTCTCACTTCTTCTTGCCAAAACCGGGCAGGCCGGGAAGACCACCCAGACCCGGAAGCTTCGGTCCGCCCAAACCGGGAAGACCGGGCATTCCGCCCATGCCACCAAGACCGGGAGGCATAGCGCCGGGCTTGCCAAGACCTGCGGCTTCCGCCTGCTTTTGAAGCGCTTCCAGCTGCTTGGGGTCCATATTGGCGAGATCAGGCATTCCGCCCATTCCGCCACCCATTCCACCGCCAAGGCCCATCTTGCCCGCAAGTCCACCCATCATCTGTTTCATGATGCCGCCCTTGCCCTTGCCGCCCATGGCTTTCATCATGTCGGCCATGCCGCGATGCATCTTGAGCAGCTTGTTGATTTCGGCAGCGTCCGTGCCGGAACCGGCAGCGATGCGCTTCTTGCGGCTGTGTTTCAGCATGTCAGGGTTGGCGCGCTCGGCCTTGGTCATCGAAGAGATGATGGCGATCTGGCGGTCGAACATCTTGTCGTTCATACCGGATGCCGCCATCTTGTCCTTCATGCCCGCCATGCCGGGCATCATTCCCATGATGCCGCCCATGCCGCCCATTTTCTTCATCTGGCCCAGCTGGTCGGCCAGATCGTTCAGATCGAACTTGCCGGACTGCATCTTCTTGGCCATCGCCGCGGCTTTTTCCGCGTCGATGTTTTCAGCAGCCTTTTCGACCAGCGAAACAATGTCGCCCATGCCCAGAATTCGGTCGGCGATACGGCGCGGGTGGAACTCGTCCAGCTCGCCCATGCGCTCGCCGGTACCGATCAGCTTGATCGGCTTGCCGGTCACCGCACGCATCGAGAGCGCTGCACCGCCACGGCCATCGCCGTCCATACGGGTCAGCACGAGGCCGGTAATGCCGACGCGCTCATCGAAGTTGCGGGCCAGATTGACGGCGTCCTGACCGGTCAAACTATCCGCGACCAGCAGAATTTCATGCGGCTTGGCGTTTTTCTTGATATCCGCCATTTCCATCATCAACGGCTCGTCGATGTGGGTACGACCGGCGGTATCGAGGATCACGACATCATGGCCGCCGAGCTTGGCCGCCTGCACGGCGCGCGAAGCGATATCGGTCGGCGATTGTCCTGCAATGATCGGCAGCGTATCGACGCCCGTCTGCACGCCGAGCTGGCGCAACTGCTCCTGCGCTGCCGGACGACGCGTGTCGAGAGATGCCATCAGCACCTTCTTCTTGTCGCGGTCGGTCAGGCGCTTGGCGATCTTGCCTGTCGTGGTCGTCTTACCAGAGCCCTGCAGACCCACCATCATGATGACGACGGGGGCAGCCGCGTGCAGGTCGATGGCCACGCCTTCGGAGCCCAGCATCTCGACCAGTTCGTCATGGACGATCTTGACGACCATCTGGCCGGGCTTGATGGCTTTGAGAACCGAGGCGCCGACGGCCTTTTCACGTACCTTGTCGGTGAAGGACCGCACGACTTCGAGCGCCACGTCCGCTTCCAGAAGCGCACGGCGAACCTCGCGCAGGGCCGCCGTTACATCGGCTTCCGAAAGCGCGCCACGGCCGGTCAGTCCATTCAGAATGGAGCCAAGGCGGTCCTGGAGGTTTTCAAACATTGCGTCATCCTTCTTCGTTTCGGGGTCACCGAAACGTCGGTTCTTTTGCTGTCAAAAACAAGACGCCCGGGAAAGGGCATAGCCAAAAAGCACCCGAGGGCGCATCGCGCTGTCGGATGTTTGCCTCCGGGATCTCTTTATACCTTGCGGGTCCCGGTCGGCGGCTGCGGTCATGAAACTGCCAGCTGATGGGCGCGGGTAAACAGCAAAAGCCCGCAGGAGTCAAGCCAAAGCTGGTTTTTGCCGTTCCGGATGCTGTCGTCCGCGCGCCGTCAGATCAATTCTTCGAGCCTTTGGCGAGATATTCCTGGCGGTAGCGCTCGATGGCGACATTGTATTTGATGACATTGTCGGAGCTCTTGGACGCTTCCATGGCCATGACGCGGACCCAGCGCCCGGCTTCCTGCGAAAACTCGTAGGGCGTGAGGTTATGCTCTTTAAGAACCTTGGCAGGGTCGAGCTTGAGTTCGGTTGCCGCCTG
The DNA here is from genome assembly GCF_040427045.1 of Agrobacterium vacciniicorymbosi. NCBI lineage: Bacteria > Pseudomonadati > Pseudomonadota > Alphaproteobacteria > Hyphomicrobiales > Rhizobiaceae > Agrobacterium > Agrobacterium vacciniicorymbosi. Next base: position 32,575 of record NZ_JBETMF010000017.1, read on the forward strand.
CAAATGCCCCTGCACGCGCGCATAATCGTCCAGCGTCGCCAGCTTGCCCTCGATGTCGACCTGCTCGGTCTTGGCGAAACGGCCCCGGTTGGGATCGCCGAATGCCTCGCCGAACACCCGCATGATGTCGCCATCGGGGGCGGATGTCTTCAGCGCCTCGGTAAAGGCAACGTCGACGGCCTCATAGGAGTGCATGTCGAGACCCAGTATGGCGATCACCTCCTGCTTGTCCTGATGGTTGGCGATCCGTCCGTTGGCAGAGGCCCATTCCTCGAAGGTCACGCCGTTCACCGGTTCGGGCAATGGTTCGGCCCGCACCGTCGCGGCCAACATGAGCAGAAGCACAAAAGGAAGAGCAAGAAATCTGAGGATCGTCATGGTGGCGTCTCCTGAAATAGGTTTACGAACATGAAAAATCGAAATGGTTGTACGTCGGTAGTTTTACAACAATTTTTCAAAATTCGACAAGCCTGACGCCGTCGGCATTGAATGCGGGGCTTCGCAGACTTACACATGAGGGATGAAAAGACGAAGCCTCTTCAAACTCTCCTTTCTCGGTGCACTGCTTGCAGGCGGCGGTCTTTACGCGCGCCAGTCCAGTGCCAGCGCCTATTATAAAGGCCCGCTCTCCGACCATTTCGATGGCGCGCGGTTTTTCAATCCCGGCGGCGAAGCGCCCAATGGGTTTCTCGATCTCATGAAGTGGCGGTTCGATGGCAACAAGGCCACATGGCCGGACGCCTATCCCAGCCCGTTCCCCTTCGTCAAACCGGACGAGCGCGTGAACGGCACAAATCTGCGGGTCACCTTTATCGGCCACGCGTCCTTCCTCATCCAGACGGCTGGCCTCAATATCCTGATCGATCCGGTCTGGTCGGAACGCACCAGCCCCTTCAGCTTCGCCGGTCCCAAGCGTGTCAATCCGCCCGGCATCCAGTTCAAGGATCTGCCGCCCATCGACATCGTACTGGTCACGCATAATCATTACGACCATCTCGATCTGGAAACGCTGCAACAGCTGCACATCCACCACAAGCCGCATTTCATCACACCCCTCGGCAATGATGTCGTCATCCGTACCCGCGTGCAGGCGGCAAAAATTTCGACCGGCGACTGGGGCGACGTATTGCCCGCCTCACCGGATGTGAAAATCCATTTCGAGCCCTGCCATCACTGGTCGGCGCGAGGCCTCAACGATCGCCGCATGGCGCTCTGGGCCGCCTTCGTCATCGAAACACCAGGCGGCAAGATTTATCACATCGGCGATACCGGCTTCCACAGCGGCCTGAACTACCACGCCGCCGCCAAGAAACACGGCTCTTTCCGCCTCGCCAACTTGCCGTTTGGCGCTTACGAGCCCCGCTGGTTCATGAAAGGCCAGCACCAGAACCCGTCAGAAGCCGTGGAAGGAATGAAAATCTGCAACGCAGCCTATGCCTGCGGCCACCATTGGGGCACTGTTCAACTCACTGACGAAGCCATCGACGCGCCGATCATCGCCTTGAAGGCAGCGCTGACAGAATACGACGTCTCCCCAGACCGCTTCCGCCCGATGCACCCCAGCGAAGTCTTCGACGTGCCGATGGCATGAATGAAAAAGGGCGCTTCGGCCATGCCAAAAGCGCCCTTACCCGAGACATCGCCCCGGGCACCATCCCACTGCACAACAGCGAAATGCTTACTTCTTCTTGGTCGTGCTCTCGCTGGCCTTCACCTGCGACCCAAGCGTCGGAGCCGCCGCAGGCGCCACCTTGTCCTTCTTGGGTTTTCTGACTTCTTTATTGCTACGAACCTGACCCTTGGCCATGATCTATACTCCCATTCTGCGCCCCCATCTTAGCGGCTATCTGGCCTGCAAAGGCAAGCGGTTTCTGATAGAGGGGGTTGATTGGTCGGGCGAATGCGACGGGGACGGTTGTGTTTTTTGGGTTTGTGGCTGGGGGAGCTTTGGCTGCAACGTTAGCACGGTACACCAATATCGTTGTGAAGCGGGAAGTCAGTCTAGACACAACGGCAGCAACCCTCATCCTGAGGCGCGAGCAAAGCGACCCTCGAAGGACGAGGGTTGCGGGCGTGGGGGGGGGCAGAGTGTGCGGCGGATGCTTCGAGGGTCGCTTCGCTCCCACCTCAGCATGAGGGCGGAGGGTGTGGCGGGCGTCCCCATGAGAGCGCAGGGCGAGATCGCCCCCTCTGCCCTGCCGGACATCTTCCCCACGAGGGGGAGATTGGCAGGAGGCACGCTCACTGCACCAGTTGTAGACATGGGAGGGATCGCAGACCAGCAACTTAAGCCCGTGCATCAGAATGGCTAAAGAGGGCAGGTAAGAGGCTGGATGCGCGGCACACCGCAGCAACCCTCATCCTGAGGTGCCCCGTAGGGGCCTCGAAGGACGGGGGTAGCGGGCTTAGGGCAGAGTATGCGGCAGATGCTTCGAGGCTTTGTCCTTCGGCCAAAGCACCTCAGCATGAGGGCGGTGGGTGTGGCGGACCTCCTTACAATAGCGTCCAGCAAGCCGTAGCCCCCCTGCTTACAAGACAGAGAGGCGCGATTACTCCAACGCCAGCCACCCCCCACCAAACCCAACACCTCACCACGCACTGGTAATTCGCCCTCAATTCCGCCATATAGAGGCAAATGCGCCAGCCGTGCTGGGCAAACACCCCAAACAGGTTCAGGATCATGTCGAATACGGTCGAATTTGCGAAGATGAACGGGCTTGGTAACAAGATCCTTGTTGTCGATATGCGCGGTCGCAAGGATATGGTCACACCGCAGGCGGCGATTGCGCTGAATGCTGATCCCGAGACCGCGTTCGATCAGATCATGGCCATTCACGATCCCAAGATCGATGGCACCGATGCCTATATCGATATTCTCAATTGCGATGGCACCAAGGCGCAGGCCTGCGGCAATGGCACGCGCTGCGTGGTGCAGGCGCTGGCTGCCGAGACCGGTAAAAAGGCATTCACCTTTCAGACGGTGGCTGGCATTCTCAATGCCTCCGAGCGTGAAGATGGCATGATTTCCGTCGATATGGGTCTGCCGCACTTCCGCTGGAGCGATATTCCGCTTTCCGAAGAATTCCACGATACCAGCCGCATCGAGCTTCAGATCGGGCCAATCGACGATCCCGTGCTGCATTCGCCTGCCGTCATGTCGATTGGCAATCCGCATGCGGTGTTCTGGGTGGACCGCGATCCAATGGAGTTCGATCTGGAGCGTTTCGGCCCGCTGCTGGAAAACCACCCGATGTTTCCGGAAAAGGCCAATATCACGCTCGCGCAGGTCATATCTGACAGGGCGCTGCGCACCCGCACCTTCGAGCGTGGCGCGGGCCTGACGCTGGCCTGCGGTTCCGCCGCCTGTGCTGCCGCCGTGTCCGCTGCCCGCACGGGCCGCACTGGCCGCACCGTCGAAATCGATGTCGCCTCCAGCCCGGTGCGAATCCCGCTCACTATCGAATGGCGCGAAGACAACCATGTCATTATGACCGGCCCTGCCGAATGGGAATGGGCTGGCACCCTCAACCCGGTAACGGGTACATGGCAGCGCGATGCCGCGCCGGAACAGGCGGCTTTATGAGCGGCGTCGAGGTCATAACCTTCGGCTGCCGCCTCAATACCTACGAATCGGAAGTGATGCGGGCGGAGGCCGAGAAGGCGGGGCTGAACAATGCCGTGCTGGTCAACACCTGTGCCGTGACAGGCGAAGCGGTGCGTCAGGCACGCTCCGCCATCCGCCGCGCCCGCCGGGAAAACCCGCATGCCCGCATCATCGTCACTGGCTGTGCCGCGCAGACGGAAAAAGAGACTTTTGCCGAAATGCCGGAAGTCGATGCCGTGCTGGGCAACGAAGAAAAGCTGAAAAGCGCCTCCTATCGCGCGCTTCCCGATTTTGGCGTCTCGGCGGAAGAAAAGCTGCGCGTCAACGATATCATGAGCGTGCGCGCCACCGCGCCGCAGATGATCAAGCATATCGATGGGCATGTGCGCGCCTTCATTCAGGTGCAGAACGGCTGCGACCATCGCTGCACCTTCTGCGTCATTCCCTACGGACGCGGTAATTCCCGCTCCGTGCCGATGGGCGCTGTGGTCGAACAGGCCCGCAAGCTGACGATGAGCGGGTATCGCGAAGTCGTACTGACCGGCGTCGATGCCACCAGCTATGGTGCCGATCTGCCGGGCGAACCCTCGCTGGGATATCTGGCCAAGGCGCTACTGAAACAGGTGCCCGATATCCTGCGTTTGCGGTTATCCTCCATCGACAGTATCGAGGTGGACAGGCATCTGCTGGACCTCATCGCTGACGAGCCGCGCTTCATGCCGCATCTGCACCTGTCGCTCCAGCACGGCGATGACATGATCCTGAAACGCATGAAACGCCGCCATATGCGCGCCGATGCCATCGCCTTCTGTCATCAGGTCAAGGCGCTGCGCCCGGAGATGGCGTTCGGGGCAGATATGATTGCTGGTTTCCCGACGGAAACCGAGGAGATGTTCGAAAACGCCGCGACCCTTGCGGAAGAATGCGGCATCTCCAACCTGCATGTCTTCCCCTACAGCCCACGCCCCGGCACGCCAGCGGCGCGCATGCCGCAACTGGACCGTGGGCTGATCAAGCAGCGGGCGGCACGGCTGCGCCAGCGCGGCGAAACCTTGCGGGATGCGCATCTGACCCGCATGGTCGGCACCACGCAGACCGTGCTGGTCGAGAATAACGGCTTTGCCCATACTGACAATTTCACCCTCGTTGCCGCAGCCGATCTTGCACCCCGCACCCTTGCGCAGGTTGTGATTACCGGTCACAACGGAAAACACTTGAGTATGCAATGTCTGGCAGCACACGCTGCGTGACTTAAAGATACGGAATCGTCATGGCCCTCGGCTTCATCAAAAAAGTTTTTTCCTTCGGCAAGGATAAGGCCGAAACGGACAAGCCGGACGCGGACCAGACGCCCCTACCCACGAGCGATCACCCCGCCACCTTCGAAGAGGTGTTGAGCGAAGCCGAAGCGCATGCGCCCGTGGCCGACGATCCGGTTTCCGAGGTCGAAATGGAAACCGCGGGCGGCCCCGCCCCCGACAGCTTGGTCGAGAGCGAGCCCAGCCCGCAGGAAACCGACGCAGAGGAAGAAGAAGCACCGCTGCTTCCGGGCACCGAGCAGGTCGGCGATATCGGCATGGTGCCGCTTTCGCTGCTGCAGGCCGAAGCCGAAGCGCAGGACGATAGCACCGCCTTAGAGCAGGAGCAGGTCGCTCCCGACGCGCCGCTCGACGATGCCGCCATGGATAAATTGCTGGAAGAGGCGGAGGAAGCGACGGGGCCAGAGCTTGCCGATGCGACCCCTTCCCCAACCGTGCTTCCCAAGGGATTTGCCTCCGCAAGCGACCGGATCGAGCCCGTCGAGGCGCTGCCGGAGCCGAAACTCACCTGGTTCCAGCGCCTGCGCGCGGGGCTTTCTCGTACCTCATCGCAGCTGACCAGCCAGATTTCTGCCCTCTTCACCAAGCGCAAGCTGGATGAAGACACGCTGGATGAGCTGGAAGATTTGCTGATCCAGTCCGATCTCGGGCTGGAAACCGCCATGCGCATCACCGGCGCGCTGTCATCCGAACGCTATGGCAAGGATGTGAGCGGCGAGGACGTGGCCCGTATCATGGCGGGTGAGATTACCAAGGTACTGGCCCCAGTCGCCAAGCCGCTGGAGCTTGATCTGTCTCACAAGCCGCATGTCATCCTCGTCGTCGGCGTCAATGGAACCGGCAAGACCACGACCATCGGCAAGCTGGCAGCGAAGCTGTCCGGTTCCGGCCTGAAAGTCATGCTGGCGGCGGGCGATACGTTCCGTGCCGCAGCCATTGAGCAGCTGAAAATCTGGGCGGATCGCACCGGTTCGGAATTCATCGGCACCAAGCTTGGTGCGGATGCAGCGGGACTTGCCTATGACGCTTACGAGCATGCGCTGGCCAAAAAGAGTGATGTTCTCATCATCGACACCGCTGGCCGCTTGCAGAACAAGACCGAATTAATGGCCGAGCTGGAAAAGATCGTGCGCGTGCTGGGCAAACTCGATCCGGATGCTCCGCACACCGTGTTGCAGACGCTGGATGCGACCACCGGCCAGAACGCGATGAACCAGGTCGAAATTTTCCGCAACATCGCGGGCGTTTCCGGCCTGATTATGACAAAATTGGATGGCACGGCGCGCGGCGGTATCCTCGTTGCCATTGCTGCGAAACATAAGCTGCCGGTGTATTTCATCGGCGTCGGTGAAGGCGTGGACGATCTGGAGCCCTTCGAGGCGGAAGATTTCGCCAAAGCGATTGCGGGAGTTTGAGTATGGATGTGGAAAGCAATCAGCGCGAAAGCGAAAAAATGGTGCGGGAAATCAGCCCGCTATTGAAATTCGCGCTCGAACTGGGGCCGTTGCTGATTTTCTTCTTCGCCAATTCCAAAGGCGAGTGGCTGGCAACGACGTTCCCGGTTCTCACCGAGTTCGGTGGCCCGATCTTCATCGCCACCGGCCTGTTCATGATCGCGACGATCGTTGCGCTGACCGTCTCCTGGATATTGACGCGCACCCTGCCGATGATGCCGCTCATCTCGGGCATCGTGGTTCTCGTCTTCGGGGCGCTGACGCTCTATCTGCAGAACGACACCTTCATCAAGATGAAGCCGACTATCGTCAACACCCTGTTCGGCGTCATCCTGCTCGGTGGTCTGCTGTTCGGTCAATCACTTCTCGGCTACGTCTTCAACTCTGCCTTCAAGCTGAATGAAGAAGGCTGGCGCAAGTTGACCTTCCGCTGGGGCTTTTTCTTCCTGTTTCTGGCCGTCCTCAACGAAGTCGTCTGGCGCGGATTTTCCACCGATACATGGGTTGCTTTCAAGGTCTGGGGCACCATGCCCATTACCATCATCTTCACCATGGCGCAGATGCCGCTCATCATGCGCCACTCCACCGAACCGCTGACGAAAGACAAGAAATGACAGTTGCGGACATGTCTGCGTCGCGCTCGACGTCCTACAAATGGTTCGGTGTCGCAGCAGCTTTGCTCGTCGCGCAGATTGTCATTCTGTACTTCATGGGCCGCGTCCCGATCTGCGAATGCGGTTACGTCAAGCTGTTCGAGCCGGGCGTGAATACGCCGGGCAATTCGCAGCATTTGGCCGATTGGTACACGCCATCCCACATCATTCACGGCTTCCTGTTTTATGGCTTTGCTTGGTTGCTGTTTCGCAAGCAGAATATCGGGATGCGACTGTCCTTCGCCGTTCTCATCGAGGCGGCCTGGGAACTGCTCGAAAATTCGCCCATCATCATCGACCGCTACCGCACCGCGACGATGGCGCTAGGTTACAGCGGTGACAGCATCTTGAATTCGGCTATGGACACGGTGTTCATGATGGTCGGCTTTTTCTTCGCCGCCCGCATGCCGATCTGGCTGACTGTTGTCGTCGCAATCTTTTTCGAGATTTTCACCGGCTGGCTGATCCGCGATAATCTGACCTTGAACGTGTTGATGCTGGTCGCGCCCATCGATGCCATCAAGGAATGGCAGAATGCGCTGCCTGCCTCCTGAACCACTGTATGAAATCTAATTATAAGCGGATACTTTTTTAACGAAGCCTCATTAGAGGTTGTGCTTTATTGTTTTGCATAAGGGTCGATATCTTGCAGGATAATTTTGCCTATCTGCTGCCCTTTATCATGCTGACCTTTGGGCTGATCTTTATCAGCCTGCAAACAATCGGCTTCCGCTCCGGTCGTTACTGGGGCATCGGCTATATCTGCGCGGCCAGCGGCTTTGCCATTCCCATGGTGTTGCAGGACAATTTCGCGCTGACGCAGGCCGTCTTGTCGAACATCGTGTTTTTCGCAGCCTTTTTTTGCTACGGCCACGCCTTGCTGCTGCATTTTAACGCAAAACCGCATGTGTGGCCGCGCGTAGCGCTGGCCGTCTTTGCGTTTCTGGGCGTCTGTTTCTTCATTTTCTTGCAGCCCGACTTACGCCTCGGCCTTGCCCTCAGCGACACTATGTGTGCCGCTCTTTTGGCGCCATCCATCTGGCTAGTGCGCAAGAAATTGCGTCACGGCATGGACAGGCTGCTGCTGGCCGCCGTGGCCGCCGTTGTGCTGGAGACCATGACGCGTGTCGTCGTGCTGCTGTCGATGACCAGCAGCAACTCCCTGCAAAGCGTCGATGACTATCTGACATCAGACTATGCCTATCTCATGCAGTTTGCCGCCAGCATTTTCGGCTTTCTGCTGGCGCTTGCGGTGCTGGCCAGTGCGGCGGCGCATATTCTGGCGCAGCATCGCTTTGCGGCGGATCACGATCCACTCACGGGGCTGCTCAACCGGCGCGGCTTCGATCTTGCTGCCCCTGACTTCCGCGCCTCGGAACCGCCTTCAGGCGTCGTGCTGATGGGCGATATCGACCATTTCAAGCAGGTCAATGACGACTTCGGCCACGCGACCGGCGATCTCGTCATCATCGCGGTAGCAGAGCTATTGCGGGAAAGACTGCCTGATAATGCGAAGATAGCGCGCTTCGGCGGCGAGGAATTCGTCGTCTTTATTCCCGACCTCAAGGCCTCGGAAGCGGCGGTTCTGGCCAATATGGTGCGCTGTGGCTTTGCCGCACGCGACTGGAGCGAGATCGGCATGAACCGGCAGATCACCACCAGCTTCGGCATCTCCTCCGTGGCGCGGGGCGATCACTCCATTCATGATGCGATTGGCCGCGCTGACGGTTTCCTCTACCGGGCCAAGCAGGCGGGCCGAAACCAGGTGGTGCAGGAGGGCATGCATGTTCAGGCAGCGAAAGCAGCGCCCGCGCTCAAGGCCGTGCCGAAATCCTGATCTGCGCGTTGGAGCTTTCAGTCTCCGGCGATCGCTCTTTCGATGGCCGGGATAATGTCCCGCTCATAGGTCGCGGCATCGATCGGCCCGACCTTTTTGTAGACGATAATGCCGTTTCTATCCACGAGATAGGTCTCTGGAATGCCATAGACACCCCAGTCAATGGCGGCTTTGCCATTCGGGTCGATACCGATGGCATCATAGGGATTGCCGAGTTCGCCGAGGAAACGCAGGGCGTTGTCCGATTTGTCCTTGTAATTGATGCCGACCACGTTCAGCCGCTCGTCTTTCGACATTTCCGTCAGCATTGGATGCTCCTGCCGACACGGCACACACCACGAAGCAAAGACATTGACCAAGGTCACCTTGTCCTTGATCGCCGCATCGGTCAGCGCGGGAAGGCCGGAGCCTTCAAGCGGCGGCAGTGCCAGCGATGGTGCCTTGGTGTTGATCAAAGCAGACGGGATGGCGCTGACGTCAAGCCCGTTGACGTCCTGCTCATACAGCATCTTGGCGGCGATGGCGGCAAAGCCTGCGAAGGCGAGCAAGGGCAGAAGGGCAAGAAGCACGCGCGCTTTTTTACCCGAGGAAGCGGGAGCGATCTGGCTATCCTTGGTCATGCGGATGCTCCGTCTGACGGGGCGGCGCGCGCCCGGCGGCGGACGCCGGAGGCCTCAAGCTGCGCCATTTCCTTGCGCCGAGCGCGTCCATCAAACCAGATCCAGGCAATCAGGACCGAAACGATCAAACCGGTCAAGGCATAGGACATGCCGATATAAAAAGCGTGGCTCATGGCTTGGCACTCTCCCGGCCTGCCATGCGGGCAGCCAGACGGCGTTGGGCCGCAATGCGTCTGCGCCAGATTTCATTGCGCATGGAAGCGATGTGAAGGGTGAAGAACAAAAGCGTAAAGCCGAGCGCCATGATGAGCAGCGGCCAGAGAAACTCCGATGCAATGGCCGGGCCACTCATGCGAATGACGCTGGCAGGCTGGTGCAGCGTGTTCCACCATTCGACCGAGAATTTGATGATGGGGATGTTGACGAAGCCGACGAGGATCAGCACCGCGCTGACGCGGGCTGCCTTGGAGGGATCTTCCATGGCCTTGTTGAATGCGATCAGACCCAGATACATCAGAAACAGAATGAAGACGGAAGTGAGCCGCGCATCCCACACCCACCATGTGCCCCACATGGGCTTGCCCCAGAGGGAACCGGTGACCAGAGCAATGAGTGTGAAGGCAGCGCCGATCGGGGCGGCAGACCGGTGGGCGACATCCGCCAACGGGTGCCGCCAGACCAGCGTGCCGATGGCGGATGCGGCCATGACCGTATAACACATCATCGACAGCCAAGCGGCGGGCACATGCACATACATGATGCGCACCGTATTGCCCTGCTGGTAATCGCTATCCGTCGTAAAGGCGAGATAGAGACCGACGGCAAGACAGAGTGCCGACAGCGCCGCCAGCCACGGTAAAATGCGAGAGGCCAATGCCAGAAACCGTGTCGGGTTGGCAAGATCACTGAATTTGGTCATGGCAAGGCTCGTATCGTTCATGGCGTCTTTCTACAGCGAGAGCGTGATGGCCGCAATTGATCCTTATCAATCCATCGAACTGCGCAATGCCAAAGCGGCAAAGAACGGACCGACGACCGATGAAAAAAGCGTGATGGCGATCAGGATCAGGAACGGTGGCATGAAAGGTGCGGGGTCCTGAACGGCGGCGTAGGATGCGCTGACACCGAAAATGAGAACGGGAATGCAAAGCGGCAGAACGAGGATGGACACCAGCAACCCGCCACGCGGCAGAGCCACGGCCACCGCCGCACCCACTGCCCCAATGAAGGTCAGCGCAGGGGAGCCGACCAGAAGCGTCACCATGACAGCGCCAATGGCGACTTCGCTCATGTTCATGAACAGGCCGAGCAGCGGCGATGCGATGACCAGCGGCAGGCTAGTGGCTGTCCAGTGAGCGAGGCATTTCACCAGAACCGTCAGCACCAGCGGGTTTTCCTGCATCAGGATGAGATCGAGCGAGCCGTCGTCGCGTTCGGCCTGAAACAGGCGGTCGAGGCCGAGGAGAGCGGCGAGAAGCGCGCCGATCCAGACAATGGCGGGGCCGATGCGGGACAGGAGATTGAGGTCAGGGCCGACACCGAAGGGGATGACGGCAACGACGGTCATGAAGAAAAGGACACCGATCAGCGCACCGCCGCCTGCGCGGATGGAGAGTTTGAGGTCGCGGAGGAAGAGGGCGGTCATTGGGTGGTGCTCGCAGCGTAGGTCAGATCGCACCGCGTGGATAATGGATGGGTTCGGTGGGTGTAGCTACCCCCCTCTGTCCTGCCGGACATCTCCCCCTCAACGGGGGAGATCGGCTGGGCGCTCAGACACCACTTCACTCTCGACGCGAGAGATAGCCGAAAGGTCGCCGCGAGTCGATCTCCCCACCTGAGGGGGAGATGCCCGGCAGGGCAGAGGGGGGTAGCGGCAAACTCGACGATCACCACGCTATCTCCACCCCAGCAAACCCCGTCATCTGCAACTCCTGCGCATTACCCAGCCCAAGCGATTGATGCGTCGCGGCCATCACGATACCGCCCTTTGCCAGATGCGATTCCACCAACCCCGTGAACATAACATCCGCACTCGCATCCAGTGCAGCCGTCGGCTCGTCCAGTATCCAGATGGGTCTCCATGCAACAAGTAGTTTGGCCATGGCGAATCGGCGCTGCTGACCGGCGGAGAGATAGCCGAAGGGAAGATGGGTGATGCCGGACAGGCCGACGGTTTCGGCAGCCTCTTCTATCCCCATGGAGGGACCATGGTTGAAATCACCCAAAAAATCTTTCCAGAAATCGAGATTTTCGAAAACCGTGAGTTCCTGCTTCATTGCATTCTTGTGGCCGAGATAGTGGCTGGCTTCTGACGCGTGGGTGCCGTTTTCAATCCCTTCGCCGGCTATCTTTATGCTGCCTGTTTCCGGCCGCAACAGGCCCGCGATGACGCGTAAAAGCGTGGATTTTCCAGAGCCGTTCGGCCCGGTCAGTACCAGCGCCTGCCCGCTCGTTAACTTGAAGGAAACATTCATGAATATCAAATCTTCGCCGCGGCGGGCGGCGAGATTTTCTGCTGTCAGCAGCATGGGATCATCTCGTTTAAGATTTTAATCATCTCGATGGCAAAAAAATCGATTTAGGGCTTTTTCCGGTCTGGCACGTTTCGATGAAATTATCTATATGACTTTCAACCACGCCAGCGGTCGGCGTGATCATCATATAGCGCCGGGCCTGAAGGGTGTGAAAACATCCTTCTCGTGCGGACAGCGGAAATGACCGTACCCGCATCCTGATGTGCACGTGTTGCACAGGGGTCCGCACGCGCGTGTTGGCTACTCAGAGGAAGCGGGGTTTTTATCCGTGGCTAAATCTCTAGACAGTTTCAATTGTCGTTCCGTTCTTACCGTTGACGGTAAGGACTATGTTTATTTCAGTCTGCCGAAGGCGGAAGCGAACGGCCTGACGGGCGTTTCGAAACTTCCCTATTCGATGAAGGTTCTGCTTGAGAACCTGCTGCGCTTTGAAGACGGCCAGACCGTTACCAAGGAGCACATCACGGCCGTTGCCGACTGGCTGAACAACAAGGGCCGCGTCGAAAACGAAATCGCCTACCGCCCTGCCCGCGTTCTGATGCAGGACTTCACCGGCGTTCCAGCCGTGGTCGATCTTGCCGCTATGCGCGATGCCATGGTGGCTCTGGGTGGCGATCCTGAAAAGATCAACCCGCTCGTTCCCGTCGATCTGGTTATCGATCACTCTGTTATCGTCGACGAATTCGGCACGCCAACGGCTTTTGCCCGCAACGTGGAGCTGGAATATGAGCGCAACGGCGAGCGTTACCGCTTCCTGAAGTGGGGCCAGCAGGCGTTCAAGAACTTCCGCGTTGTTCCGCCCGGCACCGGCATCTGTCACCAGGTGAACCTCGAATATCTCGGCCAGACGGTCTGGACCAAGGAAGAAGACGGCGAAACCATCGCTTACCCAGACACCTGCGTCGGCACCGACAGCCACACGACCATGATCAATGGTCTGGGCGTTCTGGGCTGGGGCGTTGGCGGTATCGAAGCCGAGGCTGCCATGCTTGGCCAGCCGGTTTCCATGCTTCTGCCTGAAGTCATCGGCTTCAAGCTGACGGGCAAGGTCAAGGAAGGCGTCACCGCCACCGACCTCGTGCTCACAGTCGTTCAGATGCTGCGCAAGAAGGGCGTTGTCTCCAAGTTCGTCGAATTCTTCGGCCCTGGCCTTGATTCGATGACATTGGCCGACCGTGCCACCATCGGCAACATGGGTCCAGAATACGGCGCGACCTGCGGCTTCTTCCCGGTTGACGGCGAAACCATCAACTACCTTACCATGTCTGGCCGCACCAAGGACCGCATCGCACTGGTCGAAGCTTATTCCAAGGCGCAGGACATGTGGCGCACGGGCGACGGCTCCGAGCTTGTCTTCACCGACACGCTGGAACTCGACCTCGGCGACGTCGTGCCATCCATGGCCGGTCCAAAGCGTCCTGAAGGCCGCATCTCTCTGGAAGGCATCGCCTCCGGCTTTGCGACAGCATTGGAAGCCGACTACAAGAAGCCCGGCCAGCTCGACAACCGCTATCCTGTCGAAGGCACGGATTTCGATCTCGGCCATGGCGATGTTGCCATTGCTGCCATCACCTCCTGCACCAACACGTCCAACCCATCGGTTCTGATTGCTGCCGGACTTCTGGCCCGCAACGCAGTGGCCAAGGGTCTGACATCCAAGCCTTGGGTCAAGACGTCGCTTGCACCGGGATCTCAGGTTGTTGGCGAATATCTGGAAAAGTCCGGTCTTCAGAAGGATCTGGATGCCATCGGCTTCAACCTCGTCGGCTTCGGCTGCACGACCTGCATCGGTAACTCCGGTCCGCTGCCAGCGCCGATCTCCAAGACCATCAACGACAAGGGTCTGATCACCGCTGGCGTTCTCTCCGGCAACCGTAACTTCGAAGGCCGTATCTCGCCGGACGTTCAGGCGAACTACCTCGCTTCCCCGCCGCTCGTCGTCGCTTACGCGCTGGCTGGCACGGTTCAGAAAGACCTGACGACCGAGCCGCTTGGTACGGGTTCCGATGGACAGCCTGTATTCCTTAAGGACATCTGGCCGACATCTGCCGAAATCCAGGAATTCATCCTGAAATACGTCACGCGCGAACTCTACGAGTCGAAGTATGCAGACGTGTTCAAGGGCGACGAGAATTGGCAGGCCGTTCAGGTTCCTCCGGGCCAGACCTATGCATGGGACGACAAGTCGACCTATGTGCAGAACCCGCCTTATTTCGTGGGCATGGGCAAGACCGGCACAGGCTTGAAGAACATCAAGGGCGCACGCGTTCTCGGTCTCTTCGGCGACAAGATCACCACCGACCATATTTCTCCGGCCGGTTCGATCAAGGCTGCTTCCCCTGCCGGTGCATACCTCACCGAAAACGGCGTGGGCGTTGCCGACTTCAACCAGTACGGCACACGCCGTGGTAACCACGAAGTGATGATGCGCGGCACATTCGCCAACATCCGTATTCGCAACCACATGCTTGGGCCGAACGGCAAGGAGGGTGGCTACACCATCCACTATCCGTCCAAGGAAGAGATGTCGATTTACGATGCGGCCATGCAGTACAAGGCCGAGGGCGTTCCGCTCGTCATCTTCGCAGGCGTAGAATACGGCAACGGTTCTTCGCGTGACTGGGCTGCCAAGGGCACGAACCTGCTCGGCGTCAAGGCTGTCATCGCGCAGTCGTTTGAGCGTATCCACCGTTCCAACCTCGTTGGCATGGGCGTTGTCCCATTCGTCTTCGAAGAAGGCACCACATGGGCAAGCCTCAACCTCAAGGGCGATGAAACAGTCGAGATCGACGGTCTCGAAGGCGACATCAAGCCACGCGAGAAGAAGATCGCCAAGATCACCTATGGCGACGGCACCGTGAAGGACATTCCGATCCTTTGCCGCATCGATACGCTGGACGAAGTGATCTACATGAACAATGGTGGCATTCTGCAGACCGTTCTTCGCGATCTGGCTGCATAAGCCATCGATCATCGAGACAGAAAAACGCCGGGAGCAATCCCGGCGTTTTTGCGTAAGATGACGGGAGTGAAATGGCGGGCACGCTTCGTGATCGGCACTCACCCCATCGTGACTTTCTATTGAAGGGATTTCGGCGCTATTTTCGCCGTCGCGTCCCGACATGTATTGATAGCATCAATGGTCTGGATAGGCGTCCAGACAAGGGTTTCGCAATGTCTTTTAAATATGGACCTTTGACATTTGGTCTTTCACTGTGTGTGCTCAGCACCGTTGCGGCGGTCTCCGCGCAGGCGCAGGAGACGGTAAAGGGCGTTGTGGAGCTTTTCACCTCGCAGGGCTGCGCGTCGTGCCCGCCCGCAGATGAGGCAATGCGCAAACTCATCCAGAAGGGCGACGTGATCGGCCTGTCTTACCATGTCGATTACTGGAACTATCTCGGCTGGGCGGATTCGCTGGCGTCTAAGGAAAATACCGAGCGGCAATATGGCTATGCGCGGGCGCTGGGCCGCAACAATGTCTATACGCCGCAGGCGGTGGTGAATGGTCGCGACCACGTCAAGGGCGCCGATATGAACGCCATCTACAGCCGCCTGGATGCCTTCAAGAATGCGGGCGAAGGCCTGAGCGTGCCGGTAAAGGCACAGCGCATCAACGATGAGATCGCCATCGATATTGGCGAAGGCCATGGCAAGGCGGATGTCGTCGTTGCCTATTTCACCCGCGAGCAGATCGTGGACGTCCAGAAGGGCGAAAATCAGGGAAAGAAGATTTCCTACTGGCACAGCGTCTATGACGTTCAGACTGTGGGCATGTGGGATGGAAAGTCGATGGCGGTGAAGCTGCCAGCCAGCATCATGAGCAAGGCGCAGAACGGCGGGTGCGCGGTTCTGTTGCAGACGACGGATGCGCAGGGCAATCCGGCTGCCATCATTGGCGCGAGCGTTCTTTTACCATCTGGGAATTGAGTTCACCCTGAAGGGTGAGGAGATCCGGTCCGGGCATTGGGGGCTGGGGGTAAAGGGTCAATGCACCGGACCGGGTCATCTTGGTGCCTAGGCATCAATTGACTTCAGCAATATTCCACCCAATTCGGGCCATGGTTTGACCGAAATAGGGCAATTGCACCTTTAAGATCTGCCTAAATTATTACCTGCGAAGCATTTTTTGAAGGGCTGCGCCAAGGCTTGCAATTTCGCCAGCGTGGCGGCAGACTGTCGTACAAATGTCATTTGCAGTTGAGCGAGGTTGCCTGATGACCGATCAGCCGGATTTGCAGCGCGCAGGTTCATCTCACAGAGATAGCTCATCCGTCATCGATCTCCGTGAATACAAGCAGAGCAAGGACCCCTTGCCGATCACCTTCCATCGCCGTGAACTGGATGCGATATTGCGCATCTATGGGCGCATGGTGGGTGAAGGAGAATGGCGCGACTATGCCATCGACCATTTGAAGGACAAGGCGGTGTTCTCCGTTTTCAAACGGTCCGGCGAGATGCCTCTGTTCCGCATTGAGAAGAACCCCAAGCTTGCGGCCAAGCAGGGCGCGTTCAGCGTCGTCAATGTCGATGGTCGCATTCTGAAGCGAGGGCACGAGTTGCCGCAGGTGCTGAAAGTCTTCGACAAGGTGCTGAAGCTGATCGAGTGATCCCCAGCATCGCGAGAGATACGGACAACAAAAAAGGCGGCCCGAGAGCCGCCTTTTCGATGTCTATCTCATCAGATCTTACTTGTCGCGGTTTCCGAGGAACTGCAGCAGGAACATGAAGAGGTTGATGAAGTCGAGGTAGAGCGTCAGCGCGCCCATGATGGCTTTACGGCCAGCAGTCGCAACATCGTCACCGTCGAAATACATTTCCTTGATCTTCTGCGTGTCATAAGCCGTCAGACCAGCGAAGATCAGCACGCCGATGGCGGAGATCGCAAAGCCCATGGCAGACGACTGCAGGAAGATGTTGACGAGCGACGCGATGATCAGGCCGAACAGACCCATGATCAGGAACGAGCCCATGCCGGACAGGTCCTTCTTTGTGGTGTAGCCGTAAAGCGACAGGGCACCGAAGGAAGCAGCCGTGATGAAGAACGTCTGTACGATGCTCTGGCCGGTATAGACCAGGAAGATCGACGACAGCGAGATACCCATCAGCGCGGCGTAACCCCAGAAGGTTGCCTGCGCGGCAGGGACACTCATGTTCTGAATGCGGAAGCTAAGGAAAAGCACCAGACCCAGCGGTGCGAACATCACTACCCATTTCAGCGGGGAGCCATAGAGCAGCTGCGCGAAAGCGGGGTTGGAAACCGCCATTGTATAGGTGAAGAAGGACGCTACGCCGGTAATTACCAGCGCAAGTGCCATCAGGTTATAAACCTTCAGCATATAGGTGCGCAGACCCTGGTCGATCATGGCACCAGACTGTGCATGACCCTGGGCCATACGGTTCTGGTAATTGTTGAAGTCAGACATTGTTACCTCTTTTGAGCTCCGAAATTGCTACGGTGTCGGGCATATCGTCGTTTCACGACTATATCCCAGGCGCCGCTGCGGAGCTACAGCAAGCCTACCGAAGAATATGATGATATCGTTTCATAGATACAAGAGCTTTCAGAGCCGAAAAAACACCGTATGCGCGAAAATCGATAACGTTTTGGCGATCATTACAGAGATTTAATCGTTAAAGTTAAGTGGCGTACAACTTTTCAGAATGCTCTTCGGTTCCGGGCTCTCGTTTATCTTACTCTCCTGCCTGCCGCAGAACCGGCGCTGCCTTTTGCCCCAGTATCCGCCATGTACCGATGAGGCCGATGCCGACAGTCATGACGAGGGCCACGACGATGGTGCCGATGGCGACATCCGGCAGAAAGCTGGAGGGCAGTTTCATGATGCGGGCAATGACGAACCATGCGGAAACGCCACCGGCAAACAGCGCAAAAATGGCCGTCGCCAGACCCAGCATCATGTATTCGTAGGAGAAGGCGCGGATCAGCATGGCGCGTGTGCCGCCCAAGGTCTTGAGAATGACCGCGTCATGCGTGCGGGCGCGATTTCCGGCAGCCAGAGCTCCAGCCAGCACCAGCACCGAGGCGATAAGGGCAACGGCGGCGGCAGCGCGAATGGCAGTGGCAAGCTGATCGACAAGGCGGTTGACCACATCCAGCGCATCCTTCACCCGCACACTTGTGATGGTCGGATAGGCATTGGTGACGGCGCGCAGGATTTCGCCTTCCTTGGCAGCCGTGGCCGATGGGTCGGACAACGTCGCGAGCCACGCATGCGGCGCACCGCGGAACGTATTGGGCGAAAAGACCATGACGAAGTTGAGAGACAGTGATTCCCATTGCACGTCGCGCAGATTGGCAATCTTGGCGGTGATGTTGCGGCCTAAAACATTGACGGTGACGCTATCGCTGATCTTCAGGCCAAGTTCACCCGCCTCTTCCGATGCAAAGGACACGAGCGGCTCGCCACTATAATCCTTGTCCCACCAGCTGCCTTGAGACAGCTTGGCATTCTCGGGCATGTCTTGCGCATAGGTAATCCCGCGATCACCACGCAGAACCCAGCGGCCTGCGGGTGGCACGTCGATCTTGGTGACATCCTGGCCGTTGAGCGCCAGAATACGGCCGCGCAGCATCGGCACTTCGGTCAGCACGCCCTCCGGTGCCTGTTTCTGCACAAGATCACGGAAGCCATCGCGATCTGCGCCCTGAATATCCACGAAGAAGAAATTCGGCGCCCTCTCGGGCAGGCTGCCCGTCAGTTCACGGCGCAGATTTCCGTCGATCAGCGTCAGCGTGACGAGCAGCGTGAGGCCGAGACCGAGTGACAGAACGACAGACGGCGTCAGTGCGCCGGGGCGGTGGATGTTGCCGATGGCGAGCCGCAGAGCGGCGGAATGAACACGCGGGCTTCGCCTTGCAATGGCCTTGATGCCCCAGGCAACCAGACGCAGCACCACGAAGACGAAAGCGACCGCCGCCAGAAACACCGAGGCGATATAGCGCTCTTCCGCAGAGAAGATGGCAAGACCAGCAAGTGCCGCCAGAAGAACAGCGGTGGCAAGAAGATAGGGCCAGGACGGCAGGCGGTTTTCCTCGAAACCCTGCTCGCGAAACAGCGCGGTTGCTGGCACTTCCCTCGCCTGCCCCAACGGCATAACGGCGAAGGCAAGCGTTGTCAGCAGACCGAAGATGCCTGCCAGAAACAACGGGCCGGGATAGATCGCCAGCTCATTGGGAACGGGAAGCACACCTTCCAGAAACCGCATGGCAATCAGCGGTGTGACCGCCCCCAGCATCAGCCCGATGACGATGCCGATGCAGGCAATGAAGGCGATCTGGAACAGATAGGTCATGGTGACGACGCTGGCCGGTGCGCCAAGGCATTTCAGCGAGGCGATGGTCGTGCGTTTGGAATCGAGAAAAGCGCGCACAGCATTGGCGACGCCAACGCCACCGACGATAAGAGCCGTCAGACCCACAAGCGTCAGGAACTGCGAGAAACGGTTGACGTTTTCGGTGAGCGAAGGGGCGGCACGATCGCTGGTGCGGATTGACCAGCCCGCGTTGGGAAATTCCCGGTTGGTATCTTCGGTGATCGTCGCGCGTTTGGACGGGTCGTTCAGACGGATTTTGTAGCCATGTTCGACAAGGCTGCCGGTCTGGACAAGGCCCGATGCGAAGAGCGCATCGCGGCTGATAAGCAGCCGCGGCGCAAAGCCAAAACCATCAGACAAAGCATCCGGCTCATTGAAGACGGTGGCGGACAGTTTGAGTCGAACATTGCCGAGCAGCAATTCGTCACCGACCTTGATACCAAGCCGTTCGAGCAGAAGAGGGGCGGCGACAGCGCCGTAAGCTTCGCCCTGCTTCGCCAGCAATTGCGAGAGCGGGGCGGCTGGTTCCGCCTCAAAGGTGCCGTAGAGCGGATAGGCACCATCCACGGCCTTAACCTCGGCCAGTGTCTGTTGCGACCCATCCGCCAACCGTGCCATGGAACGCAGACCGGTGGAAACGGCAACTTGGCCAAGACCATCCAGATAGGCGCGCTCATCCGTGGTCACTTCGCGATTGCGCAGTTCAAAGCGCACATCGCCGGCCAGAATGGATTGGCCTTCGGTGGCGATGGAGCTGGTGACGGCGCGGGAAACGGAATTGACGGCGGCAATCGCCCCGGTTCCCAGAGCAATACAGGCCAGAAAGATGTAAAAGCCGCGAAAACCGCCGCGAATTTCACGCCGGGCAAGGCGCAGCGCGTTGCGGATATTGAACAGCGACGGCACGAAGCGGCTCATGCCAAAACCGCCTGCGCAGGCTTCGATATCGTGCTATCGCCTTCGATCAGGCCTGAGCGCACCTTGATCTGGCGCGAGCAGCGGGCGGCGAGTGAAACATCGTGGGTGACGAGGATCATCGTCATGCCGCGTTCTGCCTGTTTGGAAAACAGAAGATCGGCAATCTGTTTGCCGGTATCCGTGTCCAGATTTCCGGTCGGCTCATCCGCGATCAACACGGCGGGCGAAGGCGCGAGCGCACGGGCAATGGCGACGCGCTGCTGCTCGCCGCCGGAAAGCTGGCCCGGATAGTGATTGAGCCTTTCGCCGAGCCCAACGGCCACCAGCTCCTTTTTGGCGATGTCGAAAGGGTTGGCGACATTGGCCAGCTCCAAAGGCACGGCAACGTTTTCCAAAGCGGTCATATTCGCAATCAGGTGGAAAGACTGGAATACGATCCCGACATTGCGCCCGCGAAACTCCGCAAGAGCATCTTCTCCCAGATTGTGAAGCTCTGTTCCCGCAATTGTGATCTCGCCGCTATCGAGCCGCTCCAGACCGGCCAGAACCATCAAAAGCGTGGATTTGCCGGAGCCGGAAGGCCCGACGATACCAACGGCCTCACCTTCTGCGATGCTGAGGTCGATGCTTTTGAGAACGTGGACGGAAGCGGCGGCGTTGCCCAGGGTCAGATCCGCCTTATTCAGCTCGATGATGCTTTTCGTCACAATTCGCGTTCCTATATGAAGGAGAAGGGCAATCGGGAATTCAAAAATATCCTGACATTGCCAGACAAATTAGGAAGGCCGTCATGCGTTTTAAAGCCGTCGCTGCTCAATTCATCGTCATCTGCACTGCGGTGCTGACCGCCAGCTTTGCGCAGGCACAGGATAAACCGGTGCAACTGGTGGGATTTGGCGACAGTTTGATGGCCGGATACCAGCTGCCGCCGACCGACAGCTACACCGCCCAGCTGGAGGCCGCATTGAAGGCCAAGGGCATGGACGTGACCATCGCCAATGCTGGTGTTTCTGGCGATACGAGTTCCGGTGGACTGGCACGGGCCGAATGGTCGGTGCCGGATGGAACGGATGGCGTGATTTTGGAGTTGGGAGCCAATGACGCCCTGCGCGGCATTTCACCGGAGGAGACCGAAAAGAACCTCGAGGCGATGATTTCAGGTTTTCAGAAGCGCAACATTCCGGTCCTGCTGATTGGCATCATGGCACCACCGAATATGGGTGACGATTATGCCAAGCGCTTCAACCCCATCTACCAGCGCCTTGCAGAAAAACATGGGCTTCCTCTCTACCCATTCTTTCTGGACGGCGTCGTCCTGAATGAATCCCTGCAACTGGAGGACAGAATGCATCCCAATACCAAAGGCATAGCCGTGATGGTCGAAAAATCCATGCCAACGGTAGAAGCCTTCATTAAGACTATCGGTGCGCAAAAAAAATAAGCGCTTGCGCCAAGCAGCGTTGCATGATTCGCTACACTTGTTCTGCCAAAAGATTCGGGGAGCTCGCCATGCCGAGACTGTTTACCGCCCTCGAAATTCCGCGCAATGCGGCGATGAGCCTATCATTGTTGCGCGGTGGTCTGCCGGGTGCCCGGTGGATCGATGTGGAGAATTATCACATCACCCTGCGCTTTATCGGCGATATCGATAACCGTACAGCCGACGAGGTGGTGAACAGGCTTGACCGGATCGACAGACCGGAATTTCAGGTCAACCTCACCGGCATCGGCTCGTTCGGCTCCAAGAAGCCGCACTCCATCTGGGCCGGAGTGTCTCCCTCCGCAGAGATGACAGCCCTGCAAGGCGAGATCGAGCGCATTTGCCAGCGCCTCGGCCTTCCGCCAGATCCGCGCAAGTTCACGCCCCATGTGACACTGGCCCGGCTCCGCAACTCGCGGCTGGACGATGTGGTCCATTACCTCTCCGGGCGCGGCGATTTTCGCACCTCTCCCTTCACGGTCGGACGCTTTGTGCTGATGTCCTCGAAGGAATCGGTCGGCGGTGGCCCCTATATCATCGAAGAGGCATTCCCTCTGAGCGAAGCCTGGCCTGTCTCCAGCTTTTCCAGCGCGGATTTGCAACCGGCAAAGAGCATGCTGTAGACGGTCTGAAAGCCGTCTTCGCCGCCATAATAAGGGTCAGGCACGCTTTCGCGGCGGCCTGACGCATATTGGCTGAAAAGGTGGAGCTTGTGCGCATGCTGCTTCGGGCAGGATGCCCTAAGCTTTTCCAGATTGTCTTCATCCATGGCCAGAATGATATCGAAGACCTCGAAATCGGCGGGCCTGACCTGACGGGCCTTCTGGCCAGAAATATCGATGCCGTGCAGCTTTGCGATGGCAACGGAGCGTGGGTCGGGCGCATTACCTGCATGCAAGCCACCAGTACCAGCGGAATCGATCACGAAATGATGATCGCCCTGCTGTTTTTCGTCCAGATGTGCGAAGATGCCCTCTGCCAGAGGTGAGCGGCAGATATTTCCCATGCAAACAAATAGGACTGCTGTGCGTTTCATAAAACCATAGCCAGAAAGAGGTGACGCCCATGAATTACCCCAAACTCGACAGAGACGCCATCGATGCTGAGCTTGCCAAGCTGGAAGGATGGTCTTTGCGCGAAGATGGGCTTGCCATCGTCAAGGCGTTCAAATTCGCGAACTTCGCCGAAGCCTTCGGCTTTATGGCTCAATTCGCGCTGGTGGCGGAAAAGCTGAACCACCATCCCGAATGGTCGAATGTCTATTCCCGGGTCAAGGTGTGCCTGACGACGCATGATTCTCAAGGCGTCACCGAACGGGACTTTCTTCTGGCGACTGCCATGCAGAAGGCAGCGGCGGGCAGACATGATTGAACGGGCTGCGTCCCGTCCTATATAAATGTCCATGACCAAAGGACACACAACCATGGATGACGTGAAGATTGGTGAAATCCTGATGCCGGGAGAGCCCGACCATCAGGAAGAGCGCGAACAGCAGGTGCGTGCCAAATTCTGGCCGAAGATGAAGCGGGTGATCAGCAAGGTGCCGTTCGCGCGCGATGCGGCTGCCGCTTACTACTGCGCCATGGACCGCGACACGCCGTTCCGCGCCAAGGGTATTCTTCTGGCGGCACTCGGATATTTCATTCTTCCCTTCGATGCAGTACCCGACATCTTCGCCGTGGTTGGTTTTACCGATGACATCGCCGTTTTGACCGCAGCGCTTGCCATGATCCGCGCCCATATCAAAATGGAACACTACGAAGCGGCCGATGCGGCGATAGATGCTTTGAAGAAAGAGTAACGGCTCTGTGATGGCGTGTGTGAAACCGCGCCAAATGCTGACAAATTCTTGCCTGAATTCTTGTGTCATTGCTGATGACGCAGACACAACTGGTGTTTGCTTCGCTGGCGCTAGGAGTCACCGATCTGTTACAGGCCAATGCAAATCTCGACTTTTAGCATTGGCGTTGACGGTTTGGTAACCGATCTTTAGCCAATATCAGGATGACGGACTTCACCTAGCATCGGCCCGGCGCAGCCGTTCGGCCAACTGGAAGACAATAAACCCGGCAGGAAATTCAATGTTTGTAAGAAGTGTAGCAACCGCAGTCGCCATTTTGCTGGCCAGCATCAATGTAGCCTCTGCACAGTCGCCCACGCGCATCCAGCAGTTCAACGCATGGGGTGCCTATTCGTACAAATCGGGTAAAAGCACCGTTTGCTATGTTCTTTCCATTCCCACGGCAAAGGAACCGGCCAGCGTCGACCACGGTGATATCTTCTTCATCGTTTCGCAGCGCCCTGGCCAGAATATTTCCTATGAGCCACAGGCAATGGTGGGCTATGCGCTGAAAGAGGGTTCGAAGGTCAATGTGACCATCGACAACAAGAACTTCGTGATGTTCACCAAGGACAAGGCCGCCTGGGTGGAAAATGCCGCTGAAGAGCCGGCACTGGTTGCAGCCATGAAGGGCGGCAAGTCCATGACGGTCAAGGCGACATCTGCCCGCGGCACCGCGACGTCCTATTCCTATTCGCTTTCGGGTATTTCGGCTGCCTTCAAGCAGATCGAAACCTGCAAATAAGCGCGACGGGATATCGTTTTGGAATGGCCGGTCTGTGACCGGCCATTTGCGTTTTGGCTATTTTGGTGCTAAAGGCCCGCCAACACTGACGAGTGCCTGCGCGACAAGCGCGTCACTCTTGATTTTTCTCGACATGCAGACGGTTTCAGCCTTTCTCTAGAAGGTAGCGCAACGCTGTATGGGATGATGGGATAGGCACGATGTCCGTACTGGAAGCCACCGCAGGTCTTGCAATCAAAAGCCCGCTGATCGCCAATAGCGATCTCATGTCCGGCAAGCCGTCGCTGATCGGCCTGACGCGTGAGGACATGGCGGATGCGTTGCTGGATGCAGGCGTGCCGCAAAAGCAGGTCAAGATGCGCGTCAGCCAGTTGTGGAACTGGCTCTATGTGCGCGGCATCTCCGATTTCGATCACATGACCAATGTCGCCAAGGATCTGCGCGAAACGCTGAAGGCGAAGTTCACCATTGCACGCCCCGAGATCGTCGATGAGCAGGTCTCCAATGACGGCACCCGCAAATGGCTGATGCGTTTTCCGCCGCGCGGTGCTGGCCGTCCGGTCGAAATCGAAACCGTTTATATTCCGGAAGAAGGTCGCGGCACGCTGTGCATTTCCAGCCAGGTCGGCTGTTCGCTGACTTGCTCCTTCTGTCACACCGGCACACAGCGCCTCGTGCGCAACCTGACGGCGGAAGAAATTTTAGCGCAGCTTCTTCTGGCGCGTGACCGTCTGGGCGATTTCCCCGACCGCGAAGCACCGCAGGGCACGATCATGCCAGCCGAGGGACGCAAGGTGTCCAACATCGTGATGATGGGCATGGGCGAGCCGCTCTACAATTTCGAGCATGTCAAAACCGCGCTGTTGATCGCGACGGATGGCGATGGCCTGTCGCTTTCCAAGCGCCGGGTGACGCTGTCGACCTCGGGCGTGGTGCCGGAAATCTTCCGCACCGGCGATGAAATTGGCGTGATGCTGGCCATCTCCTTGCATGCGGTGCGCGACGATCTGCGCGACATGCTGGTGCCGATCAACAAGAAATATCCGCTGAAAGAGCTGATCGAGGCCTGCCGCAACTATCCCGGCCTGTCGAATGCCCGCCGTATCACCTTTGAATATGTGATGCTCAAGGACGTCAATGACAGTCTGGAAGACGCCAAGATGCTGACGCAGCTTCTGAAAGGTGTTCCAGCGAAGATCAATCTTATCCCCTTCAACCCATGGCCCGGCACCAACTACCAGTGCTCGGACTGGGCGCAGATCGAGAAATTCGCCGATTTCATCAATCAGGCCGGTTACGCCTCGCCGATCCGCACACCACGCGGGCGCGATATTCTGGCTGCCTGCGGTCAGTTGAAGTCGGAATCCGAGCGTATGCGCAAGACCGAACGCATGGCGTTCGAAGCCATGATGATCGCCAATCACGGCGCGGATGACGAATAAGAACAAGAATTGATAGGTGAGTTCAGGCTTGCGCGATTGATTTCGTTTTAACCCTTTCTTAAAGAGGGCAACGACAAGCGAAACAACCGGAGGAATATCCTATGCGCGCAATCGTTCTGGCGCTCGCCGCTGCAACGGCCTTTGCCCTGCCTGCAAAAGCAGAAGACGTCACCGTTGCCGTTACCGCAATCGTCGAACATCCCGCACTGGATGCCGCGCGTGATGGCGTGAAGGCAGCCCTTGCCGAAGCTGGCTACAAGGAAGGCGAAAATCTGAAATTTGTCTACCAGTCGGCGCAGGGCAATCCCGGCACGGCAGCGCAGATCGCCCGCCAGTTCGTTGGCGATGCACCAACCGTGATCGTTCCGATTTCAACCCCATCCGCACAGGCCGTCGTCGGTGCTACCCGCGACATCCCGGTCGTCTTCACCGCCGTATCCGATCCGGTCGGCGCACAGCTGATCAAATCCATGGAAAAGCCGGGCCGCAACGTCACCGGTCTTTCCGATGCGCTGCCGGTCAACGAGCATCTGGCGCTGATCAAGGAAGTCGCTCCCAACGCCAAGACCGTGGGCTACATCTACAATTCCGCCGAAGCCAACTCGGTTTCGACGCTGGAGCTTCTGAAGACCGAAGCCGAAAAGGCCGGTTTGAAGGTCGTGGAATCGGTCGCGACCAAGTCTGCCGAAGTACAGGGCGCGACGCGCGCGCTGGTGGGCAAAGCTGACGTGATCTACGTCCCGACCGACAACACCATCGTTTCCGCCTTCGAAGCCGCAGCTGGCGTCGCCTCCGAAGCCAAGATTCCGCTGTTTGCCGCCGATACGGATTCCGTTGCCCGCGGTGCAGTCGCTGCTCTCGGCTTCAACTATTTCGACGTGGGCAAGCAGACGGGTGCAGTCGTCGTTCGCATCCTGAAGGGTGAGAAGCCCGGTGACATTCCAGCAACGGTCGCTGTCGGCACCGATCTCGTCTTGAACAAGAAGGCTGCTGAAAAGGCTGGCATCACGTTTCCCGAGAGCCTGACGAAGCGCGCGACGAAGATTATCGACTGATCCTATCCGTCATTCCGGCCTTGAGCCGGAATCCAGCAGCGCCGCGTCTGCGGTGCAAAAGAGTCTTCTTCGATCAAGGACTTGATCGCACTGGATCCCGGATCAAGTCCGGGATGACGAAAGAACACTTTGAAACCGACCCGAGTGCCGCACCCGTGCGGCCCTCATGTTATCCCGACCGAACTACCGAGATCGGCGGGCAAACTAAGGAATTCTACCGTGAGCCAAATCGCCTTCTGGGGCGCCGTTGAACTAGGGCTGGTTTTTGCCTTTGTCGCTATCGGCGTTTATCTCGCATTTCGCGTGCTCGACTTTCCCGATCTCACCGTCGATGGGTCGTTTCCGCTGGGCGCTGCCGTGGCGGCGGTGCTGATTGTTGCGGGGTTCAACCCTTGGCTGGCAACGGCTATTGCCATGGTTGCCGGTGCGGCAGCCGGTATGGTGACGGCGGTCTTGAACGTCCGCTTCAAAATCCTCAATCTTCTGGCCTCGATCCTGACCATGATCGCGCTGTTTTCCGTGAACCTGCGGGTAATGGGAAAGCCGAATGTCGCGCTGCTCAACCAGGAAACGGTGATCGAGCCCTTCTACGGTCTCGGCATTGCCGAATATCTGCTGCGCCCGCTTTTTGTCGGCGTGCTGGTGGTCATCGCCGTCATTCTCGTCTGGCGCTTTCTGGAAAGCGATGCGGGCCTTGCCATGCGCGCGACCGGTGCCAATGCGCGAATGGCGCGGGCTCAAGGGGTGAAGACCGGTAACCAGATTTATCTCGGCATGGCGCTGTCCAATGCGCTGGTGGCACTGGGCGGAGCCCTCTTCGCACAGACGAACGGCTTTGCCGATGTGACGTCAGGTGTGGGCACCATTGTCGTGGGTCTTGCTGCCGTCATCATCGGTGAAACGCTGTTCGGATCGCGCGGTATTCTGATTGCGCTGATCGGCTGTGTTCTGGGCTCCATCGCCTATCGCCTGGCGATCCAGCTGGCGCTTTCCAGCGACGCACTTGGCCTCAAGGCCTCCGACCTCAACTTCGTGACCGCCGTGCTGGTTGCGGTTGCGCTGATATTGCCGCGCCTGCGCCGTGGGGGAGCAACATCATGATTTCGCTTTCCGACATCCAGGTTGTCTTCGGACGCGGCACGCCGCTGCAAAAGCAGGCATTGGCCAAGATCGATCTCACCATTGAAGACGGCTCCTTCGTCACCGTCATCGGCTCCAACGGTGCTGGAAAATCCACGCTGCTGGGCGTGCTGGCGGGCGATGTTCTGCCAACCGCCGGTAAAGTGACCATCGGTGGCGTGGACGTGACCCGCAAGCCCACGGCAAACCGTGCTGGACAGGTGGCGCGCGTGTTTCAGGACCCGCTGGCCGGAAGCTGCGGCGCGCTGACCATCGAAGAAAACCTCGCGCTTGCGGCAGCACGCGGCAAGACACGCGGATTGCTGCCAGCACTCGGCGGCGGACGGCGGGCGTTCTTTCAGGAGCGGATCGCGTCCCTCAATCTGGGGCTCGAAAATCGCCTGAAGGACCGTATGGACCTGCTTTCAGGCGGTCAGCGTCAGGCCGTATCGCTGGTGATGGCAACGCTGGCTGGTTCCGACGTTCTGCTGCTGGATGAGCATACGGCGGCGCTCGACCCCGGCATGGCGGAATTCGTGATGCAACTGACCCAGAAGGTGGTAGCGGAGCGCAAGCTGACGACCCTGATGGTGACGCATTCCATGCGACAGGCGCTGGATTATGGCGACCGCACCATCATGCTGCATGCGGGCGAGATCGTTCTCGATGTCTCCGGCGAGAGCCGCAAGGGCTTGCAGGTGGAAGACCTGATCGAGATGTTCCGCAAGATACGCGGCCAATCCATTGATGATGATGAATTGCTGATCGGGTAACATAGGAAAAGAAAAACGCCGTGCGCCTGGGGGAGCGCACGGCGTTTCTTCGCGCCGAAATTACATCTTCGGCAGCAAGACCTTGTCGATGACGTGAATGACGCCGTTCGACTGCTTGACGTCGGCAATCGTCACATGGGCGACATTGCCGTTTTCGTCGGTCAGCGTGATTTTTTTCATGTCGTATTTGGCCTTCAGGATGCAACCGCCAACGGTTTTCACATCATGAGTGCCATTATCGTCTTTGATCATTTTTTCGATGGTGCTGGACATCGCATCTGCCGCAACGACGTGGCAGGTGAGAATCTTGGTGAGCTTGGCCTTGTTTTCCGGCTTCAGCAGCGTCTCGACCGTGCCCTTTGGCAGAGCGGCGAAGGCTTCATTGGTAGGAGCGAAAACCGTGAACGGGCCCTTGCCTTCCAGTGTTTCAACCAGACCGGCAGCCTTGACGGCGGCAACGAGTGTGGTGTGATCCTTCGAATTCATCGCATTCTCAACGATGTTCTTGTTCTCGTACATGGCAGCGCCGCCAACCATCGGGTTCTTGGCCTGGGCTGCAAATGCGACGGTGGAAACGGCTGCGGCAAGCGCGATCATGCGCAGGCTGGACTTCATCATGGCGTTTTCTCCTCTGGTTCCGCCAATCGTCCCTGCGTTGGTGCAGGTGACGTATCCGGTACATGAGAAGCTACGGAGCGGGATCAGAGGAAGTTTCAGCCAGGCGAATCTTTTTTTAAAGCTGCCGTGTCGTGCCGCTGGCAATGACGGGGCCGGTGGGTTTGCCGGTGGGCGAACCGCCATAGGGCTCTACGCTGACGGCGAGCGTGATGCCATCGCGAAGCTGGTCTCGCATATCTGGTGGAATGGTCATTTCCGCGTTTTTGCTCGGATCAACGAGACCGAGCGAGTAAGGCGTGCCATCTGCCTTGACGAGCCAGAGCTGCAACGAATTTTGCGATTTGTCGCCCGCGGCCATCGGCGTCAGTGCCATGCGCCCGGAGCCTGCATCATAGGATACCATCAAGGCCATGGGGGCATTGGGTGACGACAGCTGCGCCGTATAGGAGATTTGAAGTGGCTGTTGCGGGGATGAGGGCAGCAACACGAAAGAGATTGCCGCGATAACTGCACATGCGGTGGTCAAGGTGCTGAGGCCACGCCAGAAGGCCAGCGAGCCCCATAGCGAGGGCAGGAAGCCGGGCTTTTCCTTTGCGTCTGAATGAAACAGACGCGCTTCTATTGCCTTGTAGGTAACACTAGCGGGCGCTACCGGCTCATATTCTGCGTTGAGACCGGAAAAATGCGCTTCCCACTGGCGCACGCGTTGGGCAAAACTCTCTTCGGTGCGGATGCGCTTTTCCACCAGCCGCCGGTCGTCCGCAGACAACACGCCAAGCACATATTCGGCGGCGATCACGTCGTCCCTTGGAATATTGCTGTCAGCCGGTTCTTTCATCGCTCCATGCACTCTTTCAGCTTGATGAGGCTGCGCCTCAACCATGTTCGCATCGTATTCAACGGAACCGCGTAAACTTGCGCCAGTTCCTGATAGCTCATGCCCTCCACATAGGCCTGCCGCACGGCTTTCGCCCTGCTCTCCTCCAGCTCATCCAGACAGCGCTCAATGCTGCGGCCTGTATCCTTCTGTAGCGTCGCTTGCTCCGGGTCCGGTGCTGCATCGACCAGATCGGGAACATCGCTCAACTCGCTGGCAATCGGCTTGCGGGCGCGGATGATGTCTATCGACTGGTTACGGGCAATGGCGGCCAGCCACACTTCGGCAGTGCCGGAGGCGGCGGAAAACAGCCGTGCCCGCTGCCAGATTTTGACATAGACTTCCTGCAAGGCTTCGTCAGCGTCTGTACGGTCTTTGAGTATACGGAGACAGATGGAAAAAAGTTTCGGGCTCGTGGATGTGTAGAGCGAGGCGAACGCATTTCGGTCTGACAGGGCCACAAGGCCAATCAGCGTGCTCAGATCGTCTTGCCGCATCGCTCCATCCCGCCCGAAGGCCAGTTCCCGAATAGTCTGCAAGCTGGCAGGGTCTTGCCGAAAAGACAAGCGCCGCGTGTCACATCAACTCCCATGACGGACAGCCAGCTCTGCCAGCCAACTATTTGGCAGTGGTCAGAAAAATCTTCACGGCAAACAGCGAGAAGACGCCTGCGATGGTATAATCGAGACCACGCAAAACCTTGCGATTGCGCTGCAGCCAGCCAGACAGCCCATCTGCAGCCACGACGATGCCGATACCGATCGGTACTGCCACAATGATCGACCAGAACCCGAGGAAAATCAGTTTGCCCGTGACATGCGGATCGGATGCGCTGACGAATTGCGGCAGGAATGTCATGAAGAAGATAATGACTTTCGGGTTGAGTAGATTGACCCAGAGGCCGTTGAGCAATGCCGACTTCTTGGACGCCTTCGCCTTCTGCTCCGTCGGCCGTTCCATAACGAAATCCGAGCCCTTGCGAATGGCCTGAATGGCCAGCCAAACGAGATAGGCCGCACCACCGGTTTTCAAAACGAGAAAGGCCGTCGGAGAAGCGACGATCAGGGCTGCCACGCCGAAGGCGACGAGCATCGTGTGGACGGTGATACCGAGATTGGTGCCGACCAGCGTCATGAAACCGGATGCGCGCCCTTCCCTAACAGAACGGCTGATCCACAGCGTCATATCCGGGCCGGGTGTGACCGACAGCAGCAGAATGGCGATTGTAAAGGCAATCAGGGTCGGCAGACTGGGTAGAAAATCCACGGCGGCACCACACTCGCAAGGGTTTGATGCATGTTCATAACGCGGTTTCCAGAGCCTGCCAAGCCAGACGAAAGAATGCCGCGCCCGAGGGCGCGGCAGGCATATCAGCTGTTCAGGAAGGATTTGAAGTCGTTGCTGTAATCCTCGTGCCAGCGCGACAATGGCGGGCGATTTTCAACGATGTCATTTGCCGCCCAGAGGATGCGTTTTTCATCCGTCTTGCGGTCCACTTCGCCATCCGGGCACAGAATGTAGAAATCGCCCTTGCCGATGCTCTCGACCATGAAGTCCACCGTCTGTTCCGGTGTCCAGGCACCCGATGGCTTTTCCGTCCGGCCATTGGCGGTCAGCCCGGTGAAGACGAAACCGGGGATGAGAAGATGGGCGGAGACATTGCCGGTAGAGGCATTTCTCAACTCATATTCCAAAGCTTCGGTAAAGGCTTTGACGCCTGCCTTAGACACATTATAGGCCGGATCGCCCGGCGGCGTAGTGATGCCCTGCTTGGAGCCGGTGTTGATGATAAGGCCCGGTTCGCCATGGGCCAGCATGCCGGAGCCGAAGACGCGGCTGCCATTGACGACGCCCATCAGATTGACGCCGAAAACCTTTTCCCAGTTTGCCTGCGGCCCAAAAATGGCGCTGCCGGGCTGCACACCGGCATTGTTCATCAACACATGGACACGTCCGAAACGCTGGATGACAGCGCGCTCCAGAGCTTCCAGTTCATCGAGTTTCGAAACATCCGCTGGAATGGAAACGATCTGCTCATTGCCGTTTTCGGCAAGTGCAGCAATCTCGCTTTGTGCCGCGGCCAGCTTCTCGCCATCGAGATCGACCAGCACGACGCTCATGCCGAAGCTGGCGAATTTACGCGCAGCGGCAAGGCCGATGCCGGATGCCGCGCCGGTGATGACGGCAACATTGTCCTTCGTGAATGCGTTGTGAAGTATCGTCATTGGTTTCTCCTTTTCGCTACCGCTTCAAATCTCCGGCAGTGACGTCCCATGGAACCATGCGCTCTACTGACGCGGTGGAAGTTTAGTATTTTTATCCCTCAAAGTCACATGACGATGAATGCGTTCCATCCGCGCCTTGCTTTGCATTTTTGTTGCACCCGCCGATAAACTCGCTAAAAGTGCCGAAATCCCAAGGAAATGGCGATATCCAAATGTCGCCGGCACGCAAATGGATTTCACTGATGGCACTCCCGAAAGACGTAAAGAAAGTCGTTCTCGCCTATTCCGGCGGGCTCGATACTTCCATTATCCTCAAATGGCTTCAGACCGAACTGAATGCGGAGGTGGTGACCTTCACCGCCGATCTCGGTCAGGGCGAAGAGCTGGAGCCTGCGCGCAAGAAGGCCGAGATGCTGGGCATCAAGGAAATCTTCGTCGAGGATGTGCGCGAGGAATTCGTGCGCGATTTCGTCTTCCCGATGTTCCGCGCCAATGCCGTCTATGAAGGCGTCTATCTGCTGGGCACCTCTATCGCCCGTCCGCTGATTTCCAAGCACCTGATCGACATTGCCAAGAAGACCGGCGCAGATGCCATCGCTCACGGCGCGACCGGCAAGGGCAACGACCAGGTTCGTTTCGAGCTTTCGGCCTATGCGCTGAACCCCGACATCAAGATCATCGCCCCATGGCGTGACTGGACGTTCAAGAGCCGTACCGATCTTTTGAACTTCGCCGAACAGCACCAGATCCCGGTTGCCAAGGACAAGAAGGGCGAAGCGCCGTTCTCCGTCGACGCCAACCTTCTGCATTCGTCCTCCGAAGGCAAGGTTCTGGAAGATCCGGCAGTCGAGGCCCCCGAATACGTGCATATGCGCACCATTTCGCCGGAAGCCGCACCTGACAAGGCAACCATCATCAAGGTCGGTTTCCGCAATGGTGACGCCTGCTCCATCAACGGCGTTGAAATGTCGCCTGCGACATTGCTGGCAGTGCTCAACGATTACGGCCGTGACAACGGCATCGGCCGTCTCGATCTGGTCGAGAACCGCTATGTCGGCATGAAGAGCCGTGGCGTTTACGAAACGCCGGGTGGTACCATTCTCCTGGCCGCCCACCGCGCCATCGAGAGCATCACGCTCGACCGCGGTGCAGCCCACCTCAAGGACGAGATCATGCCGCGCTATGCCGAGCTGATCTATTACGGCTTCTGGTTCTCGCCGGAGCGCGAAATGCTGCAGGCGCTGATCGACAAGAGCCAGGAGCATGTGGAAGGCGAAGTGACGCTGAAGCTTTACAAGGGCAACGTCATGGTCACCGGTCGCGAATCGGCCAAGTCGCTCTATTCCGACAAGCTGGTGACCTTTGAGGACGACCAGGGCGCTTACGACCAGAAGGATGCAGCAGGCTTCATCAAGCTCAATGCGCTGCGCCTGCGCACGCTGGCCAAGCGTAATCTGAGCAAGTAAGCCTTGCCGAAACCCATCCTGAAAGCCCCGGACCTCCGGGGCTTTTTCATGTCTGCCTGCGCGACAGAATGACGAAGCCGATATAACTCGCCACCGCGCTCAGTTCCATCAAGGGAATGATCGTGCCGAAACTCATGAGCGGCGAGCCGAGCAGCGACGCTGCGACCCCCGCCAGAAAACCAGCACTCATCTGGATAAAGCCCATCATCGCCGATGCCGATCCGGCAATATGCGGAAACGGGCCCATACCCGCCGTGATGATATAGGGCGTCAGCAGCGCAAGCCCGAAGGTTGCCACCGCAACCGGCCCCATGATCGACAGGAACGAGGGTGCTATGAGGTGGACCGAGAGAAAGATCAGCACTCCTCCTGTCGCAGACATACAAAGGCCCATCACCGCCGAGCGACGATCGCCAATCCTGCGGGCGATGAAACGCAAGGCGATGGACCCCAGAAAATAGGCGCCCGATTGCATCAGCATTCCCACACCAAAGGCGGTCGGCGATAACCCGACCTCGTTGATGAGAACGAATGGCAGCATGGTGGATTGCGCGTAGAGCGCACCGACAGATCCGCCCAGCACCAGCGCCGACAAGACGAAGCGCGGCGACGCCAAAAGCTCTCCATAGGCGATGAGCAGGCGGGATGGCCGCAGACGGCTAGCGTCCGGCACCGTCGTCTCGCGCAGACACAAGATGACGGCTGTGACCGATATCAGCCCGAAGGCGAGCATCAGCACGAAGACAGACTGCCAGCCGAAGGCCAAAAGAGACAGGCCACCAATTGTCGGCCCCGCCGCCGGACCGACCGCCAGCATGATGCCGATGAGGTTCAAGATGGCCGTGGCTTGCGGGCCGCTGAACTGGTCACGCACGACAGCACGGGCAACGGTAACCCCGACGGATGCGCCGATGCCTTGAATGAGACGGGCAGCCAGCAGAACCTCGACACTGGGCGCAAAAGCCGCAAGAGCGCCGCCTGCCAGATAGATCAGCAAAAACAGGATGGTGGCCTTGCGGCGACCGAAAGCATCCGACATCGCGCCGGAAATAAGCTGGGCAACGGCGAAACCACCGAAATAGAGCGTCAGGCTCATCTTGATGGCGGATTCGGTCGTCGCAAAAGCTCTGACGAGTTCCGGCATGGCTGGCGTGTAGATTGCCATCGACACCGGCCCGAGCGAGGTCAGCATGGCGCCGAGAATGGCGGTGCGCCGCACCGTCATCGGAGGGTGGCCTTGGGTCATTGCGAGGTCTGCTTGCTTTTGTCGCTCGCCGCGATCTGCAGGTTTTTCTGCAAGATCGTCAGGAGATCATGAAATTTGGAAAGATCGTTCTCATCAAAACCATCGGTGGCCTGACCGATGAGGCTGTCCACCTCACGGCGGATGGCAACAAGCAGTTCCGACGACGCATGCGTGAGATAAATACACTTGGAACGGCGATCATCGGGGTTCGGTCGTCGTTCCACCAGATCCAGCGATTCCAGCTTGTCGAGATAGGTGCAGACCGTCATCGGTTCGAGCCCGATGCGGCTGGCAATATCCGCCTGCTTGCTGCCATCGATGGCGGCGACCGTCAAAAGTGCCCGCGCCTCACCGGGCGTCAGCCCAAGCCCTGCCTCACCGATCCGTCGTTCAAAGACGCTGTTGAGAAACCGCGCGCTGCTGTTGAGCAGGAAGGCCAGCGATTCTTTTTCGAGTGAGGTGTTCATGGCGCGCCTTATTCGTAAGGTTCTCTTATTAAAAATTCCGATCTCTCTGGCAAGGCTTGCCGCTAACGGCCAAAGGGCCCGCTTGGAAATAGTTTTGCGAATGCAGCGGTTGTACGTACGACCCGCACATCTTGTTGATCCGCCCATATTGAAACACAGCCGCAGCCATGCCCATATGGTTGCAAATCGCATCTGCATGAGGACTTGACCATGACATCCACCGCCACGCTCTACCCATCCTTGACAGAATGGAATGGAAAAAACGGTCTGCCCCGGTTTGAACAGGTCCGCGATGAGGATTTTGCCGGCGCTTTCGATGCGGCGCTGAATGCGCATGATGCCGAAATCAACGAGATTGCTGAGAGCGCCGAAGCGCCGAGCTTCGCCAACACCATTATCGCACTTGAAATCGCTGGCGATGCCCTGTCGCGAGTATCCGCGCTGTTCTGGAACAAAGCAGGCGCACACACAAACCCAGCCATTCAGGCACTGGAACGCGACATCGCGCCAAAAATGTCGCGGCATTATTCCAAGATCAGCATGAATGAAGCGCTGTTCAAGCGCGTTGATACGCTGTGGGAAAAGCGCGACACGCTTGGCCTGACCGGCGAAGAACTGCGCGTTTTGGAACGGCACTGGAAGGGTTTCGTGCGCTCTGGCGCGAAGCTAGCGAAGGATCATCAGGAACGGCTTGCCGCCATCAATGAAGAGCTTGCCGGGCTGGGTGCGAAATTCGGACAGAATGTTCTGGCCGACGAAAAAAGCTGGAAACTGATTTTGTCTTCCGACGAAGAGCTTGCGGGCATTCCCGGCTTTTTGCGCGATGCGATGCAGGGTTCCGCGCGCGAGCATGGGGAAGACGGCAAGTTCGCCGTGACCCTGTCGCGCTCGATCATCGAGCCCTTCCTGACATTTTCCGAACGCCGCGATCTGCGCGAACAGGCCTTCAAAGCGTGGGTTGCGCGCGGCGAAAATGGTGGAGAAACCGACAATCGCGACACGGTGAAACGCACGCTGGAACTGCGCGATGAAAAGGCAAAGCTTCTGGGCTACGCCAATTTCGCCGCTTACAAGCTGGACAATACCATGGCGAAGACGCCAGAGGCCGTGAACGGGCTTTTGACCCAGGTCTGGGAAAAAGCTGTTGTCCGTGCAAGCGAGGAAGAGGCCGAGCTGGCAGACCTCATCCGCGACGAAGGCAAAAATCACGACGTTATGCCATGGGACTGGCGTCATTATGCCGAAAAACTGCGGGCAAAGAAATTCAACTTCTCCGAAGCCGAGTTGAAGCCCTATCTGCAACTGGAAAAAATCATCGAGGCCTGCTTCGATGTGGCGCGCAGACTGTTCGGCATCAAAGCCATCGAACTGAAAGACGTGACCGCCTATCACCCTGACGTGCGGACCTTCGAAATTCGCGACGACAAGGGCGACCTCGTTGCCATGTTCCTCGCCGATTTCTTCGCCCGCCCTTCGAAGCGATCTGGCGCATGGATGAGTTCTTTCCAGTCGCAGCACAAGCTGCCTCTGAAGAACGGCACGACAGGCGAATTGCCGATCATCTACAATGTCTGCAATTTCGCCAAGCCCTCCGAGGGCAAACCTGCTCTGCTGTCTCTCGACGACGCCCGCACGCTGTTCCACGAATTCGGCCACGCGCTGCACGGCATGCTGTCCAACGTGACCTATCCATCCGTATCGGGCACAGGCGTTTCGCGCGACTTCGTGGAACTGCCGTCGCAGCTTTACGAGCACTGGCTGACCGTGCCGGAAATCCTCGAAAAATACGCCCTGCACTACGAGACAAGCGCACCGATGCCAAAGGCGCTGCTGGACAAGGTTCTGGCAGCACAGACCTTCAACGCCGGTTTCAACACAATCGAATTCACCTCCTCGGCCATTGTAGACATGGCCTTCCACACCCGCGGCGCCGTTGCCGACCCGATGGCGGTGCAGGCCGAGGTTCTGGCATCGCTCGACATGCCGAAATCCATCGTCATGCGCCACGCCACACCGCATTTCCAGCACGTCTTTTCTGGCGATGGTTATTCGGCGGGCTATTATTCCTACATGTGGTCCGAAGTCTTGGACGCCGACGCCTTCGCAGCCTTCGAAGAAACCGGCGACCCCTTCAATGCGGATATGGCGCGCAAGCTGAAGGACAACATCTATTCCGTTGGCGGCTCGATCGATCCGGAAGAGACCTACAAGGCATTTCGCGGCAAGATGCCAAGCCCGGATGCGATGTTGGAAAAGCGCGGACTGGTGTAAGCAAACGGGATCGGCTGCCGGTTTTGTTTCATTTCCGGCAACTGAAAACTGTCACACAACTCTGTTACGGCGTTTTCGCAACGGGCTTATGTTATGGGCCCCCCTTTCGCATTTGCAAAAAAAAGGTTATGAGCCCGCCAAACTAAATTGGCGCACACCCGATTGATAGCGCCCAACCTCAGAGATCTTGAACAATGGCACTTCGCAACATCGCGATTATCGCGCACGTTGACCATGGCAAAACGACGCTCGTTGACGAGCTTCTGAAACAGTCCGGCTCGTTCCGCGAAAACCAGCGCGTTGCTGAACGCGTGATGGACTCGAACGACCTCGAAAAAGAACGCGGCATCACCATTCTCGCCAAGGCGACTTCGGTCGAGTGGAAGGGCGTTCGCATCAACATCGTCGACACCCCCGGCCACGCCGACTTCGGTGGTGAAGTCGAGCGTATTCTGTCGATGGTGGATGGCGCGATCGTTCTGGTCGACTCCTCTGAAGGCCCAATGCCGCAGACCAAGTTCGTGGTTTCCAAGGCGCTCAAGGTTGGCCTCAAGCCTATCGTTGCGATCAACAAGATCGACCGTCCCGATGGCCGCCATGAGGAAGTCATCAACGAAGTGTTCGACCTTTTCGCGAACCTTGATGCGACTGACGAGCAGCTGGACTTCCCGATCCTTTACGGTTCCGGTCGCGATGGCTGGATGAACGTCAATCCTGAAGGACCAAAGGATGAAGGTCTTGCACCTTTGCTCGATCTGGTTCTCAAGCACGTTCCAGAGCCTACGGTTGAAGAAGGCCCGTTCCGTCTGATCGGCACGATCCTCGAAGCCAACCCCTTCCTCGGCCGTATCATCACCGGTCGTATCGCCTCCGGTTCGATCAAGCCGAACCAGGCCGTCAAGGTTCTGGCCCAGGATGGCAAGACCATCGAAACCGGTCGTATTTCCAAGATTCTCGCATTCCGCGGTATCGAGCGTACAGCCATCGAAGAAGCCCATGCGGGCGACATCGTCGCTATCGCTGGTCTTTCCAAGGGTACGGTTGCCGACACGTTCTGCGATCCTTCCGTCAACGAAGCGATGACGGCGCAGCCAATCGATCCGCCAACGGTTACGATGTCCTTCATCGTTAACGACTCTCCGCTGGCTGGCACCGAAGGCGACAAGGTAACGTCCCGCGTTATCCGCGACCGTCTCTACAAGGAAGCCGAAGGCAACGTTGCGCTGAAGATCGAAGAAGCCGAAGGCAAGGATTCGTTCTTCGTGTCCGGCCGTGGCGAATTGCAGCTTGCCGTTCTGATCGAAACCATGCGTCGTGAAGGCTTCGAGCTTGCTGTTTCGCGTCCTCGCGTTGTCATGCAGAAGGACGAGAGCGGCCAGACCATCGAGCCGATCGAAGAAGTCGTCATCGACGTGGATGAAGAACATTCCGGTATCGTCGTTCAGAAGATGTCCGAGCGCAAGGCAGAAATGACCGAGCTTCGCCCATCCGGCGGCAACCGCGTTCGTCTGAAGTTTCTGGCTCCAACGCGTGGCCTCATCGGCTACCAGTCCGAACTGCTGACCGACACACGCGGCACGGCAATCATGAACCGTCTGTTCCACTCCTACCAGCCGTTCAAGGGTGCTATTGCTGGTCGCGTCCAGGGCGTTCTGCTGTCGAACGGTTCCGGTGAAGCCGTTGCCTACGCCATGTTCAACCTTGAAGATCGCGGCCCGATGATGATCGAGCCCGGCGAAAAGGTTTACGCGGGCATGATCATCGGCATTCACACACGCGACAACGACCTCGAAGTCAACGTGTTGAAGGGCAAGCAGCTGACCAACATCCGCGCCGCCGGCAAGGATGAAGCCGTCAAGCTGACGCCGCCGATTCGCATGACGCTCGACCGCGCGCTGTCCTGGATTCAGGACGATGAGCTGATGGAAGTGACACCGAAGTCGATCCGTCTGCGCAAGATGTATCTCGACGCCAACGACCGCAAGCGTTTCGAAAAGGCAAAGCTTGCCGTCTGATTTTCGGCATCATCTGTGACTTTGGAAAACCCGGCCATTGCGCCGGGTTTTTTGTGTCTCGGGCTGCGTTAACCCTCTGCCCGTTTTATTTGGGGGATGAGTCGCATGCGACTTGCTTCAATGGTAAATATAGCGTTAATTTTTACCCTTCATCCACATGAATAGGCTGTGGGTAAGCTTCGAGCCGTTAACCTTTATGGCTGGTAAGTTTTCCCCGCCGGGGTCAGAATCGCGTTATGAAAACGTTATCCATAGACATTCGCCGAGCAGAGCCGGACGATGCGCACGCTATCTCAGATGCGCACAGATCGTCGTGGCAGCAGGCCTATGCGGGTCTCATTCCCCATAAGCCCCTGCGGCAAATGCTGGATCGTCGCGACGAAAAATGGTGGCGCAAGGCAACGCGCGGATCGGCTACCATGCTGGTGGTGGAAGTGGCGGGCGTTGTCGCCGGTTATACGACACTCGGGCTCAACCGGGCCCGCGGTCTGCCCTATGATGGCGAAATCTACGAGATTTATCTTCGTCCGGAATATCAGGGCATGGGACTTGGCTCCGTCCTGTTTACCGAAGCACGCCGCCTGCTGAAATCTCTGGGCTGCAGAGGCGTGGTTGTCTGGTGCCTCGAAGACAGTGATGTCGCCAACAGCTTCTTCCGCTCTCACGGCGGCGAAGACGTGGCGGAAGGCATGGAAGACTTTGCCGGTACGCAATTGCGCAAGCTCGGCTTCGTCTGGCACTGAATTTATCCTTCATTGAAAAACGTGCGTTCTGTCACCCGTCTTTTGGCGGGGTGTACCGAGTCCGCGCTGTTTGGCCTTCAAATATTCCCGATTTTGCGCTATTGCGACAGAAAGCGCGCGCGATATGGCGCTGCATTCGCAACATTTCGGAGTGAGAGATGGATAAGTTCACCAAACTGACGGGTGTCGCCGCCCCCATGCCGGTCGTCAATGTCGATACGGACATGATCATTCCGAAGGACTACCTCAAGACCATCAAGCGCACGGGCCTTGGCAAGGGTCTCTTCGCGGAGTCACGTTATCTGGAAGACGGTTCCGACAACCCGGATTTCGTGCTGAACAAGCCTGCCTATCGCAACGCGCAGATCCTGGTCGCTGGCGACAATTTTGGCTGCGGTTCGTCACGCGAGCATGCGCCTTGGGCATTGCTGGACTTCGGTATTCGCTGCGTGATCTCCACCAGCTTTGCCGATATCTTCTACAATAACTGTTTCAAGAACGGCATTCTGCCGATTGTCGTCAGCCCGGAAAATTTGGAAAAGCTGATGGACGATGCATCGCGTGGCTCCAACGCCGTCGTGACCGTCGATCTGGAAAATCTGGAAATCAGCGGCCCGGATGGCGGCACGATCAGCTTCGAACTGGATGAATTCAAGCGTCACTGCATGCTGAACGGCCTCGACGACATCGGGCTGACGCTGGAACATGCAGGCGCCATCGAGGGCTTTGAAAAGTCCAACGCCTCTGCCCGCCCCTGGGCCTGATCCTTTTCGCACGCATTCAAGGCCGGTTTGGTGCTTCCCGTACCAAATCGGCTTTTGCCTTCCTTGAAATAGGCTATGGCCGGGGTTAAGAAGCCCGCACCCTGCGGCGATTGCGCTGCGGGGCCAAGGATTTTTGACGCGCCCGCTGTTTCGAAACCATCGATGGTTTTGCGGTGTGGCCAAGGAGGGTTTTCATGACAGTGCGCACGCTTTTTCTGCTGCCCGGTGACGGCATCGGCCCCGAAGCCATGGCGGAAGTCCGCAAGCTGATCGATTATATGAACAGCGAAAAAGCTGCGGGCTTTACCACCGAAGAAGGCCTCGTGGGCGGTTGCGCCTATGATGCGCACGGTGTTGCCATCTCCGATGCGGATATGGAAAAGGCGCTGGCAGCGGACGCCATTCTGTTTGGTGCGGTCGGCGGTCCGAAGTGGGATGCCGTACCGTACGAAATGCGCCCGGAGGCCGGTCTTTTGCGCTTGCGCAAGGATCTGGAGCTTTTCGCCAATCTTCGCCCGGCCATCTGCTATCCGGCGCTGGCTGCCGCATCCTCGCTAAAGCAGGAACTGGTGGAAGGCCTCGATATTCTCATCGTCCGCGAACTGACCGGCGGCGTCTATTTCGGTGAACCCAAACAGATCATCGATCTGGGCAACGGCCAGAAGCGCGGTATCGATACGCAGATTTACGACACGTTCGAAATCGAGCGCATCGCCAGCGTGGCTTTCGAACTGGCCCGTACCCGCGGCAACCGCGTTTGCTCCATGGAAAAGCGCAATGTCATGAAGTCGGGCGTCTTGTGGAATCATGTCGTCACCGAAACCCATGCGGCGAAATACAAGGACGTTCAGCTGGAGCACATGCTGGCCGATGCCGGTGGCATGCAGCTGGTACGCCAGCCCAAGCAGTTCGACGTCATCGTCACCGACAATCTTTTCGGCGACATGCTGTCTGACGTTGCTGCCATGCTGACGGGTTCGCTGGGCATGCTGCCATCCGCTTCGCTCGGTGCACCGGATGCCAAGACAGGCAAGCGCAAGGCCATGTATGAGCCCGTACATGGCTCGGCCCCTGACATTGCCGGCAAGGCCATTGCCAACCCCATCGCCATGATCGCGTCCTTTGCCATGTGCCTGCGCTATTCGTTCAACATGGTGGACGAAGCCACGCAGCTTGAAACAGCTATCGCCAACGTTCTGGATAAGGGCATCCGCACCGCCGACATCATGGCGGACGGCAGCCGTCAGGTCAGCACGTCTGAAATGGGCGATGCGGTTCTGGCAGAATTCAAGGCGCTGTCGGCCTAATCGATGCGTTCTGGGCAGGCGGCATAGCGGCCTGCCCAACATCTTCCTTCGGCAAGAGATGCTCATATCTCTTGTCGGTGAGCGTTTTCAGAAACGCCACAACAGCATCCACCCGCTTATCGTCCAGCGCCGGTGCGGAGGTCAACTCCGTCATGGCGATATTCTCGGGCACCTCTGGCGCATCCCATGCCTGCCCCGTTTCCGGGTTGATCTGACGGCTGGGCTTTTTGCTTTTGTATTTCACGTAAAACAGCACGACGGTGCGCAAATCCTTAAACACGCCATTGTGCATGTAGGGACCGGTCACCGCGACATTGCGCAGAGTCGGCACCTTGAACTTGCCGCGCTGGGCCGGATCGCCCGCAACGGCGGGGTTTTGGGCAAGACCCAGATCAACGGCATCGGGCTTCGAACCATTTGCCGCCCTGACCACCTTATTGGCGGGAACGCCGATATTGAAATATTTGTGGTTGGTGAAGATACCGTCGGACAGTCCATTCGGACCCTTGATCTCATGGCAGGTGTTGCAGTTCGTGAACTGTGTCGATGACATCAACACGCGGCCCAGTTCTTCCTGATCGGTCAGCTTTTCTTCACCCCGCAAGAAGCGGTCATATTTCGAATCGAAGGTGGAGAATTCATCTGAACGCTCGAAGGCGGCGAGCGCCTTGGTCATGGCGGCAAAGGCAGCGTCATCGCTTTTAAAGACGTCGCCGCCGAATTGCGTGCCGAAGGCTGCCGCATAATCCGGGTTTTCCTTCAGGCGCTTCACAACGGTCGCCTTGTCGGGCATTCCCATCTCGATGGGGTTGAGGGGCGGACCGGCGGCCTGATCTTCCAGCAGAGACGCGCGGCCATCCCAGAACTGCCCGCCGACATACTCGCCCCCAGCGTTTTTGCCGAAGGGTGGAGAAAAGCTGGCATAGGCGGCACTCGGCGCGTTGCGGTCTCCAAGAGACGTGCCATCGTCGCCCAGCGAGACATCGTGCCCCACGGCGCCGCTGTCACGCGCATCGGTAAAGCCTGCCCCCTGCATATGGCAGGTGGAACACGACATGGTGCGGTTCATGGAAAGATTGGGATCGACAAACAGAGCGGCGCCGAGCTTTTCCAGCGTCGCATAATCCTCGCCGCCATGGGCAGCCTGACCCGTGCCTATGCCAGCGGGCAGGAAGGAAAGCGCACATGCAGCGATAACGCAGAGAAAATGCCTGGGCATGGCAGACGCCGGAATAGATGAAACTGGCGTGCTCTA
This sequence comes from Agrobacterium vacciniicorymbosi, assembly GCF_040427045.1. Lineage (NCBI taxonomy): Bacteria > Pseudomonadati > Pseudomonadota > Alphaproteobacteria > Hyphomicrobiales > Rhizobiaceae > Agrobacterium > Agrobacterium vacciniicorymbosi. The sequence goes on from NZ_JBETMF010000017.1 coordinate 76,554, forward strand.
TAGCATTTCAAAATGGCGAAGCACAGAAACTTTCTGCGCCCGCTCCACTTTGCCGCAGATCAGATTTCAAAGTAGTTTTCGAAGGATTCCGGGAAATTCTGCCGGGCCAGACGTTCGTCGATGACGAGCATGGACTGGTAGGACAGCGGATCGAAATCCTTGTCCGCAGGCAGGACTTCGCGACCGAACAAGAGGCTGAGACGCGCAGCGTCGAGATTGCCACGCTCGAAAGGCTCGGCTCCGAATTGATGCCAGAGCGCGTGCATGAAGGCGGCATCGATCTTGTGGGTCGCCGAATTGTCGCGCGCGCGGCGCGGAATGAATTTCACGGGCGTGACGCCGCGCGGATTGGCGCGGCGTATGGTGAATTGAATGCCCGTGCTCGGCATGCCGGATGGAAAGCCGCGGTGTTTCGTCATTTCAGGCAGCTTTGCCATCGTCTGTTCCTTATGCTTTGCCGATCTTGTCCTGTGTCTTCGTATCGAAGTCGGACGCATCGTGACGTTCGTGTAACTGTTCCGACGGGTCGCCATTGACCTTGTTGACCATGCGACCGCGTTTGACCGCAGGGCGCTCTGCAACCTCGTTTGCCCAGCGCTGAAGGTGCTTATAGCCCTTCACATCCAGAAAGACATCGGCCTTCGCATAGGACTGGCCGCGCGCCAGATTGCCATACCATGGCCAGACGGCAATATCCGCAATCGAGTATTCCGAACCGGCCAGATACTGGTTCTCTGCCAGATGACGGTCCAGCACGTCAAGCTGACGCTTGGCCTCCATGGCAAAACGGTCGACCGCGTACTTGATATGAATGGGCGCATAGGCATAAAAATGACCGAAACCACCACCGAGATAAGGTGCGGACGCCATTTGCCAGAACAGCCAGTTCATGGCTTCCGTGCGCGCCTTGTGCTCGCTCGGAAGAAACGCTCCAAACTTTTCCGCCAGATAAAGCAGGATAGAGCCGCTTTCGAACACGCGGGTCGGCTCCGGGGTGGAATGGTCCACCAATGCCGGAATTTTCGAATTCGGATTGGCCTTGACGAAATCGGAGCCGAACTGGTCGCCATCGCCGATCTTGATCAGCCACGCATCATATTCCGCGCCCGTATGGCCTGCGGCCAGCAGCTCTTCCAGCATGATGCCGACCTTCTGGCCGTTTGGCGTTGCCAGCGAATAGAGCTGCAACGGATGCTTACCGACCGGCAGTTCCTTGTCATGGGTCGCGCCTGCAATCGGGCGATTGATGTTGGCGAACTGACCACCATTGCCCTTTTCCCATTCCCAGACATCGGCTGGTTCGTAACCGGCGGGAAAGTTATTTTCGGGGGATTTCTCGGTCATGAAAATCTGTCCTTATTCAACGGATCAAGCGCCAGCGTTCAGCACTCGAAAGCAATATAGGCATCACCAGGGATTTCCTCCACCGCATCATCGATGAGAAAAATTCAACCTTTGGCGATGGCGTGAAAAAACGTGCCCGTGACTTGCCCGCGTCTGCCACCGGATGCTCCGAGCGGTTTTCCCTGCCCATCGGCAATCTGCGCAAAGGCCTCGTCGTGACCTTGATCGATCACCCGCGCATAGTGGAACTCATGGCCACGCAGGACATCGCCAGCGCGCCCGATGGGACTATCGGCTGATATCGTCGCCTGCCGATAGCCGAGGTTCATCTTGCGCTTGGCAAAGCTTGTGGCATGCGACAGCAGCCCCGTCATCGCGTGGGTGACGCCATCCGCATCCTCGATGGCAGCGCCCAGCACCATGTAGCCCCCGCATTCGCCGTGAACAGGTTTCGTTTCCGCAAACCGCGCCAGACCCGATGTGAAGGTAGCCGCAGCAGCGAGTTGGCCCGCAAAAAGCTCGGGATACCCGCCGGGCAGCCAGCAGATATCGCATGACGGGTCCGGAGCCTCATCGGTCAGCGGCGAAAAGGGCACGATTTCGGCCCCGGCTTCGCGCCAGTGGCGGGCAAGATGCGGATAAAGAAAAGTGAAGGCGCCGTCCTGAGCCAGCGCGATCCGCTGGCCCGGCGGGGCAATGGCCGCCTCGGTAGAGCCAAGCGGTACCGTGACGGGTTGCGCCAGGGACAGAAGCGCATCGAGATCGATAGCCGCCTCCATGGCATCTGCCAGCCTGTCGATGTGTTCGTCTATTTCAGGATGTTCACTGGCCTGCACGAGCCCCAGATGCCGCTCCGGCAGCACCAGTGAGAGATCGCGCATCACACAGCCCGCAACGGGCAGGCCAATCTTCTCGATGGCTTGCGAGCAGAGCGTGCGATGCCTCTCGCTGCCCGCACGGTTCAGCACCACGGCAGACATTTTGACCGCTGGATCGTAATGGGCAAAGCCATGGGCGACGGCGGCTGCTGTCTGCGACTGGCCGGAGACATCCAGCACCAGCAGCACGGGAATACCGAACAGCCGCGCCAGATCGGCCGCAGAGCCGGCTCTGTTATCCGGTACAACGATCCCATCGAACAGGCCCATGGCGCTTTCGATCAACACCAGTTCCGCATCTTCAGCCTGCTGAGCGAAAAGATGCCGCAGCAAATCCGGCTGCATGGCCCAGCTGTCGAGATTGAGCCCCGGCGTTTTTGCCGCGAAAGCATGAAAGCCGGGGTCGATATAGTCAGGCCCGGTCTTGATGCCACGCACTTTTACGCCCCGTCGCGCAAACGCACGCAACAGCCCAATAGTCACGCTGGTCTTGCCCGACCCGGAGCGCGGCGCGCCGATGATGATCGCCCGCGCCGTCATGAGGATAGTCCCTTCGACATTATAGCGTAGAACATGTGGCTTACCCCCCTCTGCCCTGCCGGGCATCTCCCCCACAGGTGGGGAGATCGGCAAGACGCACACTCCTCTGCCAACTCCAAGCGTTCAAATTGGCCGAAACGGCGCCACATATCGATCTCCCTCCTTGTGGGGGAGATGCCCGGCAGGGCAGAGGGGGGTAAGCCACACCCGCCGCCGTCCAAGACTATCCGATCGACCGGTTCTCCCAAAATAAGCAATCTCGACATTCACACTGCCTGCTGTTTCCCGATGACGGCCAAACCCGTAACCGCTATAGAAACACGATGGAAACGGATGGAAAAAATCTGCGTCGCGGCTGGACGACCGGCGCTTGCGCCACGGCGGCGACGAAGGCTGCCTGCACCGCGTTGCTGACCGGTGAGTTTCCATACCCTGTCGAGATCGAACTTCCAAGCGGCAAGCGCGTCGGCTTTTCGCTGGCCACCAGCCATCGAGGCGATGGTTTTGCTAAGGCCGGCATCATCAAAGACGCAGGCGACGACCCTGACGTGACGCACGGCGCGCTGGTGGAGAGCACGGTTCGGCCCGGAAAACCTGGCACCGGCATCACCTTCAAGGCGGGCGAAGGCGTTGGCACCGTCACCCGCCCCGGCCTGCCACTGGCCGTCGGGGAGCCTGCCATCAACCCCGTGCCCCGCAAGATGATCGAAAAGGCCATTCATGAGGTCGCGGGTGAAAATGCAGATTTCGAAGTGGAAATTTCAGTTGAAAATGGCGAGAAGATCGCCGAGAGGACGCTGAATGGCCGACTAGGCATCCTCGGCGGTATTTCGATCCTTGGCACCACCGGCATAGTCATTCCTTTTTCCTGCTCTGCCTGGATTCACTCCATCTGGCGCGGAATTGATGTGGCACGCGCCGAGGGGCTGCCCCATATTCTCGGTGCCACCGGCAATGCTTCGGAAAAAGCCGGACAGGCATTTCATGGCCTGTCGGAAACGGCACTGATCGACATGGGCGATTTCATCGGCGGCATGCTGAAATATCTGCGCACCCACCCGGTTGAGAAACTTACCATTGCCGGTGGTGTCGCCAAAATGACCAAGCTCGCTCAAGGCATGCTCGACGTTCATTCCAAGCGTGGCCTGGCGGATCTGGATGCGCTGGCGAAACTCGCGACGGAAGCGGGCGGGGATGAGGCTTTGGCAGACGCCATCCGCCACGCCAACACCGTGTCCCATGCCTTCACCATGGCAGGCAGCGCGGGCATAGACTTGGGCAGCGTCGTGGCCGAGAAGGCCTGGAAAACGGCAGCGGATGCGCTCAACACGCCTGAAACGGCGCTGGAAATTCTGGTCTTCGATAGGGATGGAGCGTTAAAGGGGCGCTATGGCTTTGCGCCATCCCATCACGTCTCGGCTTTTCCATCCGGCGAGCGGAACCGCCGCACATAATCCGTACTGTAAAGCGCACTCTCGCGAAAATCTTCTGACGCCAAGCCCTTGCCGACGAAAATCAGCGCTGTGCGCTCCACCGGCTCTTCCGCGAGTTTGGCTTCGATATCGCCCAGCGTGCCTCTGATGATCCGCTCCTCCGGCCATGAGGCTCGCACGACGATGGCCACTGGGCAGTCCGCTCCATAAAGCGGCGTCAAATCCTCAACCACCTTCGCAATGGCATGGATGGCAAGGTGGATGGCAAGCGTTGCACCCGTCGCGCCGAATGCCTTCAGCGTTTCTGTCTCCGGCATTTTGGAGGCACGGCCCGACACGCGGGTCAGCACAAGACTTTGGGCCACTTCCGGCACCGTCAATTCCCGCCGCAAAGTCGCAGCGGCTGCTGCAAATGAGGGAACTCCGGGGGTAACGGTATAATCCAGCCCTAGACGTTCCAGACGGCGGATTTGCTCGCCCATGGCGCTCCAGACGGAGAGATCGCCGGAATGCAGCCGCGCCACATCCTTGCCCTCACGGGCGGCGGCAGCATATTCAGCCTCGATATCATCGAGCGAAAGCGCTGCCGTATCGACGATGCGGGTACCGGGAGGGCAATAATCCAGCAGCGCCTTCGGCACCAGCGAGCCCGCATAAAGGCAGACCGGGCAGGCAGCGATGAGATCGCGCCCGCGCACGGTGATAAGGTCTGCCGCACCCGGACCGGCACCGATAAAATGAACCGTCATTCGTTGTCTCCTAAAGTGGCAAGCGCCACCGTCATATCGCCGATCACCATTCGCGGGGCAATCAGCCTTGATTTCGGTCCTAGAGCCGCAAGCGCCGCAGCCTCGCTCAAACTGGGCGAACCGGAATGCTCTAGGCTCACAGCCGATTGCGTGATGGTGCGAGCGCTAGCCAGTTCGAAATCTGGCTGCGCCACCACGACGAAGGCCATATTGAGCCGCGTGGCGGCCTCCAGCAAACCCGGCTCATCCGCCTTGATTGGCGCCGTTGCGATGAAATCGATTGCCACACCCTGTTCTTTCGACGCCGCTTCGAGTGCAGCGATGATCGTCTCTGCACTGGTTCCCTTGCGGCATCCAATCCCGGCAACAATCACGGCTTGACCCATGCCCATTGCGTGACCGGCATGGCCGGACGCCAGCCCTGCATGGAGCCAACCGGCGAGGCGCGCGCGACCTCGAGCCGGATCAGCGAACCGCCCAACCGCGCCTGTGCGGCCAGCAACATCGCCTCCATCTCCAGAGTCACCGCATTGGCCACCAGCCGACCGCCGGGTTTCAACGCCGCGATTGCGCCATCCAGCACGCCATCTTCACTGCCGCCGCCGCCGATGAAGATCGCGTCAGGCGTGGCCAAGCCCTCAAAAGCATCCGGTGCGACCCCAATCACCATCTCAAGCCCCGGCACGCCGAAGGTTTCGGCATTGCGCATGGCGCGTTCTGCCCGCTCCGCATTCTGTTCGATACCGATGGCACGCAAGGACGGATGCGCCAGCATCCACTCGATGCCTATGGAGCCGGAGCCCGCACCGATATCCCACAGCAATTCGCCGTGACGAGGGGCCAGTGAGGAGAGTGTGAAAGCGCGTATTTCGCGCTTGGTCATCTGACCATCATGCTCGAACAGTGCATCGTCCAGACCTTGGGTGTAAGGGAGGATGCGCGCCTTTTTATCCGCAACGACATCAATTGCCACGACATTCAGTGGATCGATATCGTCATGAGAAAAGGACCCGGCCTTGCCGTGCCTTATATTCTCGCGCGGACCGCCTAAAGCCTCCAGCAGAATAAAATCCGAACGCCCGAACCCGTTCTCCGCCAACAGTGCTGCCAAAAGGGCAGGGGCTTTTTCATCCGATGTCAGGACGATGAGTTTTGCACCCGGATGCAGATACGGACGGATGAGGTCAATGGAGCGGCCATGCAAGGAGACGCATTCCACATCCTGCAAGGCCCAGCCAAGCCGCGAGGCCGCCAGCGAGAAGGCCGATGGCGCAGGGTAGGAGATGGTTTCACCCAAAGCCACATGCCGAAGGAGGGTAACGCCCACACCGTAAAAGAAGGGATCGCCGGAAGCCAGCACGCAGACCTTGTGACCACGCAGCGCCACAACATCGGCCATATCAACATCGAACGGCACCGGCCATGGCCGCGCTTCACCCTTTATGGCACCCGCTGCCAGCCCCAGATGCCGCTTGCCGCCAAAGACGAATTCGGCGCTTTCGACAGCGCGGCGCGCGTCCTCGCCCAGACCGGCGAGGCCATTTTCGCCGATGCCGACGATGGAAAGCCAGTGTCCAACCGGCTTTTTGCTGGATGCGCCATCGATTCCGGCATATTCAGACGCCATGACACGCTCCATTCTCATTCTCGGCGGCACGGCGGATGCCCGCATTCTGGCCGGAAAACTGGCTGAAGACTCCGGCTACCGGTTGCTTCTGTCCATGGCTGGCCGCACCCGGAATCCCGTTGCGCAACCCGTGCCGATGCGCACCGGCGGCTTTGGCGGTGCGAGTGGCTTGGCGGCGTTCATCACCGAAAACCAGTTCGATCTGCTGGTCGACGCAACGCACCCTTATGCGGCGCGTATCTCTACCAACGCTATCGAGGCCGCACGGCTGGCCAATATTCCTCTTGTCACGCTGGAGCGCCCGGCGTGGGAAAAACAGCCCGGTGATGACTGGCAGAGCGTGGCCGATGTCGAGAGTGCTTTGGCTGCTCTCGGCGCGGAAAGCACAAACGCCTTCCTCGCGCTCGGTCGTCAGGAACTGCTGCCCTTCGAGGCAGCACCGCAGCACCATTATCTCATTCGCAGCGTCGATCCGGTCGAGCCACCGCTCGACGTACCACATGCGCACTACATCACTGCGCGCGGCCCCTTTGCTCTCGACGACGAAATGACCTTGCTGCGCGATAACCGTGTCGCCTTCATCGTTTCCAAAAACTCCGGCGGCACGGCGGCCTATGCGAAGATCGAGGCGGCGCGACGGCTGGGCATCACGGTGCTGATGATCGAGCGCCCGGCGATTTCCCGCACAGCGACCGTACCGACCATCGATGCCGCTCTGGCCGCCATTCGCCATCAGCTTTCCCTTTTGGACGAACGGGGCGAATAGACGATGGGTGGATGCCCATCGCGTTTGATCAGCCGCGTTTCCACCGAACCGACAATGATGCAGGTGGCCATGTCCGCCATATCGCTTGCCGCTTCAGACAGCGGCACCACCCGCATACGCTCATCCGCCCGCCCGGCAGCACGCCCGAAAATGACGGGGACGGTGCCCGGCAGATGGGCGCGAAGCACATCAAACGCCGTTGCCAATTGATGCGGGCGCGCCTTGCTGACGGGGTTGTAGAAGGCCATCACGAATCCGGCCTCAGCCGCCGTAATCAGCCGTTTTTCGATCAGCGACCAGGGCTTGAGGTTATCCGATAGAGAAATCGCGCAGAAATCATGCCCCAGCGGTGCTCCCGCTTTCGCAGCAACCGCAAGCATCGCCGTGACGCCAGGAACTACGGACAAATCGATCTCCCGCCATTCGGCAGGGCCGTTTTCGATAGCCTCGCAAACCGCCGCTGCCATGGCGAAAACACCGGGATCGCCGCCGGAGACGACACAGACCTTGCCGCCAGCCGCTGCTATCGTCAGCGCAGCCTCTGCGCGGGAGAGTTCCTCACGATTATCGGAGGCATGACGGCGTTGGTGCGGTGCCAGCGAAAGCCGTTCGAGATAGGGAATATAGCCGAAGAAGTCTTCCGCCTCACGCACTGCTTCCAGCGCTTCCGGCGTGATCTGGCCCTCATTGCCCGGGCCGAGCCCGACGACGGTGAGACGACCGCTCATACCGGCTCTCCACCTGCAGGCCGATCTTTCCAGCCCGGAACCAGAACCAGCGAGAAATACGGGGCAGGCGAGCCATCATGCTCCACCAGACGCATGGCATGGCCGTTTTCCATCGTACCGCGTTCGACATAAAGCGCGCTTTGCAATTTGCCCGCTCTTTCCAGCGCCCGGCGGATTTTCGGCAGGTTGCGACCGACCTTCATGATGACAGCACCATCGGTACCGGAAAGCCGTTCCGCCAATGTCTCTTCGCCCAGAGTGCCCGGTAAAACGCTCAAGATATCATCGCCTTGAACCAGCGGCAGCCCGGCCATGGACCAGCAACCGGACATGGCGGTAATGCCCGCCACGACCTCTGCCGGATAAGATGGAGCAAGCCGCAAATGCAGGTGCATATAGGAGCCGTAAAACAGTGGATCGCCTTCGGAGAGAACAGCAACGTTGCGCCCGGCATCGAGATGAACCGCGATATCCTTCGCAGACTGATCGAAAAAACCAGCAATGGCTCCGCGATAATCATCACCGTTCTTGTCGCTTTCCACCGTTACCGGATAGACCAGCGGCATTTCCAGCGTGCCGGGGCGAATGAAGCTTTCAACGATACCGCGCCCGTTGCCCTTGCTGCCCTTCTTGCAAAAGAAGGCGACAACGTCGGCATTTTCGATGGCGCGCACCGCCTTCAGCGTCAAAAGCTCGGGATCACCCGGCCCGGTGCCGACACCCGTTAGCTTGCCCTTCAGCGCCGTCTGCGGCGCGGGATCGAAAAGTGCCGCGCTCATAGGCCGGGCCTCGCGACCGCGTTGACCGCCGCTGCCGTCATGGCCGAGCCGCCGAGGCGGCCCTTGACGATGGCATAGGGAATGCGCAGTGGACTTTCCTCCAGCGCATCCTTCGATTCCATCGCACCGACGAAACCAACCGGCATGCCGATGATGGCGGCGGGGCGGGGTGCGCCGCGCTCCAGCATTTCAAGAAGATAAAACAGCGCGGTCGGCGCATTGCCGATGGCCACCACCGCGCCATCCAGCTTTTCGCCCCAGAGATCGAGGGCGGCAGCGGAACGGGTATTGCCGATGGCCTTTGCCAGTTCCGGTGTTTGGGGGCTGCGCAAGGTGCAAATTACCTCATTGCGGGCGGGAAGGCGTGCACGCGTCACGCCATGCGCCACCATTTCTGCGTCGCAGAGAATGGGCTTGCCCGCTTCCAGCGCACCGCGCGCAGCTGCCACGAAATCGGGAGAAAAGCGAAAATGCTGTGCTGCTTCCACCTGCCCGCAAGCGTGGATCATGCGGATGGCAATTTCAGCCTGATCAGGCGTGAAGGCGGACAGATCAGCCTCTTCCCGCACCATCGCAAAGGAGCGCTCGTAAATCGCGTTTCCATCGCGAATATAGTCGTATTCAATCATCGATCATCCTGTCGGAGCGCCGCGACGATCTTTTGCCTGCCAAGACGGGCAAGCAGCGCGCGGGCATTTTCTCCGGGCTTATGTTCTTTTTCATACAAACGGGCAAGTCGCGAAAGTGCGGCCTTCTGTTCAGTGACGGGCAAAATCACGTCTGGCGCATCCGAAACACGGCCCGAATAGCGAAACGCCAGCCCCTCGGAAGAGCCGGAGATGGCAAGCGGTGCCGCCGTGGGATGAGCACACCCCTTGCCGCAGCCGGAAAGATGCAGCGTGATCGAGCCATCCAGCAGAGCCGCACAGTCCGTCGCCGCGTGTTCGGCCAGCTCTCTTGTGGCGATGAAGGCGGAGGCGCAAGCCGGTTCACCAGCACACACGGCAATGCCGGAACGTGGATCATGCGCATTCGTGACGAAGCCTGCTTCGTGCGCCTGGACGAGAAGCCTTTGGCATGCCTCTTCGTTTCCGAGACAATAGAGGGCGTGGGCTGGACCGGGCCTGACAATGTTGATGCCAAGCGTCGAAGCCACAGTGCAAAGCGAAGACAGCGCCTCTGCCGGGATTTGTCCATAAGCTGGCGCAAGGGCAGCGGCGAAGAGGTTCTGCGAGAGGCGCATCAGACCGTAATGGTGCACTTCTTTATCGGCGGCAATATTTTGCCCAGAAACACTTCCGAGCAATCTGCCCGCACATACGGCCCGCACCGTTTCAATATCCAAGTCACGACCACGCGCGTCCAAACCCCGATCGGCGAGATACGTCAGCAGATCGATGACCGCGTCGGCTGCATGTTCGGTTCGCAGGAAACCGGCCTGCAATGCCTTGGCTTCCGCGCCACCCAGCACAAGCTGCCACAGCACGCCATCATGGGCGCGAACGGCCTTTAGCCTGATATCTGCCAGCAGATCAGCCATGCTCACATGCCCGCCGCCATCGATGATGACAGACATTTTCGCAGCCAGCCTTTCGGACAGGTGAAGCGCATCGCTACGCTCCTCTATCCGCCTGACGATATCGCGCGGATCGGCAATGGCCGTGTCATCCATGCCTGCCAGAGGCGAAGTTTCCACCGCCAAACCCTGCCTCAGCGGCAGACCAAGAGCCAGAACATCGTGTTCAAGCGCCACGGCACTTTCAGCCGTCAGACCACGAAATTGCAAACCGCCACGCGCGGTTATGTCGATCAGCCCGTTACCGTTCTGGACGGCGAGGGCACATAGCGCCGCAAGATCGTTGGGAGAAATAGCATCCGTAAAGGCAATGCGCGACAAAAGTCCGTCGCCCGTCTGCATCGGGGCAGACAGGGCAGGGCAGGTGCCGCGACGGGTAAAAGGCTTGATATCCACACGGCTGGTAGCGTTCATGCGCTCGCCCTCACCGTCTTTGGCGCAATCAGCATTTCCAGCTCGGCATCGACAGCATTGCGGCGGCTGTGCCAGAGGCCGCGGCGGCGGGCGGAGAGAAAGCGTTGCGCCATCACCTCTGCGGCCTGCGGATTTTCCCGCAGAATGAAATCACGGACCTCTTCATTGCCGAAATAGGCATCATAGAGCGCCTCGATCAAAGACGATGACACCGCATGCGTCGTTTCGGCAAAACCGATCAGCCGGTCCACCGTTTCGGCAAATTCCGCCGCACCGCGTGGCCCGTGCCGCATCTGCCCGGCAATGAAGCGCGGATTGATGGCGCGGGCGCGCACGACACGGGTGATGGCCTGCGCGATGGAGCGCGCACGAGGACGGGCTGGATCGGTCGTATCCAGCGCCACTACATCAGCCGATTGACCGAGAGCCGCCTTGGCCGCCGCAAAGCCGCCGATGAAGGCGACATCGGAGGAGCCATCGAGAAGATCGCGACCCGGATCGTCGCCGGTGTGCACCAAAAGATCGGCCTTTTCCAACTGGTTTGCAAAGCCTGCATCGGCGAACACGCCAAGTCCGTCAGCGCCGCCGAAAGCATGGCTGGCGGCATCCAGATAGATCTGGCCCAGCTCTTCGCGCTCTTCCCAGCGCCCGTTTGCCAACTTTTCTTCGATACCGGCACCATAGGTACCAGGCGCGGAGCCGAAAATACGCGCCGGTATGTGGCCGAGGCTCGTAGCTTCTTCGCCCAAAGGGTTATCACCCGGAGATTCCTCCCGGCGCGCGATGGCCTTCGCGGCGGCATCGAGCAGGGCAATCAGAGCCGGGAACATATCGCGGAACAGGCCGGAAATACGGAACGTCACATCAACCCGGGGCCGTCCCAGGGCGGCGGGCGGCAGCACTTCGATGCCGGTGACGCGGCCAGTCGCCTGATCGTAAATCGGTCTTGCACCCATCAGGTGCAGAGCTTGGCCTACATCCTCGCCGCCATTGCGCAGCGAGGCAGACCCCCAGAGATCGAAGACCAGATGTTTCGGCCAATCACCATGGCTCTGCAAATAGTGCCGCAGGACTTCTTCGCTCGCCATGCGGCCAAGCTCGAAGGCAGTCGGCGTCGGCATGGTGCGTGGGTCTGCGGCATAGAGATTGCGGCCCGTCGGCAGTACATCCTGTCGGCCACGTGCCGGAGCGCCCGCTGGTCCCGGTGTGATATGCCGCCCGTCAAGCGCTGCGAGGAGCGCTGTCTTTTCCGCTACCGCGCTTTGCTCTCGCAGCGAATCCGGCTCATCGTCCGCGCAGCGACCAAACACATGCTGGCCGTCTTTGATGGCGAAATCCTTGAGATCGCAGAGAAAGGCATCGATCCGCGCCAAAGCCGTGTCGGCATCATCCTGCGTACCGACACCAGCATCGCCGGCAAGCCCGGTTTCCTGCGCCTTCTCGACAATCAGTTTTGCCAGCCGGTCACGGCGGCGGCGATCCAGGCCATCGGCCTGCGCATATTCATCGACCAGCTGTTCCAGCGCCATCTGCTCCGGCGACAGCCCGGCATCGACCAAGACAGGTGGAATATGCCCGATGGTGACGGCAGCGATGCGCCGCTTCGCAACAGCAGCTTCGCCCGGATTGGACACGATAAAGGGATAGATCACCGGCAGCGGGCCGGTCACGATTTCTGGGAAGCAGGCCTGAGACAGCGCCACCGTCTTGCCGGGCAGCCATTCAAGCGTGCCATGAGCGCCGACATGGATGATGGCATGTGCATGAACGCTTTTTTGCATCCAAGCCCCGAAGGCGACCAGCGCATGCCGTGGCGGCAGGGCCGGGTCGTGATAATCCACCCGCCGATCTTCATTGCGGCCACGATCCGGCGCAAGTGCCACCGTTACGGAACCGAATCGAGCGGCGCGGAAGTGGAACATGCCATCGGTAACGGCATCGTCATCGTCCGCATCGCCCCATGTCTCATCCAAGGCCAGATCGGCATATTGTGGCAGGTCACTGCGGAAGGCTGAATAATCGGCTAGGCGGAAACTGGCAGTGTCTTCTTCAACGCGGTCGAGCAGCGCCCGCGCCGTCTCCGGAATATCACCTACAACGTAACCCGCATCGCGCAAGTCGTGCAGCATTTCCAGCACGCTTTGCGGCACGTCCAGACCAACGGCATAACCTGTCCGTCCCGGGGCTGCGCCCGGATAATCCGGCATGAGAATGACGACATTCCGCTCAGACGGAGCGGCATTCTTCAAACGAAGAAAAGCGGAAATGCGGTTCGCAACCTGCTCGACACGATCCGGCTCAGCCTGATGAACGAGGCCACGCCCACCCTCCGGGTCTGGTGCCTTAAAGGAAATCGCTCCGGCCAGAAGACGGCCATCCAGCTCTGGCAACACCACATGCATGGCAAGATCGGAAGGGTTGAGGCCACGCATATTGTCCGCCCAGCCATCGCGGCGGGTGGTGGCCATGATGACCTGAAAGGTTGCCACGCCCAGCCGGTCGAACAGGCTCTTGCCGTCCTCATCCGACTGGCTGGCAAAGGCAGTTGCCGTCACCATCGCCGCCGGCTTTAAACGACCGAGCGTCTCTTCCAGAAACCGGATCGCTTCATTGTCTTTCAAACCGCTGACGAAGATCGGCAAAGGGGCAAAGCCGCGCTCGCGAAGCGCTGCATAAAGCGCGTCGATGGGAGCGACATCGGCGGCCATCAGCATGGAGCGGTAAAACAGGATTGGTAGCAGGGGTGCACCATTTGCAAAGCCATTCAGCGCAGCATTGAGGTCAACGACGCCTTCATCGGGCTTGTAAAATCCGCTTTTTGGCAAGGGCTCTGCTGCCATGTCCGGCCAGCCTTCCCCCCGCGCAAAGGCCGCAAGTCCTTTTGCAACCCGGTCCATATTCTCAGGCCCGCCTTCCCGGAAGAAAGACAGGATTTTGAACTGCGTCGGCAGATCGACTGTGGAGGCAGCCTCAAGCTTCTCATCGCGCTCGCTGCATTCCCCCGGCAAAAGCACCAGCTTGATACCGCGCCGCCGCGCCATTCTCGACAATTCGTCCACGCCGTAACGCCAGCGGTCGGCGCCGCCGAGAATCCGGATAAGGATCAGCTTGGCATGTTCCGCCGTCTTTTCGATCCACAGATCGAACGACATGGGATGGCGAAGTTCGGAGAGGTTGGCGGAGAGGAGCGAGACCGACCCATCCGTACTGCGCTGCCATCCACGTTCCAGCCCACCCAGATCGCTGGCCGAAAAGGACAGCACCACCACATCCGCCTGACCCTGGTTGAGATCAACCGGCTCGATCAGGTCGTCCAGAGACGAGGATGTGGTGGCGAGGATGTGCATAGATCAGGCCGCCAGCATCCGCTCGATCTTTGCGCGGTCGAGACCCTTTTCGCCGATCACCACCAGACGGCTGCGGCGCACCTCGCCGGACGCCCAGGGGCGGTCGAAGTAATGGTTGACGCGTGAGCCAACCGCCTGCACCTGCAACCGCATCGGCTTGGACGAGACCTCGACAAAACCCTTGATGCGCAGCACGTTTTCAGAGGCCGCCGTTTCGGAAATGCGAGCAGCCAGTGCATCGGCATCCGTCACGGCACCCAGTTCCACGACGAAGCTGTCGAACTCGTCGTGATCGTGGTCTTCTTCCTCATCGTGATGGGTGTGGCGGTTTTCGATATCCTCTTCCACCGCAAGGCCAAGTCCGATCAGCACGGCAGGATCGACGGCACCATTGGACGCAACGACGATCTTCGCAGCCTTCGGCAGATGCGCATTGATATGCGCCTTGGCGCGCTCCAGACCTTCGGCATCCAGTAGATCACCCTTGGTCAGAACGATGAGGTCGGCGCAGGCAATCTGGTCCTCGAAGACTTCTTCGACCGGATCGTCATGGTCAAGTGCTTCGTCATTCTGGCGCTGGGCGGCAAGCGCCTCCAGATCATGCGAGACCATACCTTCGGCAAGGGCTGCGCCATCGGCCACGGCGACCACGGCATCCACCGTCACCCGGCTTTTGATCGCGGGCCACTGGAAGGCCTGCACGAGTGGCTTTGGCAGAGCAAGCCCCGACGTTTCGATCAGAATATGCTCGACGCGCGGCTGACGGCTCAGAATCTGTTCGATGGCGGGTTGGAAATCATCGGCCACGGTGCAGCAGATGCAGCCATTGGCCAGTTCAACGATGTTTTCCTCCGGGCAGCTTTCGATGCCGCAGCCCTTCAGAATTTCGCCGTCGATGCCGACATCGCCGAACTCGTTGACGATAATCGCCAGCCGCTTGCCCTCGAGCTTTTCCAGAAGGCCGCGCAAAAGCGTGGTTTTTCCCGCGCCCAGAAAGCCGGTGATGATGGTGCAGGGAACGCGATCGAGCGTTGTCATGATGTCTCCTCGGTGAAATGCAAAGGGGGAATGCGCGACACAAGGCCACGCTTCAAACTATCGGGGCGTCCGCGCCAGGGCATCAACCCATCCGGTGCTTCGGCCAATAAGCGCGCGCCAGTCATCAGGTCTGCGGCATCATCTTCGGTCAGTCCGCCGAACATATAGGACCAGCCGTCGGCGCTGCGCATGGCGGCGCTGAGGCCACGCTTGCAATTGGCAAGGCAATTGACGCTGCGAACGGTCACGCCTTCACTCGCTCCAAGCGCTAAGGCAGCCTCCGTCAGAAGCGCGCCGGGGCGGGGGTCTGCATTCGGTTCGGCTTCGGACCGGCAGCTGCGGCAGACGAAGACCACGACGCCGGGTGCGGTGTCACGGTCCGTCTTTTCGGTCTGGCTGGTCGATGTCGCTGTAATATCCAAGGGTCTGCTTTCCGCGCCTTCAAAATGTCTCAGGGGTGCGGATATCGAAAACGGAATGCGGGACACGCACAACCATCGTTCGAACAACCGGCTGACCGGAGCACCCCGCCCGGCAGACGTTTTTCCTGAAACGGCAGGTCTCCTGGCTTGCGGCTTCGACACCCTTGCGCTGCCTTCCCGGATTGTCATCCAGTGGCGTTCAGCGCGGGCTCACCGCTTACAGTTGCGGGGGCAGCCACGGATTTGTCCGCTCAAGCGAAATGCACCGTGTTCCCTCTTAGCTTTTCCCGTTGCCGGAAAAAGACCGTCAGTCCTTAACCCTTATGCCCTGCGATGCTTTTGTGTCAATGCCGCGCATCATTGCCGCGGCACGCGTTTTGGTTATAGTCGCCGCTTTGAAAAAGCATGAGACCCGGAAGGACCAGCCGCCATGACCCGCGACATCAGCGACAGCGAAGCCGAACGTCACCGCGCCAAAATGGTCAACCGCAAGGCCGTGCAGGATGCTGAAGTCTCGGAAAAGACCATCGAAAAAGGTCTGCTGATGATCAACACCGGCCCCGGCAAGGGCAAGTCCACCGCCGCTTTTGGTCTGGCCCTACGCATGCTGGGCACCGGCAGGCGCGTCGGCATCGTGCAGTTCATCAAGGGCGCATGGTCCACCGGCGAGCAGGGCGCTCTGGCACTGTTCGGCGACCGTGTCGAATGGCGCACCATGGGTGAAGGTTTCACGTGGGACACTCAGGATCTCAAACGCGACGTCGCTGCTGCCACCAAAGCCTGGGAAGAGGCAAAGACGCTGATGGCCGATGAAACCATCGGCCTTGTGGTACTGGATGAGCTCAACATCGCGCTGCGCTATGACTATCTGCCGCTGGAGGAGGTGGTGGAGACCCTGCAGAACCGTCGCCCCGGCCTGCACGTCATCGTCACAGGCCGCAACGCCAAGCAGCCGCTGATCGATGCCGCCGATATGGTGACGGAGATGACGCTGGTGAAACACCACTTCAAGGCAGGCGTCAAAGCGCAGTCCGGCATAGAGTTCTAATTCATGACAGCACGCGTTTTGATGTTTCAGGGGACCGGCTCCGATGTCGGCAAATCGCTGATGGTGGCGGGGCTGGCGCGTGCCTTTACCCGGCGCGGGCTGTCCGTCATGCCCTTCAAACCGCAAAACATGTCCAACAATGCCGCCGTGACCGCCGATGGCGGAGAGATCGGCCGGGCGCAGGCCTTGCAGGCGCGCGCTGCAGGAGTGCCCCTATCCGTACACATGAACCCCGTGCTGCTCAAACCCCAGAGCGAGACCGGCGCACAGGTGGTTGTGCAAGGCAAGGTCATCGGCAACGCCAAGGCTGCGGATTACCAACACATGAAAGCCGGGCTGATGCCGCGCGTGCTGGAAAGTTTCGAGCATCTCAAAACCAAGGCAGATCTGGTGCTGGTGGAAGGCGCGGGCAGTGCATCCGAAGTCAATCTCCGCGCCAATGACATTGCCAATATGGGCTTTGCCCGTGCAGCCGATGCACCCGTCATCCTCATCGGCGATATCGACCGGGGCGGCGTCATTGCCAGCCTCGTCGGCACTAAGACGGTTCTGGATGCAGATGATGCGGCGATGATCGAAGGTTTCATCGTCAACCGCTTCAGGGGCGATCCGAGCCTGTTCGATGAGGGGATGCGGATCATCGCAGACAAGACCGGCTGGAACCAGATCGGCTTGCTGCCGCATTTTGCCGATGCCAGCCGCTTGCCCGCCGAAGATGCACTGGGGCTATCGGCACCGGGACAGAGGAAACCGGGTGCGAAAATCCGCATTGCGGTCCCCATCCTGCCGCATATCTCCAATTTCGATGATCTAGACCCCTTGGAGGCGGAACCGGATGTCGAGTTGATACGGGTGCGCCAAGGAGATGTCATTCCGGCAGATTGCACGCTGGTGCTGCTCTGCGGTTCCAAATCCACGATTGCCGATCTCACCACTTTGAAAAATGCAGGTCTGTATGTGGATATCAAGGCGCATCTTCGGCGCGGCGGTTCTGTGCTTGGTCTATGCGGCGGTTACCAGATGCTGGGCAATAGTGTTGCCGACCCTGATGGGATAGAAGGCGCGCCGGTGACCGTGCAGGGGCTAGGTGTGCTTGACGTCGATACCGTGCTGACCGGCGATAAGAAGCTTGTGTCGGTGACAGGTCGCAGTTTCGACGGCGTATCCTTCACCGGCTACGAAATGCACGTCGGTGTGACAAAGGGGCCCGACGATATCAGACCGTTTTCGACCATCGGCAATCATACAGACGGAGCTGTCTCCCCGGACGGTCGCGCTTTCGGCACTTATATCCATGGTCTTTTCGCAGATGATAACCAGCGCAGCGCATGGCTTCAGCGTCTAGGAGCCGAGCGCTCCGCGCTCAATTACGAGGAGCAGGTCGATGCCGTGCTGGACGGCCTGGCCGATCACATGGAACGGCATCTTGATCTCGATGCGCTGCTGGCTATAGCGCGATAAGGAGTGCTAAGGCTCCCAAAAAGCCGATCAGCAATGCGTCGGCAATACGGGCAAGCTTCAGCGCCCTGCGAATATCAGCAGCCGTCAAATCCCGCCGCCCGCCTTCGCCCATGAAGCGCGCCTCGATCATCTGCCCGCCATAAGAGCGTGGTCCGGCCAGCGCAAAACCCAGTGCACCCGCCATCGCCGCTTCCGGCCATCCGGCATTGGGCGAGCGGTGGTGGCGCGCATCGCGAAACACGGCGCGCATTCCGTTTCGGGGCGAGGCCCCTTTCACAAAACAAGCCGCCAGAATGAAAAGAAATCCGGTGAGACGGGAAGCGGGTAGGTTGACCAGATCATCCAGCCGCGCGGATGCCCATCCAAACGCCTCGTGGCGGGGCGAGCGATGGCCAATCATACTGTCAGCCGTATTGATGGCCTTGTAGCCCGCACCGCCGGCAAGGCCGAGAAGCCCGAGCCATAGCGAAGGCGCGACGATGCCATCAGAAAAATTCTCCGCTAGGCTCTCAATCGCCGCCCGGCACACTGCTGCCTCGTCGAGCTTTTCCGGGTCACGCCCGACGATCATCGACACCGCCTTTCGCCCACCCTCGATCCCATCGCGCTCTAGCGCAATGGCTACCGCCTCGACATGCTGTTCCAGACTTTTCTGCGCGGGAAGCGATGCTCCGAGAACTGCAACGATCAGAAAGCCGAGGGGAAGCAGGAGGAGCCCGGCCTGCAAAAGCCCGGCGATTAACACCGTCAAACCGAGGAAGACGGCCAGAGCCGCCACACCCATCACCTTGCGGCGTGAAAATGAATCACTCTCCCAGTTCCATTTTCTGTCGAGGAGGGCGATAAGCGAACCGATCCAGGTCACGGGGTGGCCGATGCGCTTGAACAGCCAGTCGGGATAGCCGACAAGGCGTTCGATCAGCAGGGACAGAAAAGCGAGAGCGAAGAACATGGGCGAAAGGGTACCAGAAAAAGCGCAGCCAGCGATCCGCCATGGTGGCAATCTGGGTCGGGCGCGTCTGCTTTTTCCCAAAGCGCCCGAACCGTGGATCGATCTTTCCACCGGGATCAACCCGCACTCCTACCCGCATTCGTCCATTCCTGCCAGCGCCTTTGCCCGCCTGCCTGAGCCAAGCGCCGTGGAAAGGCTAAAAGAGATAGCCGCAACGGCGTTCGGCGCACCTTCGGCGGCGCATATCGCGGCGGCACCGGGAACACAGATGCTGATGCCGCTGCTTGCGCAGATCGCTGTCAGGAGAGGTGCCAAAAGCTGCGGCGTTCTCTCCCCCGCCTATGCAGAACACGCCCGCACCGCCCGCATGGCAGGGCTTTCCGTCACCGAGGTATCTGATATCAAGGCCTTGAGCGCCTTCGATTATGCCGTCATCATCAACCCCAACAACCCCGATGGACGCGTGTGGGAGCGCCCAGAAGTGCTGGCCCTAGCTAACACCATGCACCAAAAAGGCGGGCTGCTTGTTGTGGACGAGGCCTTCATCGAGACGGGCTATGCCGAAAGCGTTGCGGACGCGGCGACCTCGGATGGCCTCGTCGTCCTGCGCTCCTTCGGCAAGTTTTACGGCATGGCAGGCATTCGCCTCGGCTTTGCCATTGGGCATCCAGATATCGCAGAAAGTCTCGAATCGAGGCTGGGACCATGGGCCGTCTCCGGTCCGGCATTGCATATTGCGACCGAAGCTCTAGTGGATCAGGTTTGGCGAGATGAAATGCGACTCCGGCTAAGGGAGGATTCCCAACGATTGACTGAACTTTTGGACGTAGCTGGTCTCTCGATTGCTGGGGGAACATCGCTCTTCAAGCTTGTCCGCGATGATCAGGCGCCCACAGTCTTCACTCATCTCATGGAAAACGGCATTCTCACACGCAGTTTCGATGAAAGACCGGCCGACCTGCGCTTCGGACTTCCGGGGGTGGAAGCTGAATGGTTTAGACTGGAGGCGGCTTTGGTGGAATTCCACTCGGCCACTAGGACCTCCCGTCATCCTCGGGCTTGACCCGAGGATCTAATGAATCCCAACGTCAAACGTGGTTAGATCCTCGGGACAAGCCCGAGGATTGTTTGCTGCTATCAAGCTATTGTCGGTGCGGGACTGCGCGCCCTTCAC
>NZ_JBETMF010000018.1:0-57596 GCF_040427045.1 Agrobacterium vacciniicorymbosi
CGTCGCCAAACGCTTGAATACGAGTAGAATCAACACCGTGCGCCGTGTCTACAGATTTAAACCGGACAGTAGTGGCACAAGGCCGAGGATGACGTCCAGCAAGAATTGAAGCTGTGCCTTCCCTGAATCCCGGCCTCGTGCCGGGATTTTTCGTTCAGCGCTTCAGCGTCAGACCCGCGCCGATCCGCCATGTGCTGTTGTCGGTCACGGGCGTGGTTTCGTAGGTGATGTCGGTGGTCAGATCGAGGTAGCGGTTGATGCTCCAGGTCAAGCCGGCACCCAGCGCATATTCCGTCTGGTCCTCGATAGAGGAGGTGAGATAGGAGCGGCGCTCAAGACCGGCGGTTAGTTTGGCCACCAGATCGCTACGCAATTGCTGGGTCAGGCCGACGATCAGCTCACGCGAAATCCAGCCGCCGATAGGGCCGCCCGCGAAATCTTCGATTGTGGTGCGCAGGCCAAGGCTGACATCGGTGCCGCGTTGCGGTGACCAGACGAGCGTGCTGTCCAGCGACAGAGCATTGATGGCCGACAGGCGGTTGTCGTCATATTCCTTGCGTAGATAACCGACGGCGGCTTCGCCTTTCAGCTTTTCGCCGAGATCGATCTGTGCGCCGACCTTTGCGCCATAGGTCTGGGACGAACGCTCATAGCCGGTATTGTCCCGTGTCTGATCGTAATTGGTGAGCGACGCCGTCGCTTCCAGAAACGGTATGAGGGCAGGGGAAAGCTCATAGCCCAGACGTCCACGCAGGCCAGCGCCGTAACGGTCGCGGTCGCTGAGGCTGATCGACTGGCCGTTGATACCCTTGGCATCCGTATAGACGGTGCGCGACAGGTCGAGCGCGGCGAGAGCCTTGAGGATGCCGACATTGCGCTCGACGGACGCGCCGCCGGTAAAAATATGTTCGCCGCCCTGCACGGACGCGCCGGAGACGGCGTTGGGATCATTGGTATCTTCACGGCTGAACGCATAGCCCGCCGTCAGATTGGCCTGCGTGCCATCGCCGAGGTCGAGACGAAGATTAGCGGCGATATTGGCGGTCGGCTCTTCGCCAGCACTGCTGCCACCCAGATTGCGCTGGTAGGCACCGTCCCCGGTAATGGTCAAAGCGTGGCGGGCCCAATCGCTGGTCAGCGTGCCACGAATGCCCGTGGTCAGATAATTGCGGCTGGTCGATCCGCCGGGGAACGACTTGCTTTCGTGATTCACAGTCTGGCTGATGGAGGGGCGCAGCGTCAGCGTGCCGATGCGAATGCCCGGCGTCTGTGTCGGGTCATTGACCGTGACGTTCTCGCCACCATCGACGGTCGGCTCATAGGGGTTTTGCGGGTCTTCGTAATTGACCGTTGCCTCATCACTCGGCTGCGAAATGTCTTCGCTCAGATTGGATGTGGTGCGAAGACTGCCCGTGGTGACGGCGTCCGCAGCAGTTGGCTGAGTAGGCGTAACCGGCTGGCGGCTGACGCTATCGGGATCGATGACGGAAAGATCGTTCTGGCCGAGATAGGGGTCGGCGCTGGTCAGCGTTCGGGGCGCACTCGTGGCCGCTGTCGGGGTGGTGGATTGCGCGAAACTCAATGCCGCCGGGCACAGCATGGTACAGGCCAGCAGCAGAGTGGCTGCTTTCCGCCACGTCATTAGACGTCTTGCGGTGCTCTGATGAACCATGCTTGCTATTACCTGGGTCTGTTCAAATCGTTACCCGAAAGTAAAAGCATAGGGTTAATAACTTGTTGACCGCGCCTGCAAAGCCCGGATGTATTTATAGGCCTTGCTGGCAGTTTTGCCGGATAGACATATTTTGCCGAAAAGAGTATCTGTCCGGGCATGATTACGAGAGCTGTCACACTGGTTGAAAACCACGCCATTGAATCCGCTTTGCGGACCGTCTCCATCGAGAAAAACGGTCTGATCGCGCTGGAAAAAGCGCTGATGGGCACGCTGGGCGATGGTTTTTGCAAGGCAATTGATGTCATCGGCAAGTCCGATGGTCGGCTGATCATTACCGGTGTGGGCAAAAGCGGGCATATTGGCTCCAAGCTTGCCGCCACCTTTGCATCGACAGGAACGCCTGCCTTTTTTGTGCATGCGGCGGAAGCCAATCACGGTGATCTGGGCATGATCGGCGGCAATGATGTGGTGTTGGCCATCTCCAAGGGTGGCGAAAGTGCCGAGCTTCGCAGCATCATCAATTACACCCGCCGTTTTTCCATTCCGCTGATTGCGCTGACCTGCGCTGAGCAGGGTTCGCTTGCCAAGTCATCGGATATCGTTCTGCTGGTGCCGGATGAGCAGGAAGCCTGCCCGCATGGTCTGGCCCCAACGACGTCGACCATGATGCAGCTGGCTCTTGGCGATGCGCTGGCCATTGCGCTTCTGGAAGCACGCAGTTTCACCGCCGGGGATTTCCGTGTGTTCCATCCCGGCGGCAAGCTGGGTGCGAGCCTTGCGCTGGTTGGCGATATCATGCACACGGGCGAGCGTCTGCCGCTGGTGCCGAAGCGCACCTCCATGCAGGAAGCCATCGGCGTTCTGGCGCGCAAACATTTCGGCTGCGTTGCGGTACTGGATGATGACGGTCGTCTCTGTGGCATCGTCACCGAGGGCGATATGGCGCGTAATCTGACGCGCAATCTCTCTGAACTGGTTGTCGATGACATCATGACCACGAAGCCGAAGACGGTGGCGAAAAGCGTGCTGGCAACGGCGGCCCTGGCGACGCTGGAAAAACACCACATCGGTGCACTGATCGTGGTGGATGAAGACAACCGCCCTATCGGCCTCGTGCATTTCCACGATCTGTTGCGCATCGGCGTGGCGTAACCGCCACTCACTACAGGTTAGCTGCGTGTCCCGGCGAGCTTTTCTGAAAGGTCGCTGGCTTCCTTCTGCGCTTCCTTATCTGCCGGGTAGAGCGCCAGATACTGTTCCCAGACTTTCAGCGCCAGTTCATTGCGCTCCGTGCTTTCGAGAATATTGGCAAGGCTTGCCAGCGCCGGGAAATAGCGCGGCTCTTTTTCCAGTGTCTGGTTGAGGTCCGACATGGCCTTGCGGGTGTCGCCATCGGCAAAATGGACGAGCGCGCGACGGTACCAGGCCTGTGCGTAGTCCGGATCGAGCAGAATCGCCTGATCGAGAAAATCGTAAGCTGCGGCCTTACGTTTCTCGTCGGCGGCCTCTTCGGACCACTTCATCAAAAGATTGATTGTGGCACTGCCGGAATCATTCCATTCGCCAACGATTTCATTGGCGATCACGCGCGCTTTTTGGGCGTCACGCTCTTTCTTCAGGTTGGTAAACAGGTTGCCGACAGAATCACCGGGGATCGCTTGCGGCTGTTCTGCACTGTTTCCCGGCTTGGTTTCCGTCACGGGCTCTGCGGCGTGAAGCGGAGAAAAACCGGCGGAGGGCAGGGCAGTCAAGCCAAGCACGGCAGCGAAAAGGGCGTGGAAACGAAATTGGCGCATGCGAATAGAGTAATCCGCCTGCGCCAATTATGGAATCAAATTCTGTATGCTATCAACAATGTGATCCGTCTTTAGCAGACGGAACGCCTTGCGATCCACGATCAGCCCTGACGAGCCTTGAAGCGTGGGTTCAGCTTGTTGATGATGTAGACGCGGCCCTTGCGGCGAACCAGACGGTTATCGCGGTGACGGGCCTTAAGCGCTTTGAGCGAGTTCTTGATCTTCATTTTTCTGGTCCGCAGTTTGGCGCGACGTCTTTTGCCACGCGTAGCTAAACAATCAAAAGCGCGCTACGAGGGCGCGCCTTTTTCGGTTGGCAGGCAAATACCTCGTCAGTCTTTGCCTGTCAACACGTCAAGGAGTCTTTTGCCGGGAAAGACTTGGTTTTCCGGGGTTCGTCAGCTGTGTGACATGGCCCATCTTGCGGCCCGCACGCGCTTCCGTCTTGCCATAGAGATGCACGAGGCAATCGTTTTTCGAAAGCCATTGCGGCACGTCGTTCATGTCGTCACCGATCAGATTGGTCATCACGCAGTCGGAATGACGATGGGTTGCGCCCGGTGCAAGCCCGGCCACGGCGCGAATATGCTGCTCGAACTGAGAAATCACACAGGCCGCTTCCGTCCAGTGCCCGGTATTGTGGACGCGCGGTGCCATCTCATTGGCCACCAGCGATCCATCCTGCAGGACGAAGAACTCGATGCCGACGACGCCGACATAATCCAGCGCGGCCAACAGCTTTTCAGCTGATTCCGTGGCCACCGACGTTGCCTGCTCGGACAGCTGTGCCGGAACGGTGGACGTGTGCAGAATACCGCCCAGATGCACGTTTTCCGCCGGGTCGTAGCAAGTGACAGTGCCGTCCTGAAAGCGCGCGGCAATGATGGAGACTTCGCGCTCGAAGGCCACGAAACTTTCGAGAATGAGCGGTACGCCGCCCAGCGCGTCGAAGGCGCCGGTCAGGTCTTCGCCGCCCTTAAACACGCGCTGGCCCTTGCCATCATAGCCCATGCGGCGGGTCTTCAGCACGCCCTTGCCGCCGAAATCGGAAAGCGCAGCTTCCAGCCCGGCCTGATCATCTACCTGCCGGAAATCGGCGGTGGGAATGCCGCAATCATTGAGGAACCGCTTTTCCGTCAACCGGTCCTGAGAGGCATTCAAGGCCTGTGCCGGTGGATAGACGGGAACGGAAGCCGCCAGCGTCTGTGCAGCGACGACCGGGACGTTCTCGAATTCATAGGTCACGACATCGCAGACGCTTGCGAGTTCCGCCAGCGCCTTTTCGTCGTCATAGGCAGCAACGATCTGGCGGTTGCAGACCTGCGCTGCCGGACAGTCGGCCTGCGGCTCCAGAACGATGGTGCGGAAGTTGAGGCGGGCAGCCGCCATGGCCAGCATGCGGCCAAGCTGGCCGCCACCGATAATGCCGATGGTTCCAGATTTCATTGCGGGGTGTCCATTGGGTATTCGGCAATGGCCGCCGTCTGGCGGGCGCGATATTCGTACAGCCGGTCGGCCAGATCTTCGTCAGACAGGGCCAGAACCGCAGCAGCCAGAAGGGCTGCGTTGATCGCACCGGCTCTGCCGATGGCAAGCGTGCCGACAGGAATGCCAGCGGGCATCTGCACGATGGAATAGAGACTGTCCTGCCCGGACATGGTTTTGGACTGCACGGGAACGCCGAAAACCGGCAGTGGCGTCAATGCCGCCGTCATGCCCGGAAGGTGGGCCGCACCACCGGCACCGGCGATGATGACCTTGAAGCCTTCGTCGCGTGCACCGCTGGCAAAGCTGAACATCCGCTCTGGTGTGCGGTGGGCGGAAATGATGCGCGCTTCATATTCCACATCAAGCGCGTCCAGCGTATCGGCGGCGTTTTTCATGGTCTCCCAGTCGGACTGGCTTCCCATGATGATGGCGACGGGCGGTGTCTCTGTGCTCAACGGTCTCTCCGTCTCAGGCAATGATATCGGGGATGATCTGGTCTTCGATCTGGGTCATCTTGTCCTTGATGACCAGCTTTTTCTTTTTCATGCGTTGAATGCGCAATGCTTCGCAGTTGGTCTGGATCATCGCGTTGATTGCCGCATCGTAGTCTTCGTGCTCTTGCCGCAGTCTTGCCAGCGCAAGCCGAACATCAGCATGGTCCTGATCGGGCATGTCTTTATCCCCATATGATACAACCGGACCGCCATCCGGCCATTTTGTTGTCGGTCTTCGTGCCTGTACCACCAAATCACGGTAACGGGAAGTTTCCCTTGCGACCATTTTGCCCAACTATTGCCTTGATTCCTCCTTCGACAATCGCGGCATTCCATGTCACATTGCCGTCGTAAACCTGAAACTCCAGCGATGGAGCGCTGGAGGTAGGTTCAACAAGGAAGGACGTGCCGCATGACCATTCAGGCTCATATTGCATCGCTCGAAAAGAAACACGGTGCTCTTGAGGAGGAGCTCGAAAGTATTCTTGCTTCCCCCTCCTCAGATGATCAGCAGATTGTGGACTTGAAACGCAAAAAACTGCGCCTGAAGGATGAGATGCAGAGGCTACAGGCCTCGACAAGGCATTAATTGACAAAATGTCTGCCAGCTTCATGATTGAAGCGGCTTGAAAATTCGGCCCTGGTTGCTCTCGCGATCAGGGCCTTTTGATGTGTAGGGATTGCCGTACTTAGATCGGCAGTCCGTCCCATAGGAGTTTCAGCGCCGCCATGAAGGCCATGGCGTACATCAGTGGGTAGAACACGGCTGGTTTCATGTATTTCACGACTTTTGCCCCGGCAAAGGTCGCAATCATGGCCACCGGCAACAGCATGGCGGATGTCGTTAGATTGGTCGCATCCAGCGCGCCAAGGGCGAAATAGGGTATGAGTTTGATGGCGTTCATGATCGCGAAAAAGCGAACGCTCATGCCGGTATAGACCTTCGGGTCCAGTTTCAGCGGCAGCACGTAAATCTGGAAGGGCGGGCCACCCGCATGGGCCACGAAGCTGGCATAACCCGAGAGACTGGACCAGATGGTGGCCAGGACCGGGCGTTGTCCCTTCGCGGGTGTTTCATGTGCGCCGCGTGCGGTTTTGAAGGCGTCGTAGAAATAGCGCAGGACGAAAATGATCGTCACGCTTGCCACCACGAGACGCATCGCATCCGGCGAAATCATGCTCGACATCGCCCAGCCCAGCGTTATTCCGGCAATGGCGCCGGGAAGCATGATCAGCAGGGTCTGGCGGTGGTTATATTTGCGCCAGGCAATCAGCGCCACAATATCCATGACCACCAGAATGGGCAGAAAGATTGCGGCGGCCTGCACCGGGGGCACGGCCAGCGCCATCAAAGGTACACCCATCAGTGCCAAAGCGCCGCCCAGCCCGCCCTTGGAAAGGCCGACGAGGATGACTGCGGGAATGGCGACGACAAAGAAATGGAAATCAGTCAGCATGGATGGACAGTTGATCCTTTCGCCTGTCCGGTCTATCGGAATTAGAACATGAAAACGAGTGCAGATTGCGCGCGAAGCGTCCTCTCTGCGGAAAATGGATAATTCGATGAGTGCACCTGAAGATCGCTGCCGCCTCGTTCTGATCGTTCCAGCAAACGACGATGCTGCAAATCAGGCCAAGACCCTGGAAGATGCGCTGCGCGGCGGTGACGTTGCTTCCGTTATCATTCCGCAATACGGGCTGGATGATGGCGCTTTCCAGAAACTGGCCGAGACACTGGTGCCGATCGTTCAGGAAGCCGGTGCGGCGGCGCTGGTGGCAGGCGACAGCCGTGCCGCAAGCCGTTCCAAGGCAGATGGTCTGCACGTCGTCGGCAATGCCGAGGCGCTTTCTGAAGCCGTGGAGAATTTTTCACCCAAGCTGATCGTTGGTGGCGGCAATGCGGATGATCGCCACAAGGCGCTGGAGCAGGGCGAGTGTACGCCCGATTACATGTTCTTCGGCAAGCTGGAAGGCGATATCAAGCCGGAAGCGCACCCCAAGAACCTCGCGCTTGGCGAATGGTGGGCCTCGATGATCGAGATTCCGGCCATCGTCATGGGCGGTTCTGATGTCGCTTCTGTTGTTCCCGTTGCCGAAACCGGCGTGGAATTTGTGGCGCTTCGTCTGGCCGTGTTCAGCCATGCCGGTGGGGCGGCCCAAGCGGTTGCAGAAGCGAATGCGCTGCTTGACGAAAAAGCGCCACGGTTTGGCGGTTGATACAGGCGATGATCGCTCGCTCTTTGTCTTTTCGTTTGTCCGTCTCTGCCCTTGCCATCGTCTGGGCAGCGATGCCGCATGTGGCGTTGGCGCAAAACCCGCAGCCGCAACAGCCGGCCCTTTTGCCGGGCCTTGAGAATCAGGCCCCGGCAGGCGATGTGACACCGACGGAAGACGATACGGATTTCGGCCCCGCGGCTCCGGCTGGCCCGGAGGTGCTGTCGCGCCCTTCGGATGAGAATGCCGAACCAATCCGCAAGGGGCGTGTCATTTCCGAAGAGCAGAAGGATTTGCAGCCATCTGGAGGCGTCAATGTCTACCAGCGCATGGGTGCCGATCTTCCCGCTCTGCCGCCTGAGAAGAAATTTACCGGCAAGGTCGATGAGGCTTACGGACACTACCAGCGCGGCGAATATGTGCAGGCGCTGGACAAGGCGCTGGCCCGCGCCCAGAACGGTGACGCCGTCGCTCAGACACTTGTCGCCGAAATGATGTCGCGCGGCTTCGGCATTGCCCGGGACGATAAAACCGCAGCTTTCTGGTACGAGCAGGGGGCAAAGGGCGGCGATGCCGTTGCCATGTTCAAATATGCATTGCTCTTGATGGAAGGCAAAGTCGTCAAGCACGACAAGACGCTGGCAGACGATTACATGCGCCGCGCAGCGGAAGCGGGCAATGGCGAGGCGGAGTTCAACTGGGCGCAAATCCTCGTCTCGCAGACCCCCGGACCTGCCGGACTGCATGCCGCCCTACCGTTTTATGAAAAATCCGCCGAAAAGGGCATTGCCGACGCGCAATATGCCGTGTCGCAAATCTACTGGAACCTCAAGGACATTCCGGCCGATAAAAAGGCGAAAGCCCGCGATTGGCTGACCCGTGCGGCAAAGGCCGGTTTCGATACGGCGCAGGTCGATCTCGGCATCTGGCTGGTCAATGGTGTTGGTGGCGAGCGCAACCTGGAAGAGGGTTTCCGCTGGCTTTACGGTGCCGCCCAGCGCGGCAATGTGGTTGCCCAGAACAAGGTTGCGCATCTCTACATTCAGGCGCTCGGCACCAAGCCAGACCCTGTCGAAGCGGCCAAGTGGTATGTGCTGTCACGCCGCGCGGGCCTCAAAGATCCGGGTCTTGAAGATTTCTATCTCGGCATCGAAGAGGAACAGCAGAAAAAGGCTATCGAGGCCGCCAACCGCTTCCGCCCGGCCTGAGCCAAGGCGGTTTACGGCTTTTTGCCTTGAATTGCAGCGCGTTTTGTGGTCTTGAACCGCAAACTTTCCATCAGAAACCATATCTGCGTGCCTGCCAGACTTTTGGCTAGCAGGTTCAGCCACCTTTCAGGAACATCTTCATGGCCCGTTCAGCCCTTCTCAATGTCATGGTTCAGGCCGCGCTCAAGGCGGGAAAATCTTTGGCGCGTGACTTCGGTGAAGTGCAGAACCTTCAGGTTTCGGTCAAAGGTCCCGGCGATTTCGTTTCGCAGGCGGACCTGAAGGCCGAAAAAATCGTCCGTGACGAGCTGATGAAGGCCCGCCCGACCTATGACTTTCTGGGCGAAGAAGGCGGCGAGGAAAAGGGCTCTGACGGCGCGCATCGCTGGATCGTCGATCCCTTGGATGGCACCACCAACTTCCTGCACGGCATTCCTCAGTTCGCCGTTTCCATCGCGCTGGAGCGCAATGGCGAGGTCGTGGCAGGTGTGATCTTCAATCCTGCCACCGACGAACTCTTCACCGCCGAGCGTGGTTTTGGCGCGTTCCTCAATGACCGCCGCATTCGCGTGGCCGCCCGCAAGCAGATCACCGATTGCGTCGTCAGCTGCGGCGTGCCGCATCTGGGCCGTGGCAATCACGGCAAATTCCTGGTCGAGCTTCGCCACGTCATGGGTGAAGTCGCCGGTGTGCGCCGCTTTGGTGCCGCTTCGCTCGACCTTGCTTATGTCGCGGCTGGCCGTCTGGACGGTTTCTGGGAAGCCGATCTTGCGCCATGGGACATGGCCGCTGGTCTCATCATCATCCGTGAAGCGGGTGGCTTCGTCAGCGAGATGGGTGGGCAGCAGGATATTCTCAACCAGGGCAACGTCGTTGCCGGAAATGAATATATCCACAAAGCGCTGATGGAAATCGTCAACCGCCCCGTTCCTGGCCGCTAAGGTCGGTTTTTCGCTGGATAAACTGCAAGAGAGGCGCCTTGAAACGCCTCTCTTGGCATAAGGTGTAAAAAGCCTTGCTGCCTTACCGGCTTTTCACTTCAATTCGTCGTAATTTTCTACTAGCTTCCGGTCGGAACCGCGATCACGCCTGACATAAACCCTTTAAGGTTTTCGCGCGGGCGTTGCGGCAATGCCAGAGGGAATGAGAATTATGGCGGATACGGAACGGCTCGATGTTGGCGTCGAAAAACCGGTGACGAAACAATATCATCACAAGCTGTCGAGCCCCACGCCGTTTTTGTGGACGATGGTCATCTTCCTCATCATCGTCGCCTTTCTTGTCGCCATTCTCTTCCGGCAGGCACAGACTGCTTTCATGACCAATCCGGGCCTCAACGGCTTCATTCTCGGCGTTTTGGTCATCGGCATCATTCTGGTTTTTACGCAAATTCTCTCGCTTCGTCCGGAAGTGCGCTGGTTCAACGGCTTTCAGGCCGCCGGCACGGTGGACAAAGCAGGCCGCTCGCCGAAGCTTCTGGCACCCATGCGCTCCGTCATCGGCAAGCGTGGTGAGGTGCGCCTGTCCACTGTCACGCAGCGCTCCATCCTCGATTCCATCGCCACACGGCTGGACGAATCGCGTGATACCTCGCGCTATCTCATCGGCCTTCTGGTGTTTCTCGGCCTGCTCGGCACCTTTTGGGGTCTGATCGGCACGATTGGGGCCATCAGCGATGTCATTCAGGGGCTGGACCCGACGGCGGGCGATAGCACCGATATTCTCTCCTCGCTGAAATCCGGTCTGACGGCACCGCTTTCCGGCATGGGCACGGCGTTTTCCTCGTCGCTTCTCGGTCTCTCCGGCTCGCTCATTCTCGGCTTTCTGGATTTGCAGGCCGGTCGCGCACAGAACCGCTTCTACACCGAACTGGAAAACTGGCTGTCTTCCGTGACCGATCCGGGCACGGATGCGAGCGGCGAGGCGCGTGGCAGCGGTTACGGAACTGTCGGCACCGAACGGTCGCTGGCCGCCATGACCAGCCTTGCAGAGGGCATTCAGGGACTGGTCAAGAATATGCGCGGCGAGCAGCAGATGCTGCGGGACTGGATCGAGGCACAGCAGGAGGAATCACGAGCGCTACGACGCACGCTCGACCGCCTTTCTGCCCGCATCGATGCCGAGCAGAAAACTGCCCCCCGTCCCATCCGCCACGATAACGGGAGCGAGTGATCATGGCGCTTGCGCGCAACCGCCGCCGCGACCGGGGTGTCGATTACTGGCCGGGCTTCGTCGATGCCCTGTCGACCCTGCTCATGGCCATCATGTTTCTGCTCACGGTTTTCGTGCTGGCGCAGTTCATCCTCTCGCGGGAAATTTCCGGCAAGGATGAGGTGCTGAACAGGCTGAACAACCAGATTTCGGAACTCACTGAATTGCTGGCACTGGAGAAGGGCAGCAAGCAGGATATCGAGGACACGCTGGCCAATCTGCAATCCACGCTGGCTGCCTCCGAAAGTGAACGCTCACGCCTGCAATCCCTGCTCGATTCAGGCGCTGGTAACAGTTCCGCCGCCAATGCGCGTGTTGGCCAATTGTCGGGTGAACTCGAAGATGCGCGTCAGGCGGGTCAGCGGGCCTCGGCCCAGATCGATCTTCTGAACCAGCAGATCGCCGCTCTTCGCGCCCAGATATCTTCGGTCGAAGCTGCCTTGCAGGCATCCGAAGCCAAGGATTCCTCATCGCAGGTCAAGATCGCCGACCTCGGTCGCCGCCTTAACGTGGCGCTGGCGCAGCGTGTGCAGGAGCTTAACCGCTACCGTTCGGATTTCTTCGGGCGCCTGCGGGAAATCCTGTCCGACCGCGAAAACATCCGCATCGTCGGCGACCGTTTCGTTTTCCAGTCCGAAGTGCTTTTCCCCTCGGGCGGCAACGACCTGAACCCCGAAGGCCAGGCCGAAATGGCCAAGCTCGCCACTGCCATCATTGATCTCGCCAAGGAAATCCCGGCAGAGATCAACTGGGTACTGCGCGTCGATGGTCACACAGACAACGTCCAGCTTTCCGGCTCTGGCCGCTTCCGCGACAACTGGGAACTCTCCTCAGCCCGCGCCACCTCCGTCGTCAAATACCTCATCTCCAAGGGCGTGCCCGCCAACCGGCTTGTTGCCGCAGGCTTCGGGGAATATCAGCCGCTGGCCGAGGGTGACACGCCGGAAGCACGCTCGCAGAACCGGCGGATCGAGTTGAAGCTGACGGAGCGGTGAGGGGATGCTGCTTCGGTAGCAATCCTCATTCTGAGGCCGAAGCGAAGCGACCCTCGAAAGAAGAGGGTTGCGGTCTTTGGGAGTGTGCTTTGATTTCTGGCCAAAGCGCTTCAGCATGAGGCTGGAAGTACGGCTTCTATATTTGCTCGCCCTTAAGGCCGCAACAACAGCACCAGCGTCCAGATCACGAAGGCAGCTACGGCGATCTTCCAGCAATCCCCGCGCTTGCGAAGCCCCGGCAGGCCGAGCGGGCGGATGAGCTGGATGCACATGGCCAGAAGCAGAAAAAGCCCGATTGCTTTCGTCATCGTTAGAGCCTTTCTGGGGCAAATAAAACCGTTCTGCGGGAGCAGATTTTCGGCAAGGCAGAGGTGATTGGCGAAGAGCATATCTCCGGATATTGTCGAGACGAGCGTCTCTGATCCTGATGGAAATATGCCCGGTAGAATGGTTTCATTTGCTCCCGAAAGACTCTAAACCTTTTGGCTTTATTGAAACAGCGTCACAGGCTGGACATTTTTAATGTTCACCAATGACCGGCAACCTATTCGCGCGTCGTCGACCCAGATCTACACCTTGAATCGCTTAGCATGAAAGTGGCTTATGAGCAGAAACCTTCTACCCGTATTCGCTCTTTTATCCAGCACCTTGTTTCTGTTTCTGGGCAATGGCCTGCAAGGGCTTCTGCTTCCCGTGCGGGGATCGGCGGAAGGGTATTCCAATGAAGTTCTCGGCTTCCTCGGCACGTCATGGGCGGCGGGATTTGTTATCGGTTGCTTTGTAGCACCGGCCATCGTGCGGCGTGCGGGCCATATCCGCGCCTTTGGCAGTTTCGTCGCCCTCATCTGCCTCACTGTGCTTTTGACCGGTCTGTTCATCGATGACGTCGCATGGGTCACGTTGCGCGCGCTCACCGGCTTCTGCACTGCCGGGACGTCGATGATCATCGAAAGCTGGCTGAACGAACGCGCCACCAATGAAAGCCGGGGCGCAATTTTCTCGCTCTACATCGCCATCACGCTGTTCGGCGTCGTCGCAGGTCAGCTCGTTGTTCCCTTTGGTACGGTCAGCGGCACGTCGCTCTTCATGGTCTGCGCCATCATCTATTGCGTCGCCATCATGCCCGCCATGCTGTCCAAGGCGGAAAGTCCGCAGCCTTTGAAAAAGGTGAAGCTGGATCTACCCGCCCTCTACCGAACGTCGCCCGTATCCTTCGTCGGCATCTTGCTGATCGGCATTGCCAACGGCGCTTACGGCACGCTGGGTGCCGTGTTCGGTGCCCGCGCCGGGCTGGACCCGACGACGATTGCCATCATGGTCAGTGTCACCATCTTCATCGGCGCGCTGGCGCAGTTTCCGGCCGGAAAGCTGTCCGACCGTATCGACCGTCGTTTCGTGCTGGCTGGCCTCTCGGGGGTCGCGGCTTTTGCGGGCCTTGCCGTTACTCTCATCCAGCCGAGCCATGTGTATATGCTGATTGGCATGATCGCGGTTTATGGTGCAGCGGCCAATGCGCTCTACCCGATTGCGGTTGCCCACGCCAACGACTTCGCCTCTTCGGAAGACTTCGTCAAAGTCTCCGGCGGCCTGCTGCTGCTCTATGGTATTGGCACCATTATCGGCCCCACACTTGGCGGCCCGATCATGACCTCCTTCGGCCCCTACGCCCTGTTCATGGTCACGGCGGTTTCCCACCTTCTCATCAGCGCTTATGCTATATTCCGCTCCAGGCAACGTGCAGCCCTGCCAACGGCAGAGAAGGATAACTTCTCCACGGCAGCCGCAGCACCGCTGGCGACACCCGAAAGCGTGTCGCTCGACCCGCGTGCGCCTCACTATCCCGAGGACGAGGCGGAACTGGAAAAAGGAGCTGGCATATGAGTGTTTTCGAAGAAGAACCGCTAAAACAGCAGGCCACGACTCACGTAGTGGGTGGCGATCTCAGCCTGCTTTCCGTAGACGAACTGACCGGTCGCATCGCTATTTTACAAATGGAGATCAAAAGGCTGGAAGCCGAGCGTGAGAAGAAGTCCGCAGGTCGCAAGGCCGCAGAAAGCCTTTTTCGGTCTTGAGGCGGCAAGAAACGCTTCATTAACGTTACGGCGCGGTGCAGCTTTTCGTTTACCATTAACGAAAAATTAAGCTTTTTGAGCGATTACTATACATGTCCAGTTCTTCTGGACCTCAGGCAGTTTCTCCTATCGGCGAATTGGTCTGATTTTTCTCCCTGTTTTACCTTGAGAGCCGCTTTTGCGGCTCTTTTTTTATCCCTTAACAATATTGCCAAAACTGTGGGTATTAACCTTTCTTTAATAATCAGCTTGCGCATTTGCGTTATTGATATCATCCTGAAAATACAAAGAGGCCGGAACTATTAAGCCTCTATCCCGTTGCCAGTAGTATGGTGCGTAAGCAGGATTTGGAAAAATGTCAGAACAGGTTTTGAATACCATCAGTTTTGCTGGCCGTGCTGCAGCATCCAACCAATTTAAGACTCTCTATTCTGAGGGTATGACTTTGGTGGAGGAAACGGCGACCTATCTGGACGGTTCCGGACGCGCCGCCTCCAAGGTTCTGCCCCGCATGGCATCGGTTCTCTACGCAGCGGAATCCATGCGCCTCACAACACGTCTCATGCAGATGGCCTCCTGGCTTCTTCTTCAGCGCGCCGTCAACAATGGCGAGATGAGCCGCGATCAGGTTCTCAGCGAGAAGAACAAGGTCCGCCTCGACAACTTCAATGTCGACCGCAACGCACCGGGCTGGAACGACCTTCCAGAATCCTTCCGCGATCTGGTCGAGCGTTCGCTTCGCCTCCAGAACCGCGTCGCTCTTCTCGACCGCGAAATCTATCGCCCGGCAGAAGCTGCGAAGGTTCCAGACAATGAGAACAGCGTTCAGGCCCAGCTCAACCTGCTGCGTACCGCATTTGCCGGCAACTGATTCAGCTGACATCAATGGTTGAAGAAGCAGGCTTCCGCCTGCTTTTTTGTTTTTGTGCTGTCAGTACAGGTCGCGGGTGTGACTTACCCCCCTCTGCCCTGCCGGGCATCTCCCCCACAGGTGGGGAGATTGGCTGGGCGCTCCCGCTCGCCTCATCTGCAACGTTTAAGATAGGTGAGACATGGCCACGATTCGATCTCCCTCCTTGTGGGGGAGATGCCCGGCAGGGCAGAGGGGGGTAAGCCACACCCACCAACGTCAGACCCCCAAACAACAAAAACCCCGGATCGCTCCAGGGTTTTTGCATTCGACAGTATCAACAGGATTAGAGGCCGAGGCCGCCGAAACGCTTGTTGAACTTGGAAACGCGGCCGCCGCGGTCCATGAGCTGCTGGTTGCCACCAGTCCATGCTGGGTGCGACTTAGGATCGATTTCGAGGTTCATGGTCTGACCCTCGGAGCCCCATGTGGAGAATGTTTCGTATTCTGTGCCATCGGTCATGACCACTTTGATCATGTGATAGTCGGGATGAATTTCAGCCTTCATGACAATCTTCCTGCTTTAGTGACATGCGGACCATTTGCCGCAATTGCGTCAACTGAGCCAATTCAATAATGAAGCTCTAGACCATTTGGCCATGGCTTCCCAATTCGATGCGGAGCCTATACATGAAGGTCGCCGAGATAACAAGTGCCTGCCGATGCTTGGACCCATAGTTGGTCACACATCTGACATGACACATTTGAGATTGCCGCAGGCTGGTGAAAACCAAAGCTTACGCTGGCAAATGCAGGAGTAGAACGTGGCAGACATTCAGGAACAGAAATCGGCAGGCCGCAAGACGCCAAAGCCGCTGGCCAGCCTCTTTCCCTATCTGAAGCGCTATCGCGGGCTGGTCGCAGCTGCGCTGTTTGCCCTCGTTCTCTCGTCCGCCACTACCCTTGCTTTGCCGCTGGCCGTTCGCCGCATCATCGATCATGGTTTCGAGGGCGCCGATGGCGCGATGATCAACAGCTATTTCGCCGTGCTTCTGGCCATCGCCGTCGTTCTCGCGCTGGCCAGCGCCATGCGCTATTACTACGTCATGACAATCGGTGAGCGGGTCGTTGCCGATCTGCGCCGCGACGTTTTCGCGCATCTGACGTCTCTGTCGCAGGCCTTTTTTGACGTCAACCATTCCGGTGAGCTGACATCGCGCCTGACAGCAGACACGGTACAGATCCGCTCGGCTTTCGGTTCCTCCGCATCGGTCGCCCTGCGCAACATTCTGCTCTGTCTCGGCGGCGTGGCGATGATGGTCTATACCAGCCCCAGCCTTTCCGGCCTTGCGCTGCTGGCCATTCCGCTCATCGTCTTCCCGCTCATTGCCTTTGGTCGCTCCGTCCGTTCCCGCTCGAGAACCACGCAGGATACGTTGGCCGCATCCGCTGCCTTTGCGGCAGAGACCATTTCCGCCAGCCGCACCATCCAGTCTTTTAACGCCGAAACGCTGGCCAATGCCCGCTATAATGAGGCGGTGGAAAAGGCCTATCACGGCGCTCGCGCCGCCATCAGCGCCCGCGCGGTTCTGACCGCCGTCGCCATCAGTTTCGTCTTCGGCAGCGTCGTGGCCGTTCTGTGGTATGGCGCCCATAGCGTGCTGGTCGGCACCATCTCTGCCGGTACGCTCAGCCAGTTCGTTCTTTATTCCGTCATCGCCGCCAGCTCGCTTGGCCAGTTGTCGGAAGTCTGGGGCGAGCTTTCGCAGGCGGGTGGCGCAGCAGAACGCCTGTCCGAACTGTTGAACGAAAAATCCCCGGTCGAAAATCCGGCTGCACCGATGACGCTGCCATCACCCGCACGTGGTGAAGCCAGCTTTGAGAGCGTTGCCTTCCATTACCCGCAGGGCGACCACAAGCCGATCATTTCGGACCTGTCCTTCAAGGTCGCAGCGGGCGAAACCGTCGCCATCGTCGGCCCATCGGGAGCTGGCAAGAGCACGGTCTTTTCGCTGCTGATGCGCTTTTACGATCCGCAGGCCGGACGCATCACCGTCGATGGCACCGACATCCGCTCTGTTACGCTGGAAGAGCTGCGCTCCCGGCTTGCCATCGTGCCGCAGGATGTGGCGATTTTCGCTTCCTCCATTCACGATAACATCGCCTTCGGCAAGCCCGGCGCGACGCGTGATGAGGTCCGCGCTGCTGCCTTAGCCGCACAGGCCGATGGCTTCATCTCCAGACTTTATGACGGCTATGACACCGTTGTCGGTGAACGCGGTGTCACCCTTTCCGGCGGTCAGCGCCAGCGCATCGCCATCGCCCGCGCCATCCTTCGCGATGCGCCGATTCTGTTGCTGGATGAAGCGACTTCGGCGCTGGATGCCGAAAGCGAAACGCTGGTGCAAAAGGCGCTTGATCAGCTGATCAGCAAACGCACCACCATCGTCATCGCCCACCGCCTCGCCACCGTGCTGAAGGCCGACCGTATTCTGGTCATGGATGAAGGCCGCATCATCGAGGAAGGCACGCACCAGAGCCTGTCGCGGCAGGGAGGCCTCTACGCCAAGCTCGCCCGCCTGCAATTCGAAACGGGCAGCGATGACGTGGTGCCGCTGGTGAAGACCAGCTAAGCACCGACGCTGCGGCCCGCAACCCGTCCGGAAAACAGGCATCCGCCGAGAAACGTGCCTTCCAGCGCGTTGTAACCATGCATGCCGCCACCGCCAAAACCGGCGACTTCGCCCGCCGCGTAAAGCCCTGGCACCGGCGCACCGCTACCATCCAGCACCCGCCCGTTGAGGTCGGTATGCAGACCGCCCAGCGTCTTGCGGGTGAGGATATGCAGCCGCACGGCAATCAACGGCCCGGCGGCGGGGTCCAGCAGCCGATGCGGCTTGGCCGTGCGCATCAGCTTGTCGACGAGATAATTGCGCGCACCTCTGATGGCCGTGACCTGCGCATCCTTGCTGAAGCCATTGGCAAGCTCCCGGTCCCGCGCTTCGATCTGCGTGCGGATATGGGAAACATCCAGCCGTTCCTCACTGGTGATCGCATTCATCGCCTGCACCAGTTCTTCCAGCGTATCGCGCACGGCGAAATCCTCGCCCCGCTCCATGAAAGCTTTCACCGGCCCCGGCGGCTCCTTGCCCAGACGTTTCAGCAGCAGGCGAATGTTCTTGTCAGTGAGATCGGGATTCTGCTCAGAGCCGGAAAGCGCGAATTCCTTCTTGATGATCGCCTTGGTCAGAATGAACCAGCTGTAATCGCTATTTCTCTCCCGCAGGATTTTCAGCGTTCCGAGCGTATCGAAACCCGGCATGGCAGGCGCCGGTAATCTCTCGCCATTGGCATCGCACCAGAAGGATGAGGGCCCGGGTAGAATGCGGATGCCATGGTTCGGCCAGATCGGATCGTAGTTCTTCACGCCTTCGGTATAGTGCCACATACGGTCGCGGTTGATGACGGAGCCACCCGCCGCTTCAGTAATGCCAATCATCCGGCCATCCACATGGGCTGGCACGCCGCAAACCATATCCGCAGGCGGCTGACCCAGCCGCTCCACCGGCCAGTTCTGGCGCACCAGATCATGATTACCACCGATCCCGCCGGAGGTGACGATAACGGCAGCGGCCTCGTATCGAAAATCTCCTGTCACAGCCCGACTGCTTTGCTCGCCGCGTTGAACAGAATCGGCCTCTAGCAGGGTACCGGACACGCCGGTAATAACCCCATCCGTGCTTTCTAGAGCATCAACTTGATGGCGGAATTTGAAGGTGATCCGCCCACTCTGTGCATAGGTTCTCGCTTTTTTGACGAAGGGGTCCAGAACGCCCGGTCCAGTTCCCCATGTCACATGAAAGCGCGGCACGGAATTACCGTGACCATGGGCATGCGCCCCGCCGCGCTCCGCCCATCCCACGACGGGAAACCAGCGCATGCCAAGCCCATGCAACCATGCCCGCTTTTCACCCGCCGCAAACTCAAGATAGGCTTCGGCCCACCGGCGCGGCCAATGATCTTCAGGGCGGTCAAAACCGGCAGAGCCCAGCCAGTCCTGACGGGCGAGATCGAGACTGTCACGAATGCGCATGAAGCGTTGTTCGGGACTATCGATGAAAAACAGCCCACCCAGAGACCAGAAAGCCTGGCCCCCAAGGTTCTGCTCTCCCTCCTGATCAAGGACGCAAACCCTCAACCCCCGCTCCGCAGCCTCCGTCGCCGCCACCAGCCCGGCAAGCCCCGCACCCACGACAATAACGTCAAATCTCTCCATCAACCCCTCCCGGTGGATTCGGATTACTTTTACGCGAACGTCAATGTGTTGCAACGGGGGTGGGTGTGAATGTGGGTGGAGGGGGCTGGTTCGGCTTTTGGAAAGGGGCGGGGAGTTGCTTTTGGATGATGCCAACTGGGAAGGGTGGGGGCTTGCTCTGCGCCCTCATGGGTAGGGTCAGCCACACCCTCCGCCCTCATGCTGAGGTGCTTTGGCCGAAGGACAAAGCCTCGAAGCATCCGCCGCATACTCTGCCACAAGCCCGCACTGCCACAAGCCCGCAACCCTCGTCCTTCGAGGCTCCGGCTGCGCCTGCGCACCTCTCCTTCGACAGGCTCAGGATGATGGATGAGGGTTGCTCCGTTGTGCCCTGCCTCATCGGCTTTTTTTCGTCAGCCGGGCAACCACAACCTCCACCCTCTCATGGGGAGGCCTGCCACACCCACTGCCCTCATGCTGAGGTGCTTTGGCCGTAGGGCAAAGCCTCGAAGCATCCGCCGCGCATTCTGCCTCAAGCCCGCAACCCTCGTCCTTCGAGGCTCCGGCTACGCCTGCGCACCTCAGGATGAGGGTTGCTGCGGTGTGCCCCGCATCACCGTCCAAAGCATTCTTCATACCCGCTTGCATGCCGCGTTGGTTCGGTGAAGGCAATCACACCCACCAACCTCAGCATCATCCTGAGCCTGTCGGGGAGATGCCCCGCAGCGCCCTCGACGCATCCAGCCACACCCTCCAAAATCCAATCCTGTCAAAAACCCCGGCCTGCTCGTGCCCAAGCTTCGCCGTTCACGCGGCAGCATCTGCCCGTGGTGTGCTTTACTCTCAGGTCCCATCACCATTTACGGCCATGGGTATGTCGGACGGGGCGCTGTAAGCTGCCTCGTTGGGTAGTCTAAGAATGGCACCTCGCAGCGCCCCGTTCGGCTCTTTTGGCCAAACAGCAATCCACTTGCCACGGCTGGCAGAAACCGGATGGCGAAGGCGAAACCTTGCCGGAGAACCGGTCGGACATTTTTCAAGGTCCAACCCTTCCCATCCGGGTGGTGCTGCTTCCTTGCGGGAAAAGCACCCTGCCAGTTCGGCCACACCTGCCTTCGATTTGCTCCCGCGCCGATAATCCAGGGGCGGAAGGATCGATCCGTTTTTCGCAAGGGTTTGCCGCGTCCATAATGGCTGCGGTTCATCCTTGCGATCCGTCCGCGCCGTCATCCGACGGTGCGGGGCAGATGCAGCGTGTTCCTGTGTACCGCCTGACTTTCGCTTCAATCCCCATGGTCGCGTTCGACCAGAGGACGATGAGCTGTCGGTACACCCGGCGGCGGTTAAGCCTTTCGGGCATCGGGAGAATGACACCGGCCGGTCCGAAACCGTGTCACGCTCCTCCCGTTGCCGCCGGGGGGATTGCTGCTCGACCCCGATGGTCAAGAGGTTGCGTAGC
Organism: Agrobacterium vacciniicorymbosi; assembly: GCF_040427045.1. Lineage (NCBI taxonomy): Bacteria > Pseudomonadati > Pseudomonadota > Alphaproteobacteria > Hyphomicrobiales > Rhizobiaceae > Agrobacterium > Agrobacterium vacciniicorymbosi. Next base: position 20,718 of record NZ_JBETMF010000018.1, read on the forward strand.
CTCTCACCCATCAGCGCCGGTCCTGCCTCGCCGCAACGCCTTGCGGTGTATCCGAGGGCGGAACGGGGCCATTGTCGCTGAGGTTGGGAGGCTGTGAATGAAATTTTGTGGGAATTTTTTTGGGGGTTTGGCGGATTTTGTTTAAGGTGTTGATTTGGTTTGTATGTTTTTATTGTTTGAGGGTTTTGGGTGGGGTTTACCCCCCTCTGCCCTGCCGGGCATCTCCCCCTCAGGTGGGGAGATTGGCTGGGGGTGAGCTTGTTGGCCATCTTGAGCGTTGTGGACGGGGGAAGGCGATTCAGCCGGTTACCAATCCCTCTGACAACTACGATTGGAGCGAGGAGCGTGCCTCTTGCCAATCTCCCCACCCGTGAGGGAGATGCCCGGCAGGGCAGAGGGGGTGAGCGGCTGGCTCCGGCCTTGCGCCCCCTGGAAGCAATTGCCGCATGGCATGAGCTTGAAAAGAAAACCGCCCGCAACAGGGTTGCGAGCGGTTTCATAAGACGGTCGTCGAAGCGCTAAGCTTAAGCGGCCTTCTCGAGTTCCTGCTTCCAGTTGCCGAGTGCGGCGAGCGTGTTCATTTCGGCGCGGTGGCGGAAGGCGCGTTGGCCGGCGGCGACGTTTTCAGGCTTGCCACCCCATGCATTGAGAGCGGCTTCCTGCAAAGCGCGGCCATAGGAATAGGTGAGGGGCCACGGCAGGTCGTAACCGCTGTTCATGGCAGAGAGGTGGGCGGTTGCTTCTTCCGAGGACTGGCCACCGGAGAGGAAGGCGATGCCGGGAACGGCGGATGGCACAGTGGCCTTGAGAACCTTGACGGTCTTTTCAGCCACTTCGGCAACCGATGCCTTACGGGCATTCTTGCCATCAATGACCATGTTCGGTTTCAGGATCATGCCTTCGAGGTTGACGCGGGCGTCATAGAGGTCTGTGAAGACAGTGCGCAGAACCCATTCGGTCACTTCGGCACAGCGATCGATGCTGTGCGTGCCGGGCTCGCCATCCATCAACACTTCAGGCTCAACGATGGGCACGATGCCTGCCTGCTGGCAGAGGGCTGCGTAGCGGGCCAGCGCCTGCGAATCCGCCTTGATGGAACCCCACGTCGGCAGTCCATCGCCGATGTTGATGACGCCACGCCACTTGGCGAAGCGCGCACCGGCATCGTAGTATTTCTTCAGGCGATCAGCGAGGCCATCGAGACCTTCGGTGACGGTTTCGCCGGGGAAGAAAGCCTGTGGCTTTGCGCCCGTGTCCACCTTGATGCCAGGAATGGAGCCTGCAGCCTTGATGATATCCACGAAGGGCGTGCCATCGGCAGCCTTCTGGAACAGGGTCTCTTCGTAAAGAATGACGCCGGAAATGCAATTCGTCATCGCTTCGTCTGTGCGGAACAGCATTTCGCGATAATCACGACGGCTGGTTTCCGTCGATTCCAGATTGATGCTGTCAAAACGCTTTTTGATCGTGCCGGTGGATTCATCCGCAGCCAGCAGACCCTTGCCATCGGCAACCATTTTCAATGCGATATCTTCAAGACGCTCAGTCATTTTTCAATCTCCCTTGGCATAATGATTTTTGGGTATCAGAAGTTCCAAGGCGAGAAAATGGCACGCTAACTCATTGAAACGATTGAAATGATTTCAATCGTTTGAAACTTTAGGAAATCTTTAAAAAAATTTAAATGCAAAATGGCCTTCCACCAGAGGATTGTGTGTTTGTAGTTTTTATACTACAAAACATTCATGATCGAGCTAAGGTAGACGACCATATTCGCCAGATGGGAATCCCGTCTCAGGGACAAGCGTGCCAGAACCCTCATCGCATCGCGATTGATGCGGCTGGCGGCAGGGTTGCCCGGTGATGTCGAGCCAGTTGGTGAGGGCGTCAGTGAATTACGAATTCACCACGGGCCGGGATATCGCGTCTATTTTCAGCAGCGCGGAAATCTCCTGATCGTCTTGCTCTGTGGTGGAGACAAGGGATCTCAGGCCCGCGACATTGCTGCTGCCAAGAAGCTTGCCAAGGAATGGAGTTTAGAAAATGAGTGAAAAGCTTTCCACTTACGACCCAGCCGCCGCACTGGTGGATGATGAAGAAATCGCCGCTTTCATGGCTGATGCCTTTGAAACCGGCGATGCGGCCTATGTTGCCAAAGCCCTTGGCGTAGTGGCACGCGCCAAGGGTATGACTGAAATATCCCGCAAGACCGGGCTGTCGCGTGAACAGCTTTATCGGTCCTTCAGCGAACGGGGAAACCCGACGCTCAAGACAACGCTGGCCGTTATGCGTGCGCTTGGCGTCGATATGACCGCCAAGGCGCATTCGGCACAGTAATTTTTGAGCGATTACTTCTGTTCGTTGAGGATCGCTACACCCGGAAGAACCTTGCCTTCCATCCATTCCAGGAAGGCACCGCCTGCGGTGGAGATGTAGGTGAAGTCGTCTGCCACGCCGGCGTGGTTGAGAGCTGCTACCGTATCGCCACCACCGGCCACGGAGACGAGCTTGCCGGACTTGGTGCATTCGGCGGCGTGCTGGGCGGCGGCGACTGTTGCCTTGTCGAAGGGGGCGATTTCGAAGGCGCCGAGGGGGCCGTTCCAGACCAGCGTTTCGGCGCGGGAAATCCAGCCCTTGATGGCTTCGACGGATTTGGGGCCGACGTCCAGAACCATGGCGTCTTCGGGGATTTCGTTGATATCAACGACGTGGTTTTCGGCATTGGCCTTGAACTCGCGGGCAACGACGCCGTCTTCCGGCAGCACGATGGCGCAGCCTGCGGTGGCGGCTTCGATCATGATCTGCTTGGCGGTTTCGGCCAGATCATGTTCGCAGAGCGACTTGCCGACATGGGTGCCGCGTGCGGCCAGGAAGGTGTTGGCCATGCCGCCACCGATGACGAGAGCATCGACTTTCTTGACGAGGTTCATCAGCAGGTCGATCTTGCTCGATACCTTTGCGCCACCGACGATGGCAACGACCGGGCGGGCGGGTGCGCCGAGGCCCTTTTCCAGCGCTTCTAGCTCTGCCTGCATGGTGCGACCGGCGTAGGCAGGCAGGTGGCGGGCGAGGCCTTCCGTGGAGGCGTGGGCGCGGTGGGCGGCGGAGAAGGCGTCGTTGACGTAGATATCGCCGTTCTTTGCCAGTTCGGCCACGAAGGCGGCATCGTTCTTTTCTTCGCCCTTGTGGAAGCGGGTGTTTTCCAGAAGCAGGACATCGCCGTTCTGCATCTTGGCGACCGCATCGGCCGCCGGTGCGCCGATGGCTTCCGCAGCGAAATGGATGGAGCTGCCGAGCACCTCTTCGACGGCGGAGGTGATGAGGGAGAGCGACATATCGGCGACCGGCTCACCCTTCGGGCGGCCGAAATGGGCCAGCAGAATGACTTTCGCGCCCTTTTTCGACAGTTCGAGAATGGTCGGAGCAACGCGCTCGATGCGGGTCTTATCTGTGACCTTGCCGTCAGCAACCGGCACGTTGAGATCGACGCGGACGAGAACGCGCTTTCCGGTGATGTCGGTGAGGTGATCGAGGGTCTTGAAGGCGGGCATGTATCGATCCTGTAACGTTGAACGGAATGGCTTGGGGCGCGACCATACTATGCCTGACCGGCGGTGCAAGTCGCTCAGTGATCATTTTCTGCGTGACCGGTGGCGTCTGCCGAAGCTGGTATCTTGCTACCGGCGACAGCGGCTCTGCGCGCCCTCCGTTTTTCGGCAAAATGGCTGCGGGTGCGATGGACGATTTCCTTGAGGCTGATGAAGACGGGCAGCGCCATGGCAGGCTCCACCGGCTCCAGCGAAATGCCCACGCTGGATATTGCGTGGTTTTCATCGAGGTCACGGACGATGAGGATGAGCGAGCCGAGGCGGACGCGGTCGGCATATTCCGCTTTTCCACCGAACCTGTTCTGGATGAGTTCTCCGACTGTCATTGACAGTTCCTGCTGTGACAGGAGGCCGGGGCCGTACGACGCATCGAGTTCCTTTGCCGGGCCTTGAGGCGAAATGGCGAAGGTGCCGAAAATGTCCTCGTCATCCTTTGTCACCGGTTTGGCGCTGGCAAACAGCCGGTCCAGCAGGCGGGCATAGCTGGGCATGACGAAGAGATAGACCAGATCGTTTTCGCGCAGGCGACCGGCATATTGATAGCGGATGGATTTGCCATCGCGCACCACCAGCGAAGGCATGGCCCAGCGGGGAATACGCTCACCCTGAAGCACGGCGCTGCCTTTGGCGACGCGGTAGGAGATGAGTTCGTGGTTGGCGGTGCCGGGCAGGTCTACCTCCAGCTTGTCCACATCGCCCATGCGCGGTGGTACGATGAGGCCAAGGCGGGTGGCGACGGGCTTGATGGTCCAGCCTTGCAGCAAGAGCGACACCAGCACGATGATAAAGGCGGCGTTGAAATAGGTTTCAGCGCCCTCAAGCCCTCCGAGAGCAGGAAGAATGGCAAGAAGAATGGAGACAGCGCCACGCAGGCCGACCCATGCGACAAAGGTGGTTTCCTGCTGGGTATAGTTGAAGGGCATGAGGCTGAGCCAGACGGCGAGCGGCCTTGCGATGAAGATGAGAAATAGCGCCAGCAGCACCGCAGGCACGATGATGGCGGGGAACTGTGAAGGCGTGGCGAGAAGGCCGAGCATCAGGAACATGATGATCTGGGCGAGCCACGTCATGCCCTCGTGGAAACGGCGAATGGCGCCTTTGGCGAAAATCTTGCGATTGCCCGCCACGATGCCAGCGACGTAAACGGCAAGGAAGCCGCTGCCATGCAGCGCGCCGGTGAAGGAAAAGACCAGCAGCGCCAGCGCCAGAACGAGAATCGGCACCAGCCCGCGATCCACCTGAAAACGGTTGACGACATTGACGATCATCAGGCCGCCCAAGACGCCGAAGATGACGCCGAGGCCCATTTCTTGGATGAAGAGCAGCAGGAAGCTGGCATCGATACCCGCCAGCCCCTGACCTTTCGAAACGATTTCCACCAAGGCCACGGTGAGGAAGATTGCCATCGGATCATTGGTGCCGGATTCGACTTCCAGCGTGGAGCGGACCTGATCGCGGATATGGATGCCGCCGATGCGCAGCAGGAAGAACACCGCCGCCGCATCGGTCGAGGCCACGATGGAGCCGAGCAGAAGGCCTTCGAGCCATGAAAAGCCGAGCAGCAGGGCTGCGGCACCGGCGAAAAACACCGAGGTCAGCACCACGCCAACAGTAGCAAGCGAAATGGACGGCCCGGCAGACAGTTTGAAGGATTGGATGGAGGTGCCGAAGCCGCTATCGAACAATATGACGGCCAGCACCAGCGAGCCCAGCATATAGGCGAGCGGATTGTTGCTGAAATGAATGCCGAGCCCATCCGTGCCCGCGGCAAGGCCGATCATCAGGAAGAGCAGCAACAGCGGAGCGCCGAAGCGGTAGGCAATGAGACTGGAAAAAGCGGCAACGAGAACGAGGACGGTGGCGACCAGCAGCAATAAATAAAACGATTCCACGCACACGTCCTTTTCATGAAAGGCCGCGTGGCACACATGCTCCCGCACGTCAGCAGTCAATGCGCCACGTTTTGGACGGTCACGGCGCAGGGGTTTCGCGCAGCAGACAGGGCAAGGCGAGGTGTATCGAATGATACGGCAGGGCACGATGCGCAATAGAACGCGACCGAATCCCTCGCTTGGATTTTTCCGTATCAAAATGGACCAGAGCAAGGCGAGCGGCGAGGAAAATGACGCTTTTGCCCATCGATTTGACGTTACGTCAGCTGGGTATCGAGTGTATAGCGTAGCTTGACACTTTTCGCAGTGCCGGATAGTTTTAATCCATGAAAATCCGAAACGTGATCCATAAGGGTTTGCGCCGTTTGATTGAGGACGATGACGCGTCCGGCTTGCAAGCCGCCGTGGTCCCAAAACTGCTCCGCATCGTTTCCTTTCTGCAGGATATGGAACGCGAAGATGAATTGCGCACGGTGCCGAGCTGGAAAGCGCATCAGCTGACCGGTGATCGCAAAGGTACGTGGAGCCTGTTCGTCACCAAAAATTGGCGGATTACACTGCGGATCGATCAAGCGGAAATCGAGATTGTCGATCTGGACTATGAAGACTACCACTAGGAGGTGGCTATGAATGCGATGCAAGGCATCCGTCTGAAAAACCCCGCTCACCCCGGCGGTTTCATCAAAAGTGAGATTATCGAACCGCTAGGCCTTTCGGTGACGGCTGCGGCGCAGGTTCTCGGCGTCACGAGAGCGGCCTTGTCGGCTCTGCTGAATGAACGCTCGCATCTCTCCTCGGAGATGGCGTTGAGAATCGAGAAAGCCTTTGGCGTGTCCATGGATACACTGATGAGGATGCAGAACAGCTTTGATATTGCTCAGGCCCGCAAGCGGGAAGGGGAGATCAACGTCGAACCTTTCCAAGGGAAGCCAATCGAGCAGCATACCGCGCTGGGCTGACGTAAAAACTGATAGTCCCAAAACACAAAACCCGGCGGGATTGCTCCAGCCGGGTTTTGCTTATTCGCTCTCTGCGAAAAATCAGATGGTCTTGGCCAGTGCTACTGCCGTGTCGGACATGCGGTTGGAGAAGCCCCATTCGTTGTCGTACCAGGTGAGAATACGCACGAAGTTGCCTTCCATGACCTTGGTCTGGTCCGTTGCGAAGATGGAGGAGTGGCTGTCGTGGTTGAAGTCACGGCTTACCAGCGGCTCGTCGGTGTAGCCAAGGATGCCCTTCAGCTTGCCGTTGGAGGCAGACTTGATGGCTTCGTTGATCTCTTCGACGCTGGTTGCCTTCTTGGCTACGAACTTGAAGTCGACGACCGAGACGTTTGGTGTTGGAACGCGGATCGAGGTGCCGTCGAGCTTGCCCTTGAGGTGCGGCAGCACGAGGCCGACGGCCTTGGCAGCGCCGGTCGAGGTCGGGATCATGGACAGGGCTGCGGCGCGGGCGCGGTACAGGTCCTTGTGCATGGTGTCCAGCGTCGGCTGGTCGCCCGTGTAGGAGTGGATCGTGGTCATGAAGCCGTGGTCGATGCCGACTGTATCATCCAGAACCTTGACGACTGGCACCAGGCAGTTGGTGGTGCAGGACGCGTTGGAGATGACGAGGTGTTCGCTCGTCAGCTGGTCGTCGTTGACGCCGAAGACGACCGTGAGATCCGCACCTTCAGCCGGAGCCGAGATGATGACGCGCTTTGCGCCAGCGGTCAGATGCGCGGCTGCCTTGTCGCGGGCGGTAAAGATGCCCGTGCATTCCAGAGCGATATCGACGCCGAGTTCCTTGTGCGGCAGCTGGGCTGGATCGCGCACGGCTGTAACCTTGATCGGCTTGCCGCCAGCAACGATGATCGTGTCGCCTTCGACCTTCACGTCTGCCGGGAACTTGCCGTGGATGCTGTCGTAGCGCAGCAGGTGAGCATTGGTTTCAACCGGGCCGAGGTCGTTGATGGCAACGACTTCGATGTCGGTGCGGCCGGATTCCACAATGGCGCGAAGGACGTTACGGCCGATACGGCCAAAACCGTTAATGGCAACTTTCACAGTCATTTACATACTCCCTATCAATATTTTCGAACGTGATTGGAATGGTGACGGTCTGGCGCGGCGAGATCGGTTCCGCCGCACCAGATGGAAGAATTCGTCAGCCGAGCTTCGCTTCTGCGGCGGCAACAACGGCTTCCGCCGTGATGCCGAAATGCTTGTAGAGATCCTTGGCCGGGGCAGATGCGCCGAAGGAATGCATGCCGACAAAGGCGCCGTCATTGCCGATGAAGTAATCCCAGCCCTGACGGATGGCAGCTTCAACGCCGATCTTGACCGGCGAATTGCCGATGATGGCCTTGCGGTAAGTCTCTGGCTGCTCCTTGAAGAGTTCGAAGCAGGGAACGGAAACGACGCGGGTGGAAATGCCCTTTACCTTGAGGTCGGCGGCAGCCTTCAGCGCGATTTCGACTTCCGAACCGGAAGCGAAGATCGAGACCTTGGCATCGCTTGCCGAAACCAGCTCGTAAGCACCGTAGGAAACGAGGTTCTTTTCCTCATATTCCTTGCGGGCCGGTGCCAGGTTCTGACGGGTCAGCGCCAGCGCCGACGGGCGGTGCTTTTCATGCAGTGCGATCTGCCAGGATTCCGCGGTTTCCGTTTCATCCGCAGGGCGGAAGACCAGAAGGTTCGGAATGGCGCGAAGCGCTGCAACCTGCTCCACCGGCTGGTGGGTCGGGCCGTCTTCGCCAACGCCGATCGAGTCATGCGTCAGAACGTGAACGACGCGGATGCCCATGAGAGCGGCGAGGCGGATGGACGGACGGCAATAATCCGAGAAGATCATAAAGCCGCCAGCGTAAGGAATAAGACCGCCATGCAACGCGATACCGTTCATGGCAGCTGCCATGCCGTGTTCACGGATGCCATAGTGCAGGTAACGGCCCGAGAAATCGGTCGGCGTGATCGACTTCATCTGGCTGGTCTTGGTGTTGTTGGATGGCGTCAGGTCGGCAGAGCCGCCGACTGTTTCGGCCAGTACACCGTTGATGACTTCAAGCGCGTCTTCGGATGCCTTACGGGTGGCAACCGTTGGGTTGTCAGCGGCAACCTTCTTCTTGAAGGCGTCGATGGAGCTGTCGAAGTTGCCGGTCAAGTCACCAGCAAAGCGGCGCTTGAACTCGGCCTTCTTGTCGGCATCGGTTGCTTCGAGGCGGGCTTCCCATTCCTGACGGGTCTTGGTGGAGCGAAGACCGGCCAGACGCCATGCGTCGAGCACATCTTCCGGTACCACGAAAGCGTCGGCTTCCCAGTTCAGGGCCTTGCGGGTCGCTGCAATTTCTTCAGCGCCGAGCGGAGAACCGTGAACCTTGTGTGTACCGGCCTTGTTTGGCGCGCCGAAACCGATGGTGGTCTTGCAGGCGATGAAGGTCGGGCGGTCGGATGTCTGCGCGGCTTCGATGGCGCTTGCAATCGCTTCCGGATCATGACCGTCAACTTCGATGGTGTTCCAGTGAACGGCCTTGAAACGGGCAACCTGATCGGTCGAATCGGACAGGCCAACTTCACCATCGATGGTGATGTTGTTGTTGTCCCAGAAGAGAACCAGCTTGTTGAGCTTCAGGTGGCCAGCCAGCGCAATGGCTTCGTGGCTGATGCCTTCCATGAGGCAACCGTCGCCGCACAGCACATAGGTAAAGTGGCTCTGCAGATCGGAGCCGAATTCTTCTTCCAGCTTGCGCTCGGCAATCGCCATGCCCACGGCATTGGCAATGCCCTGACCAAGCGGGCCAGTGGTGGTTTCGATGCCGGTGGCATGACCATATTCCGGGTGACCGGCGGTCTTGGAACCGAGCTGACGGAAATGCTTGATTTCGTCGATCGTCATGTCCTCATAACCGGTGAGGTAGAGGAGCGAATAAAGCAGCATGGAGCCGTGACCGGCAGACAGCACGAAGCGGTCGCGATCTGGCCACTGCCATGCCTTGGGATCGAATTTCAGGTAACGTGTAAAGAGAACCGTGGCCACATCCGCTGCACCCATAGGCAGGCCTGGGTGGCCGGAATTGGCCTTCTCCACTGCATCCATGGCAAGAAATCGGATCGCATTGGCCATCCGGTCGTGTTTATCGCGAGAAATCATGGCTTTTCCGTCTGTTCCGGGTGATAGGAGATAGCCATTATGACTATCCAAAAAGCGGGTTGATCCATAGCAGGTAGGACGGGTGAGTCAATAAATCCGGGCCGGTTTGCGGTTCGATCAGCAACAAAAATCGTTTCGTATTCCGGCAATATTTAGGCGACGGCCATCTTGGCGCCGTTCCGGTGCTGCATTCATCCACAGCGCAAAGTGCTTGAATGTATTGGTTTGATTGACGTGGCTGTGAAACGGGTAATATCGTGGCACGGCCCTGATTGACACCAAGCAATAACGATTCGGCTTGGCTCATGCGGTTTGGAAGAAACGATGACGGCGGAAAAAACCATACAAGTCGCTTTGTCGGAGCTCAGCTCCGCCATCAACAGTCTTGAGAACGCGATCGACATGCGGATCGAGCGCCAGCGGGAAAATGGCGAGGTCGAAAGCGAAGTCAAGCGTGTGCATGTGGACCGTGCACGGCTGGCGCAGGAGCTTGACCAGTCGCAATTCCGCGCCAACCGCCTCGAAGAAGTCAACCGCGAGGTTTCCCGCCGCCTCGTAACCGCGATGGAAACCATCCGCGCCGTGCTGGATCGATAAGGACTGTAATTCATGGCTCAAGTGACAGTGATGATCGATGGCAAGGCCTATCGCATGGCCTGCGAAGCGGGGCAGGAAGCACATCTGACCGATCTCGCCAGCCGGTTCGACCAATATGTCGGCCATCTGAAAAGCCAGTTCGGTGAAATCGGCGACCTGCGCCTCACCGTCATGGCTGGCATCATGATCACCGATGAAATGTCGGAGCTCTCCCGCAAGATCGAAGCACTGGAAAGCCAGGTCGCATCCCTGCAGCACAACCGCGATGGAATGGCGGAAAGCAAGGCGAAAACCGAGGAATTGCTGGTGGACGCGATTTCCGATCTTTCTGCGCGACTGAACGGCATTACCGAAAAGCTGGTGGCGCGACCGAAGCCGGTTGTGAACTGACGGCGTCTTTCGTCTTTCGTCTTTCGTGTCACAAAACATCTGGATAGTTTTGTGACAGCCGCTTGGGCGCAATATTCTCGCCTTCGCCCCCCTTCCGCAATTCACAGAACCACCCTATATACGAAGTGCGTTCTGCGCTTCTCGACAGGAACCACAATCCCTGGGGCCATACTCGATCCAAAGGGAGCTGTCCCTGGCCAGGCCCGTGGGCTTGGACATATGGCGCCCACCTACGTTTGTAGGCACCCAGGATCGTAAACCTCCATCGGTTGCCGCGGATCGCACTTTTCATTTTGCTGGCCTTTAAATGGCAAGCTTTCTGGGACACCGGTAGGCGGCTCTGGAGACCGGCTGCATACCGTATTACCGCACGACTATCGCACTCTCTTTAGGGGTGAGATGGATTCGATTCCTCCTCAACGGCCTGTATGCCTTTATTTTTTAGGCCACTGGTCATTGCATTGGTGGAACAATTCCCTATTATCCGTGTTGGTATGTCCGCTCCCGCTCTCAACTATAGCGATTGTGGTTGCAGCCGCGACATGCCGTTCAACAGCCCAAAAAGAGCTAAACTTGTTTACTGAAATTATGATCGTGGTTCTGCTCACCGTACTCAACGGTGTGCTTGCCATGTCCGAACTTGCCGTTGTCTCCTCCAGACCGGCGAGGCTTAAAGTGCTTGCCGCTCAAGGCAGCAGAGGCGCCACCATGGCGCTCACTCTTTCCGAAAACCCCGGACGCTTTCTCTCCACCGTGCAGATCGGTATTACGCTGGTCGGCGTTCTCTCCGGTGCGTTTTCCGGTGCCACGCTGGGTGCCCGTTTCACCGCCTGGCTTCTGGAGCAGGGTGTGCCGGACCGTGCTGCCGATGCCATCGGCGTCGGCGTCGTGGTTGTCGCCATTACCTACCTATCGCTGATCGTCGGTGAGCTTGTGCCGAAGCAGATCGCATTGCGTGACCCTGAAAAGGTTGCCGTGCGGGTATCCCCCGCCATGGTGATGCTGTCGAAGATCGGTGCGCCCATCGTCTGGCTGCTGGATCGTTCGGGTAAGCTCGTTCTGGCCATTCTCGGCCACAGCGGTGAGTCCAACGCGTCCGTGACGGATGATGAAATTCGCACGGTTCTGGCCGAAGCGCACAGTGCAGGCGTGATCGAGACGGAAGAATCCGCCATGATCACCAGCGTCATGCGCCTTGCAGACCGCAATGCCCGTGGCCTGATGACACCGCGTCGTGACGTGGAAGTGGTGGATATAGAAGATACGGCGGAAGAAATCCGTGAGCAGCTTCGCGGCACGCAGCGTTCGCGCCTGCCGGTGCGCAATGGTGCTTCCGATGAAATTCTCGGCGTGCTTTTCGCCAAGGATGCCTTCGATGCGCTGGCCTCCGGCAAGGAGTTGAATGTCCGTGAACTTCTGCGCGAAGTACCGGTTGTTTCCGACCTGACAAGCGCCGTTGATGTCATCCAGTCGCTGCGCCGTTCCACGGTGCACATGGTTCTGGTTTATGACGAGTACGGCCACTTCGAAGGCATCATCAGTTCCGGCGACGTTCTGGAAGCCATTACCGGCGCGTTTCAGGAAGATGATGGCGAAGAGCCAGCGATGGTGGAGCGTGAGGATGGCAGCTTCCTCGTGGCCGGGTGGATGCCCGCCGACGAATTTGCCGACCGCATGGGCTTCCAGATTTCCGACGATGCCGAATTCGAAACCGTGGCCGGTTTGGTGCTGGACGAATTCCGTCGTTTGCCGGAGCTTGGCGAACACGTCACCCGCAATGGCTGGCGCTTCGAAGTCATTGATCTTGACGGGCACCGGATCGACAAGGTGCTGGTCAGCCGGGCGGCTTGATGACGTCGGGCGACCTCAGCAAAGCCCAACTTCGTATCGAGCGTCTCGCCCTGCGGGACGCTCTTTCCGTTGAAGAGCGCGGTGAGAAAAGTCTCAGTATCGCTGCCAAGGGTGCAGATGCGCTGACGTCTTCTGCTGGACAGATCGTCTCCGGCTTCATGCCGATCCGCTCGGAGGCCGATCTGCGGCCCTTGATGGAGGCCCTGCGCAGGATTGGTATGCGCCTGTGCCTGCCGGTCATTCTGGACCGCGAGACCATTGTGTTTCGCGAATTTGCCAAGGACGTGCCGCTCGTCAAAACCGGCTTCGGCACCACGGGGCCGGATGACAGCGCCGCGGTGCTGGACCCTGATATTCTGCTGGTGCCGCTCTCTGCATTCGATGCCAAAGGCCACCGGATTGGCTATGGAGCGGGTCATTATGACCGCGCAATCGCCAAACTCCGCGCAAAAGGTCTTGATACAACCCTCATCGGCATTGCATTCGACTGCCAGGAAGTGCCATCAGTGCCCGCGGAGCCGCACGATGTGGCGCTGGATGCCATTCTGACCGAGAGCGGCATGCGGTATTTCAATGACAAGATGGCGGGCAGGACGGCGGAATGAGATTATTGTTTCTCGGGGATATGGTTGGCAAGACGGGCCGCACGGCGGTGTGGGAGCGTCTTCCGGGGCTGATCTCCGATCTCAAGCTGGACTTCGTCATCGTCAATGGCGAGAATGCCGCTGGCGGCTTCGGCATCACCGAAGAGATCTATCTCGAGACGATCAATGCCGGAGCCGATGTGGTGACCACCGGCAACCACGTCTGGGACCAGAAAGAGGCCGTTTCCTTCTGCGAACGGCACGACCAGTTTCTGCGGCCAGCCAATTACCCCAAGGGCACGCCCGGCAAGGGCTCCGGCCTGTTTTATGGCCGCAACGGCGCCCGCATTCTCGTTGCCAACATCATGGGCCGCGTTTTCATGCACCCGGAACTGGACGATCCCTTCAGCTCGGCGGAAAGCATTCTGGGTGCCTGCCCACTGGGTGAACAGGCCGATGCCATCGTGTTCGATTTTCACGCCGAAGCGACCAGCGAGAAACAGTGCTTCGGCCATTTCGTCGATGGCCGCGCCAGCTTCGTCGTGGGAACACATACGCATGTTCCCACTGCCGATGCGCAAATCCTGAATGGCGGCACCGCCTATATGTCGGATGCCGGCATGTGCGGCGATTACGATTCTTCGCTCGGCATGGAAAAGGAAGAACCGATCAACCGCTTCATTTCGAAAATGCCGAAGGGCCGTTTTGAGGCGGCGAGCGGTCCGGCGACGATTTGCGGCGTTGGTGTGGAGATATCGGATCGCACCGGGTTGGCGGAGAAGATCGCGCCGTTGCGGATTGGGCCGAGGTTGGCGGAGACGGTTCCGGCGTTTTGGGTTTGATCGTTTGACATTAAATGGCGGCGGGTGGGGTTTACCCCCCTCTGTCCTGCCGGACATCTCCCCCTCAAGGGGGGAGATCGACTCGTGGTTAGCTGTCGGCCATCTTGAACGTTGCAGATTGAGCGGGGACTGTGCGCCCAGCCGATCTCCCCACCTGAGGGGGAGATGCCCAGCAGGGCAGAGGGGGGTGAGCCACACCCAAAAACCTTAATAGGGATGCACCCCCCCCAATGACGACATTGTGAGCGCCATCCACCTCTTGCGTCTGGACGATCCACCACCCTTGCCGCATCCTGCCCGCACTCATCTCGTTTCTGGGAGTGGTGTTGATGCTTCGCATGCTCATGCTCGCATTGTCAGGGCTTTTGGTGGCCGCTGCCGCATCGGCCCAGCAACAGCCTAGCCGTCCTTCCGCCAACCGCCCTCCGATCAGCCAGTGCCAGGCCATTGCCCAGACCATGCCTGGCGCGACCTTTGCCAGCTTTCAGCCTTCCGATGTTCAACTGGCGCAGGCGAGTGCGAAGGAAGAGGTGCAGATCCAGTATATCGGCCATTCGACCTTTCTGATCACCTCGCCTGAAGGCGTCACCATCGCTACCGATTATAACGGTATTTACCGCCCGCCCGTTACGCCCACCGTGGTGACCATGAACAATGCGCATTCCACGCATTATACGCTGCATCCGGACCCGGCGATCAAATATGTGCTGCACGGCTGGAGCGATGTGCCGGGCGAAAAGGCCGTGCATAAATTGCAGGTGGGTGATGTCTATATCCGCAACGTCACCTCGGACATCCGCAACCGCTGGGGCGGCGGCGGGTTGTTGCAGAAGGATGGCAATTCGATCTTCATTTTCGAAGTCGCGGGCCTGTGCATCGGGCATCTGGGTCATCTGCATTATGAGTTGACGGAAACGCAATATGCCGAAATCGGGCGTCTGGATATTTTGATGGTGCCGGTCGATGGTGGCTTGACGATGGGGGCTGACAGTATGAGCCGCATCGTGAAGCGACTGCGGTCGGCTCTGATCCTGCCGATGCACCAGCCAAGTGCTCTGGAGCAGTTTCTGGTCACGTTCGGCCCGCAATTCAAAATCGCTTATGCCAATGACCCGGTTATCAGGGTGTCTATGAGAAACCTTCCCCGCCAGCCGCAAATTCTGGTGCCGCAAGGCATGTGAACGGGCAACGGGCGGGAAAGGGAAGTTTTAGGCGAAAGCCAGATGTTGTCTGACGCCGACATCCGGCACCTTATGATCAGACATGTTTGCCTTGGCGATTTCCCAACCAAATTTCAGGGTGCTGTCCGTCGATGCCCAGATATCGGCATCGTCCACATGGAGGGCGAGCATCGTCAGATCAGGGTCGCTCTTGCCGTGTTCATACCAGGCGGCGGTGACGGAATTCCAGTATTCGTCCAGCTTTGCCTTGTCTTCGCGAACTTCCAGCTTGCCGGAGAGGCAAGCATGATAGTCGTGATCCTTGCCGATGACACAGAAGTGGGCGCGGGAGCCGGACTTTAAAGTCTGAACAAGATCAGCGCTCTTTTTGGTGAAAAACCAGATCGTGTTGGTCTTCGGGTCGGCGTGGGGTGCCATGGGCTGCATATGGCTGTGAAGGCCTTCAAGGCCCAGCATGCCCGCATGGACGGAATTGATTTCGTCCCAAAGCTGACGGGCGGGGGCATCGCGTGCTTCACTCAAGCTGACCATTTAGGGGTCTCCTTCACGTTTCTCGTTATCCTCACGATCAACGGACAAAGCTGCCCGCTTTCGCACTGGTAACCAAACGAAGAGAGTAGATTTCAGTTCCCTAAAGCGTTTCCTTGTTCACTGGAACGGGTTTGCCGGGCATTTCTCCGCAAGGATCAAGGACGAAAACCTGCGCCGGCAGACCTGCTCCAGTGAGTAAGGAAACGCTTTGATGTGTGCGAGAAGAGTGGGCATGTGGGCTTGAACAGCCGGGCCATCGCACTTATAAGCACCGCAATCCAAACAAACGATCCGATCAGGGGTGCCATGGCTGGCCATTCACAGTTCAAGAACATCATGCATCGCAAGGGAAAACAGGATTCGATCCGTTCGAAGATGTTCTCCAAACTCGCGCGTGAAATCACCGTTGCTGCCAAGTCCGGTCTGCCGGATGTGAGCATGAACGCGGCGTTGCGTCTGGCAGTGCAGAACGCCAAGGCACAGTCGATGCCAAAGGACAACATCGACCGCGCCATCAAGAAGGCGTCCGGTGCAGATGCTGAAAACTACGATTACGTGCGTTACGAAGGCTACGGTCCGGGCGGTACGGCGGTTATCGTCGAAGCGCTGACAGACAACCGCAACCGCACGGCCTCCAACGTTCGCTCCATCTTCACCAAGGCTGGCGGCGCGCTGGGCGAAACCGGCTCTGTTTCGTTCTCCTTCGACCGCGTCGGTGAAATCACCTACAAGGCCTCTGTTGGTGACGCCGACAAGGTCATGGAAGCTGCTATCGAGGCGGGTGCCGACGATGTGGAAAGCAATGAAGACGGCCACACCATCATCTGCGGTTTCGAAGCCATGAACGAAGTGTCCAAGGCACTGGAAGCTGTTCTCGGTGAAGCCGAAAGCGTCAAATCCATCTGGAAGCCGCAGAACACGGTTCCAGTCGATGAAGAAAAGGCACAGTCGCTGATGAAGCTCATCGGCAACCTTGAAGACGATGACGATGTGCAGAGCGTCTATTCGAACTTCGAAGTGTCCGAAGAAATCATGGCCAAGCTTTCGGCCTGATTTTTCTGCCGATTATGATTTAATAGGCCCCTGCGCAGCCATGCGCGGGGGCTTTTGTTTGAGCGCATAATGGCTGATCACGTAAAAAATTGAATTTCGACCCTTGGTTTAATTTTTAGTCGCACTATCTCGATCTCATCAACCGGAGAGGGTTTTGCGTATGAAGGCAACTGTTAAACTTATTGCTTGGGCGTTTGTCGTGTTCGGCCTTGCATTTGCTGGGTTGGGCGCGTTCTTTTTTTATCAGGATAGCCAGTTCGCCCAACGCGCGCTGACGGCGCAGGGCGTCGTCTCGGAGGTCGTTCGCAGGACACAGGAAAGCAGCTATACGGCCATTGTCCGTTTTACCGATGCTCAAGGACAACAGCAGGAAATGGCGGACAGGATCAACTCATCCCCGCCGCGTTTTTCACAGGGTGATGTGGTGGAGGTTCTCTACGATCCGCAATCGCCATCGAATGCCTTGGTCAACGACCTCATGGGACGGTATTTTCTTATCGGCATATTCACGATCCTGGGTGTCCTGCTAACCCTTGTGGGTACCGGCATCTTTCTTTTCCTGGTTTTGAAGAAGCGGCGCGAGACATGGCTGTTGCGCTTTGGTCGACCTGTCGAAGCGGAGTTTCTGCACGTTTTTCAAGATGAGAAGGTCTCGGTCAACGGAGCAAATCCATTCCGGGTGGTGGCGCAGGGGACCGACCCTCAAACCGGGCGTATACGACGCTATGAGAGCGGCGCGATATGGGTTGATCCCACCGCACAGTTGGAGGGGCGAAAATTGCGGGTCCTGATCGACCCGAAAAAGCCAGACCGCCACATGATCGATCTCACTGACGTCGTCGGCGATCCCGCTTGAGCGCGGGGTCGCTCTCGGTCAGGCTCGATCAGGCGGCTAGTTTCAGGCCGCTTCTGACTTCGGCGAAAACCTCGACGGAACGAAGTCGTTTCTGAATGTCGTGAACGGGCATGGAGACGATCAGCTCATCCGCGCCGGTTTCCGACAGGAACTCGCCCAGTTTATGTTCGACTGTGGCATGCGAGCCGACCACCGCATATCTGAGCGTGTGTTCGACCGTGATGCGTTCCATGTCGCTCCAGTAATCGTCCATGGTTTCGACGGGACGTGGGAACTGGGTGCGGACGTTCTTTCGCAGATTGACGAATTGCTGCTGGGCGGAGGTGAAGAGGTGTTGTGCTTCTTCATCCGTATCTGCACCTACACCCATAACGCCAACCATGACATAGGGCTTTTGCAATGTAGCCGATGGCTGGAAGCGTTCGCGGTAGATAGCGATGGCGTCCATCAGCATATCTGGCGCGAAATGCGAGGCGAAGGAGTAGGGCAGGCCAAGTGCTGCGGCCAGATGGGCGCTGTAGATGCTGGAGCCCAGAAGCCAGATCGGCACATTGGAGTGCATGCCGGGCACTGACAGAATAGCTTGATCCGGTTCCGGCGCGCCGAGATAGCGCTGCAATTCGACAATATCATGCGGGAAGTTTTCAGCGCCCGCATCCAGATTGCGGCGCAGAGCGCGGGCGGTGCGCATATCCGTTCCCGGCGCGCGGCCAAGACCGAGATCGACGCGACCTGGCAGGAGTGCTGCCAGCGTGCCGAACTGTTCGGCAATCACGAGAGGCGAGTGGTTTGGCAGCATGATGCCGCCGGAACCGACGCGGATGCGTGTGGTTGCCGCGCCGACATGGGCGATGACGAGTGAGGTTGCGGCGCTGGCAATGCCCGGCATGCCGTGATGTTCGGCAAGCCAAATGCGTTCATAGCCCTGCTCTTCAGCCTTGATGGCCATGCGGCGCGAATTCTCCAGCGCCTTGCTCACGTTCTCGCCTTCACCAATGGGCGACAGATCGAGAATGGAAAAAGGGATCATCGGACGCTCCTGTTGGGATTTTTCAGATTTTACCCGATGTAAGTTGCAGTGCGGAATTTGCCAGAGCAGTCGCGCCGAATTGATCGATGCATCAAAAAAACTGGTCCAACTTTGCGACGTTTGGGAGTGAGAGCCGCGTTCAGGCGTAGAAGCTGTGCGCAAATGACGGATGTTGTCGTTTTGTTCACTTATCGCTGGCAGGTTTTGCCACTGAACGGTAGGGTGACATATGCAAAATGCGATTCGAATTATCGGGATTGATCCCGGGCTACGGCGAATGGGCTGGGGTATCATCGAAACCCTCGGCAACAGCCTGCGTTTCGTGGCCTCCGGCACGGTGACGTCGGACGGCGATATGGATCTGGCCTCGCGCCTTTGCCAGTTGCATGATGGCCTGTCGGATATCGTACATTCCCATCAACCGCATGAGGCGGCGGTAGAGCAGACCTTTGTCAATAAGGATGCGGTGGCCACGCTGAAGCTGGGTCAGGCGCGCGGCATTGCCATGCTGGTTCCGGCCCGTGCTGGCCTGCCCGTGGCGGAATATGCGCCCAATGCCGTCAAGAAAGCGGTGATCGGCGTGGGCCACGGTGAAAAGCAGCAAATTCACATGATGCTCAAAATTCTGATGCCCAAGGCCGAGTTCAAGGGCAATGACGCTGCCGATGCGCTTGCCATCGCCATTTGCCACGCGCACAACCGGGCAGGCGAGCGCATGCGCCGCGTGCTGGCGGCAAGCTGATTTCCTCATTTCACAGGCGTTACCATGATCGGAAAACTCAAAGGCACCATCGATGAAATTGGCGACGACTATGTTCTCGTCGATGTGCATGGCGTCTGTTACGTGGCCCATTGCTCGGCCCGCACGCTTTCGCGGCTTGGCTCGCCGGGCGAAGCCATCGTCCTTTTCATCGAGACCTATGTGCGCGAAGACCAGCTGAAACTCTTCGGCTTCATGAGCGCGCTGGAGCGCGAATGGTTCAACCTGCTGCAGAGCGTGCAGGGCGTGGGTTCCAAGGTTGCGCTGGCGGTGCTTTCAACGCTGACGCCATCTGAACTCGCCAATGCCATCGCGCTTCAGGACAAGGTGGTCGTTTCGCGTGCGCCGGGCGTGGGTCCGAAGGTCGCGGTGCGTATCGTCACCGAGTTGCGCAACAAGGCCCCGGCCTTTGCGGGCGAGGCCTCTGCCTCGATCGGTCTCAAGCAGGAACTGGGTGAAGGGGTGGCCTCTGCGCCCGTTGCCGATGCCGTCTCGGCTCTCACCAATCTCGGCTATTCCCGCGACCAGGCCGCCAATGCGGTTGCTGCGGCGCTGAAGAATGGCGGCGAGGGTGGAGATAGCGCCAAGCTGATCCGGCTGGGGTTGAAGGAGCTTTCGCGGTGATGCCAGATTGATATTCCGTTGGAGAAATGATAAATTTTCCTACGATTATGATTTTCTCGGAGGGCTTTCGATTTGGGATGGGAATTGACACTTTCGTCTAAAGGGCAGGTGACTCTTCCGAAAGAGATGCGTGAGGCTTTGAATCTTCGCCCCGGGGACCAGATTGTCTACTCGATCATTGACGGCGAAGTGGTGTTGACACCCAAAAATGTCGATTTCAACGATCTGGCAGGTCTGCTGGGTAAGCCGCCAAGAGGACGCGCGACATTGGAAGAGATCGATGAGTCTGTCCTGAAAGCTGCCGGCGGCAATGTTATCGACACCGACGAAGAGAGCTCGGAAGCTGCCGCATGAATATGTTTGGTCTTGATACGAATGTGGTACTGAGACTTTTCGTAGGGGATGACCCGAAGCAGCATCAGGCAGCATTGCGTTTTGGTGCCGAAATAGGGAAAAGCCACACTGTCTTTGTCACCCTCATGACGCTTATAGAGCTCGATTGGGCGCTGCGATCCCAATATGGATACGATCGAAAGCAGGTTATGATCGCCGTACAAAAGCTGTTGCACACCCGGGGGCTTTTTGTCGAAGGTCACGACCTTGTGGTCAAGGCATTGCGCTTGGTCGAGAAGAACAACGCGGACTTTACCGATGCGTTGATCGCGTGTCGGTCCGCGAGCGAAGGCTGCACAGTGACCTACACATTCGACCAGAAAGCGGCGCGTAAAATACCCGGAATGGAACTTCTGACATGAGCGAGGCGGCACGGCTGATTTCTTCGGAAAAGCGCGGCGAGGATATCGATACCACGCTGCGTCCGCAGACGCTGGATGATTTTACCGGTCAGGCGGAAGCGCGGGCCAATCTCAAGATTTTTATCGAGGCGGCGAAGAACCGGGGTGAGGCGCTGGACCATGTGCTGTTCGTTGGCCCTCCGGGTCTCGGCAAGACGACGCTGGCGCAGATCATGGCCAAGGAGTTGGGCGTCAACTTCAAGTCCACATCAGGGCCCGTCATTGCCAAGGCAGGCGATCTGGCGGCGCTTTTGACCAATCTAGAAGAACGCGACGTTCTGTTCATCGATGAAATCCACCGTCTGAGCCCGGCTGTGGAAGAAATTCTCTATCCGGCGATGGAGGATTTTCAGCTGGATCTGATCATCGGTGAAGGGCCTGCGGCGCGGTCGGTGAAGATCGATCTGTCGAAATTCACGCTGGTTGCCGCCACCACGCGGCTTGGGCTTTTGACCAACCCGCTGCGGGATCGCTTTGGCATTCCTGTCCGCCTGTCTTTCTATACCGTCGAAGAGCTTGAACTGATCGTGCGGCGTGGCGCACGCATCATGGGCTTGCCGATGACGGACGAGGGCGCGCGCGAAATCGCTCGCCGTTCGCGTGGAACGCCGCGCATCGCCGGGCGGCTGTTGCGCCGCGTGCGCGATTTTGCCGAGGTGGCGCGGGCGGAATCGGTGACGCGTCAGATTGCCGATGAGGCGCTGACGCGGCTGCTGGTGGACAATATGGGCCTCGACCAGCTGGACATGCGCTATCTGACGATGATTGCCGTCAATTTCAGTGGTGGGCCGGTGGGGATCGAAACCATTGCGGCTGGATTGTCCGAACCACGCGATGCCATCGAGGATATTATCGAGCCCTATATGATCCAGCAGGGCTTTATCCAGCGCACGCCGCGCGGACGTATTTTGACCGCAACGGCGTGGAAACATCTGGGCATGCAGCCGCCTAAAGACATCGAGGCGGCGCAGTTTCGCCTGACACTCGAGGACGATTGATCGTGATTACCCGTCGCGCTTTGCTCAAGACCGCTGCCACAATGGCGGCGGGGTTGGTCTCGTTGGGTGCCTATGCCGGCGGCATCGAGCCTCTGGCCCGGCTTTCCACCACACGCTACCGTATCAATCCGCCCGGCTGGCCGAAGGGGCAAACGTTGCGCATCGTGGCGCTTGCGGATTTCCACGCCTGCGAGCCATGGATGCCTGCAGAGCGGATCGCCAAAGTCTGCGACTACGCCAATACGCTGGGCGGCGATATCATGCTGCTCCTGGGCGACTACATGTCCGGCATGAAGCTGGTCACCGGCGTTGTGCCGCCGGAAGACTGGGCAAAGGCACTCTCCGGCCTGAAAGCACCCTATGGGGTGCACGCCATTTGCGGCAATCACGACTGGTGGCAGGACCCGGAGGCGCAGCGTTTGCGGCTGAAGGAAACGGTGGCGCACCGGGCCTTGCGCGCTGTTGGCATTAATGTGCATTCCAACGATGCGGTGCGAAGCGGATCGCCTGAGCAGCCGTTCTGGATTGCCGGTCTGGAAGACCAATGGGCCTATCTTCAGGGGCGCCGAAGGAGTGGGCTGGATGATTTGCCGGGAACGCTGGCGCAGGTGACGGACGACGCGCCGGTTATTCTGCTGGCGCATGAGCCGGATATCTTTGTCTCCGTTCCCGACCGTGTGTCCTTGACGCTTTCGGGCCACACACATGGCGGGCAGGTCAATCTGTTCGGCTGGCGACCTGCGGTGCCTTCGCGGTTTGGGGAGCGCTTCGCTTACGGCCATGTGGTCGAGGATAACCGGCATCTGGTGGTGTCCGGCGGGCTTGGCTGTTCCATCGCCCCCGTCCGCTTCATGTCGCCGCCGGAGGTGGTGGTAATCGAACTGGGAGAGGCTTGAGGAACCATTGGTGGCGCGAGGTCATTTGCCGTTTTTTAAGGAGCGTCACATGACCAAATTCCGCAAGGGTGCCAAGGTTCAGTGGAAATGGGGAACGGGCAAAGGCGAGGGCAAGATCGCCGAGACCTTCACCGAGGATGTCGAGCGAAAGATCGAAGGCTCCGTCATCAAACGCAAGGCGAGCGCAGAAGAACCGGCCTATCTGATCGAGCAGGAAGATGGCGGGCGTGTTCTGAAAAGCCATTCAGAACTGGAAAAGGTGGATTGATTTTGAATTTCTTCTAAAATGAGCCAATGAGTTTATAGCTTGGCAGGGTATTCCGAATAACGATCCTAAAATTGGCGTAGGTTATTCGGATAGTGAACTAGTGCTACCTTAATATGCAGTATTTTGAGAATGCACTTGAAATCTTTAGTTGCGTGACTAAACATAAAAGCTGTTAGATTCGGCTAGATGTGAAGGTTATGCTATGCCCAAGTTGAGAGAACCAGAAGCTCGTCTTGTCGCCCTTAGAATTGCGGCGTTATCTCCAAACGGAGAAGTCAGTACCGCAGAAATCAAAGAAAAATTTCCAAAATATCGACCGATGTCTCCTGAGGATTTAATTCCGTCAACTACCCGTTCCAACGAGCATAAATGGGAACAGATAGTGGGAAATGTAATATCCCACAAGAATAGCTCTACCAGTATATTTAAAAAAGGGCTTGCTGAGCGAACTCTTGATGGTATTAAAATTACAAACTTAGGCTTGTCTGTTTTGAAAGCAAAAAAACTTATTTAAATTTTTTTTTGTATCCAAGGGGTAACCATTTTAATTCAGGCGCGGTCGTTTGGGCTTTATCCCAAATGAACCATGCATATGCTGTCGTGCCAGATCCTCTTATTTCCGCGTCTAAAGGGTAAAATGTGATACGTTCACTGAACACCCATACTCTTGAGGGAGGCGTTTTACTAAATATAGAGGTGTTGCGGCCCGCGCCTTCTAAAAAAGCAAGGCGCAATAGCAGGGCCACCTTTTCTCCAGCCTTTTCTAAGCCAGCCTTAACAAATCCTTCAGCACTGTTATACGGAGGGTTAGTGATGATGTTGTTCGACTGCCTCTTTGCTGTCAAAAAATCGATACCAGTGTCGCCGTATCCGCGATCGTATAAATCCGAACTGTAGACATCACATCCAGTTCTTCTTAAAACTTCCGACATCGCTCCGTTGCCACAAGCACATTCCCATATCTCTCCTTTGAACTCCTCTACATCGACCAGAGCTTGGGTTGCCCACGCAGGCGTCGGAAAGAAATCAGGCCCATCGATGTCCGCCGATCTTTTAGCTGTTGGTTTAAAACCGCCATTAAGATTATATGTAGCGTCCATCTCGTCCTCACTCTGTATTTTTATCATCGTACTAACATATTTGTATTTCCATCCCAACGCTGGGTGGAGTTAGAAGGATATATTTTTTGACTGAAGACACCCGCATCCGCATGAAATTCAAACCCAAGCGCATTTTCCAGATGCGCGTGGCAGGCATCGCCTTTCGCGATGGCCATGTGCTGGTGCACCGGGCAACGCATGAAAAGTTCTGGAGTTTTCCCGGCGGTCGTGCCGAAATGGGCGAGCAGTCGCAGGAGACGCTGGCGCGGGAAATGGTGGAAGAGCTAGGCGTCGAGGCCAAGGTCGGTCGGCTGCTGTGGGTGGTGGAGAACTTCTTTCACTATGAGGGCAAGGACTGGCACGAGCTTGGTTTTTATTACCTGATGGAATTGCCGGAGACGTTCCCCTTCCACGAAGAAGACATCGTTCACCGCATGCAGGACGGGAAACACCCGCTGGAGTTTCGCTGGGCCAAGGCAACAGCCGAATCCTTGACAGCGCTTGATATCCCGCCCTATTTCATCGCTGGTGACATCGAAAACCTTCCTGTTTCGACCCAGCATATCGTCTGGGATGATGGCAATCTGGACGACAAATGACCTCCGCAGCTTCTACACGCCACATGATCAGGCTTGATCACAAGCCGCAACTCTTCAGCTTTCGCGTTGCCGGTCTTGTGTTTCATGACGGTCATCTGTTGGTAAACCGGGGGACGACTGACCGCTATTGGGCGCTGCCCGGCGGTCGTGCCGAGATCGGGGAAAGCTCGGAAGAAACGCTTTTGCGAGAGATCGAGGAAGAACTGCATGTGAAGGCGCGTATTGAGCGTCTACTATGGTCAGCTGAGAACTTTTTCAGCTACGGCGATTACCAGGCGCATGAGCTGGCCTTCTATTACCTGATCCATCTCGAACAGGCTTTTCCCTTTCATGAAACCGAAATCGTCCATCGCATCGTGGATGGCGTTGATGTCGAATTCAGATGGCTGCCCGCAACCGTCTCTGCGTTAATGGAGCATGATTTGAGGCCTGCATTTATCGCCGAACGGATCAACGCGCTGCCGCAACGACACGAGCACTTGATCGTGCGCGAAGGGTCACCACGGAATGACTGACCTCACCGTATCGCTCTCCGGCGAACTCATCGAACACGGCCATCGCCTCACGCAGCGCGTCTATTACGAAGACACCGATTTTTCCGGCCTCGTGTATCATGCCCGCTATCTGCATTTCCTCGAGCGTGGTCGCACCGATTATCTGCGCTGCCTCGGCTGTGAGCAGAGTGCGTTGCTGACCGCCGATGAGGAAGGCCTGGTCTTCGTAGTTCATCGTATGGAGATAGATTTCAAGTCGCCGGCTCGCATGGACGATGTTTTGACCATTACCACGCTGACCGAAAAAGCGGGGGGCGCGAAGATGGTCCTCAATCAGGAAATCCGGCGGGGCGATACACTCCTGGTTGCCGCGAAAGTGATTATTGCCGTGATCAACGCCAAGGGAAGACCGCGCCGTTTGCCCGATACCATTGCCGAAAAATTTTTAAAGTAAGAAACGGGAAATCCGGGCTTCCTATTTAAAGTGTCCATTTCGTAACACTCCCTTAACCATAATGTAGTCTTACTTAACCATCCGGTATTTGTAAGCCGCACGCCTTCCTTTTACCAAATTTACCGGCAAGTAAGGCGTAATGGCAATATCGGGGCATGGCTCAAGGGGTTTTCGGCGGTTGTCGCAGGACTTCAAGCGTTGATGCGCGTTTAAATCGCCCGGTCATGCACCGGGCGTTTGGATTCGGGGATTGGATATTTATGGAACAGGCAGGTTTGGCAGCGGCAACGCACGACGTAAGTCTCTGGGCTCTGTTCATGCAGGCTGGCCTCATCGTCAAGCTGGTTATGATCGGTCTTATTGCCGCCTCGGTTTGGACGTGGGCCATCGTCATCGACAAATACGTCGCCTTCGGCAAGGCAAGACGCCAGTTCGACCAGTTCGAACAGGTGTTCTGGTCGGGTCAGTCGCTTGAAGAGCTGTACCGGACGCTGGCCGAGCGCCAGAATACCGGCCTTGCGGCGATTTTCGTGGCCGCCATGCGCGAGTGGAAGAAGTCCTTCGAGCGCGGTGCCCGTTCGCCCATCGGCCTTCAGATGCGTATCGACCGTGCAATGGACGTAACCATGGCGCGTGAGGGCGAAGGCTTCGAAGCACGTCTCGGTTCGCTGGCGACCATCGGTTCGGCTGGTCCGTTCATCGGCCTGTTCGGTACGGTTATCGGTATCATGACCTCGTTCCAGGCGATTGCCGGTTCCAAGTCCACCAACCTTGCGGTCGTGGCACCGGGTATCGCCGAAGCGCTTCTGGCGACAGCCATTGGTCTGGTCGCCGCTATCCCGGCGGTTATCGCCTACAACAAATTCACAGCCGATGCGGGCAAGCTCTCTTCGCGCATGGAAGGTTTTGCGGACGAATTCTCCGCCATCCTGTCGCGTCAGATCGATGAGAAGCTGCAGACACGTCAGGCCGCGCAGTAAGCGCGCACTGAAGCGAGTGGAGTAAAGACTATGGGAATGTCAGCAGGTGGCGGCGGCGGTGGTTCCGGTGGACGCCGGGGCCGGGGACGCCGCAGAGGTGGCGCGATCAGCGAAATCAACGTGACGCCACTCGTGGACGTCATGCTCGTGCTGCTCATCATCTTCATGGTGGCTGCACCGATGATGACGGTTGGCGTGCCGGTCGATCTGCCACAGACATCCGCCAATGCGCTGAATTCCGATACGCAGCCGATCACCATTTCGGTCAATGCGGATGGCGTGATCCATTTGCAGGAAACGCCGATCCAGGCCGCTGAAGTAGCCGACAAGCTGCAGGCGATTTCGAGCACCGGCTATAATGAGCGCATTTTCGTGCGCGCGGACTCGGTTGCCGCTTACGGCATCGTGGCCGATGTGATGGCGCGTATTCAGGCCGCGGGCTTCAAGAATATCGGCCTCGTAACACAACAGAAACAGGACAATTGATCTAAGCATGAAGGGCAGCGTCACCACATCTGCGATTGTGCACGCCTCGCTTCTGGCCTTTGCCCTTGTGTCTCTGGGCTCGCCAGCGCCGCTCGAGGTGTCTCAGGCCGAGTCGATGCCTGTTGATCTCGTATCCGTGGAAGAGATGACGCAGATCCAGCAGGGCGACAAGAACGCGCCCAAGGCTGAAAAGTCCGCGCCTGTGCCCACGACCCGTCCCGACATTGTCGCCAATGCCCAGAATACCGGCAACAACACGGCTGATCTGGAAGCGCCACCGACGCCGACCACCAAGCCGAACAACAATGAGAGCGCCGCTGCCCCGCCCAAGCAGGAAAAGCCGGCACCCGTTGTCGATACCAAGCCGAACGATGTGAAAGACATCGTCAAGGAAGAGACATCTGCGCCGAAGCCGATGGAAACGGCGTCGCTTCCTATTCCGAAGCCGGAAATAGCGACACCGCCAACGCCGACACAGCCGCCAGCGCAGCAACAGGCGCAGGAGCCGCCGCCTCAAAATCAGGAACCGGCAGAAATTCCCGTGCCGCCGAATGTGCCGCGCCCGAATTCGCGTCCGCAGCCGCCTGAGCCCAAGCCGGAGCCACCTAAGCCTGAGCCGCCCAAGCAGGCAGAACAGAAGCCTGCCGAAAAGCCCGCCGAGAAGAAGCCGGATCAGGCCAAGTCGACCGAGAAACCGTCCGACAAGAAGCCAGCGGACCGCAAGCAGGAAACGGCGAAATCCGCCGCATCCCAGGCCAGCGAATTCAATGCCGACGATATCTCGAAGCTCTTGAACAAGCAGGCTCCATCCGGTGGTGGCGCTAAGCGCTCTACCGAAACGGCATCGCTGGGCGGCAAGAAGACGATTGGTACGGGGCTGAGCGCCAGTGAAATCGACAATGTCAGAGGCCAGATCGAAGGCAACTGGGCCATGGCTTCCGGCTTGACTGGCGTTGCCGAGGTGCGTGTCGTCGTTCGCGTGTCGCTCGACCAGAACGGCAATATCGTCGGCCAGCCAGAGGTAACCGCGACAGGTGGTCCGGAAGGAACACGGCGTGCCGTTGAAGGCAGCGCGCGCCGCGCGATCTTCAGGTCTCAGCCGCTGAAAAACCTGCCGCCCGAAAAATACGAAGGCGAAAAGGGATGGAACACGATGGTCCTGAACTTCGACCCGTCCGAGTTTGCGATTTAAACCGACAGTTTTGGGACCGATGACAACACCCACACCCAAATCGATGTCCAATTTTTGTATGAAGCTGAAAGGCTTGTCTCAATGATCAAGTTCTCTCTCCTGCGCGCGATGGTGGTTGCCTCTGGCATGCTGTTCTCGTTTGTCGCGGTTACACCGGCCAATGCTGAAGTTCAGATCAACATCAACAGGGGTAACGTCCAGCCGCTGCCCATCGCCATCACCGACTTCATGTCGACTGACGGCATCGGTGCGCAGGTCTCGCAGGTTATCGCCGCCGATCTTCAGCGCTCCGGCCTGTTTGCGCCGATCAACAAGAACGCCTTCATCGAAAAGATCAGCAACCCGGATCAGCAGCCGCGTTTCGAAGACTGGAAGGTCATCAATGCGCAGGCACTGGTCACCGGTCGTGTGACGAAGGAAGCCGACGGTCGTCTGCGCGCGGAGTTCCGCCTTTGGGACACATTTGCCGGTCAGCAGATGAGCGGCCAGCAGTTCTTTACCCAGCCGGAAAACTGGCGTCGTGTGGCCCATATCATCGCCGACGCGATCTATGAACGCGTGACCGGTGAGAAGGGCTACTTCGATACCCGCGTCGTCTTCGTTTCCGAAAGCGGCCCAAAGACAGACCGCAAGCGCGCTTTGTCGATCATGGACCAGGACGGCTTCAACGTTCGCAACCTGACCAACACCAAGGATCTCGTTCTGACACCGCGCTTTTCGCCAAGCCGTCAGGAAGTGACCTACATGTCGTTCGAAGGTCAGCAGCCGCGCGTTTACCTGTTGCAGCTGGAAACCGGACAGCGTGAAGTGGTCGGCAACTTCCCCGGCATGACGTTCTCGCCGCGCTTCTCGCCCGATGGCCAGAAGGTCATCATGAGCCTTCAACAGGAAGGTAACGCGAATATCTACACGATGGACCTGCGTTCGCGCACCACGACGCGTCTGACGAATACCGGTGCCATCGATACCGCACCGTCCTATGCGCCGGATGGTCAGCGCATCGCTTTCGAAAGTGACCGTGGCGGTCGTCAGCAGATTTACGTGATGAATGCCGACGGCTCCGGCCAGACGCGTATTTCCTTCGGTGATGGTTCCTATTCTACGCCGGTCTGGTCTCCGCGTGGCGATCTGATTGCCTTCACCAAGCAGTCCGGCGGCAAGTTCTCCATCGGCGTGATGAAGCCGGATGGTTCGGGCGAGCGTATTCTGACCTCGGGCTTCCACAATGAAGGACCGACATGGGCGCCGAATGGCCGCGTGCTGATGTTCTTCCGTCAGGCAGCCGGTGCCGGTGGCCCGCAGCTCTATTCTATCGATCTGACCGGCTATAACGAACAGCTGATCAAGACACCGACATTCGCATCCGACCCGGCATGGTCGCCGCTTCTGGATTGATCAAACCATTATGGCGGTGCAGTTGCGCCGCCATATTTTCTACGCATGCCATCGGGAATTGCCCTGCTTTCTTGCTGCAAATGTTGTGAGGGAGCAAAAAAGGCGGGACATTTCCTTTCTGTTAACCATAATTGTTTGGGGGCAATTAACTGCAATCGGTTATTGTCTGGCAACGTTACTGAAATTCTAAGGAGAGACCGGCGATGAGCCGTACACACACCTCGGCACTCAGCCCAATGCAGAAAATCGCCCGTAACCCTGCTGTTCTGGCTCTGACGCTCGCGCTTGCGCTGGCTGGTTGCGCCAACAAGAAGAACATGCCGAACAGCGCTGGCGAACTCGGCCTTAACGGCGGTGCCGGTTCTGCGACACCGGGTTCTGCACAGGACTTCACTGTCAATGTCGGCGACCGTATCTTCTTCGATACCGATAGCACGTCCATCCGCGCAGACGCCCAGCAGACATTGCAGCGTCAGGCACAGTGGCTGGCCCGTTATCCAAACTACGCCATCACCGTTGAAGGTCATGCCGACGAACGCGGTACGCGCGAATACAACCTTGCGCTGGGTGCACGTCGTGCAGCCGCCACCAAGGAATTCCTCGCTTCGCAGGGTGTTCCTGCAAACCGCATGAAGACCATTTCCTACGGTAAGGAACGTCCGGTCGCCGTTTGCGACGACATTTCCTGCTGGTCGCAGAACCGTCGCGCCGTAACCGTTCTGGGTGGCGCAGGCATGTAATTGCCTCGCAACGACGTGATCAGAATTGTAAGGCGGTCCTCGGGCCGCCTTTCTTTTTTTCCATAGTTTGGCCGAAGTTAAGTTGCTTTTTCACGCCAGATGGAAAAAATCCGGTTTTGCGTCGTTGGGGCGCAAATCAACCAGACAGGACGCAACATGAAGAAACTTGTCGTGGCGGGGATGCTGGGGCTTGCAGCCTGCACCGGCTTGAGCGGCACCGCCGTTTCAGGACCGTTGTTCGGTTGGGGGGGCTCGAGCACAGGCAACGCACATCAGCCACCGGTGATCAACGTGCAGGCGAATGAAACCTATCGCGTGCAGCAACTCGAAGAGCAGATCCGTCAGCTCAATGGCCGCATCGAGGAAATGAGTTTCCAGCTGCTGCAAATGCAGGAAACCATCCGCAAGGCTCAGGAAGACAACGAATTCCGTTTCCAGGAGCTTGAAGGCGGAAAGGCTTCCGCACCAGCCGCACCGAAGAAGAAGGCCGAGGCCGACATTCCTTCGGCAACGGGTGGGCAGGATGACGTCGCAACCATCATTGAAACGCCGTCCCAGGGCGGCGCTTCAATGGGTGGTGCAGCACCGGGTGCTGGCCAGATGGCGACGGCACCGCGCAGCAATGCGGCACCGGGTGAATCCACGCTCGGCTCCATCGAACTCGATTCGCGTGGTCTGCCGGTGGGCGGTACGCTGAACCCCAACGTCAACAATTCCGCTGGCGCCTTGCCGGGCGTGCAAACGGGCCGCACATCGAGCCCAGATCCCGTCAATACGGCGGCCTTGACCAGCGAAAACGACATCTATCAGGCCGCCTACAGCCATGTTCTGTCTGGCGACTACAAGGCTGCGGAAAAAGGTTTCGAGCAGTATATTCTGGGCTACCCAAAGGGTGCGAAGGCAGCGGATGCGAATTTCTGGCTGGGCGAAGCGCAATATAGCCAGGGCAAGTTCACGGATGCGGCAAAGACCTTTCTGAACGCGCACCAGACCTATAGCAAGTCCCCCAAGGCACCGGAAATGCTGCTGAAGCTCGGCATGTCTCTGGCCGCCCTCGACAACAAGGAAACCGCCTGCGCGACCCTTCGCGAAGTGCCGAAGCGCTACCCAACCGCATCCAAGACCGTTCTGGGCAAAGTGACCAGCGAGCAGAAGCGTTTGAGCTGCCAGTAAGTGGCATTCGTGGCCGAGACCCTATCGTCTTCCGTGACGCCGGCCCCCATGAAGTCGCTTGCGCCCTTTGAGGCTGCGCGGCAGTTCATCGACAAAATTTCTAAGCCCGCCTGTATTCTCGTCGCCATTTCAGGCGGCAGCGATTCCACCGGATTGCTGTTTGCCCTTCGCACGGTTCTGCGCGATGCGGGCAGAGACGGCATCTCCCTTCAAGCCGTCACCATCGACCACGCGTTACGTCCGGAATCCGCAGAAGAGGCGCGCGGTGTCGCAGCCCTTTGCGCGAAACTCGACATTCCCCACCAGTGCCGCCGTTGGGATGCGGAAAAACCCCCGACCGGAATTTCGGCTGCGGCACGGCTTGCGCGCTACGCCCTGATCGGCGCAGTTGCGGAAGAGATCGGCGCGGACATGATCGTCGTCGGCCATACGCTTGGCGACCAGCAGGAAACCATCGCCATGCGCGGTGCCCGCAGCCAGCGGCCAGACAATCTCGGCCTTGCGGGCATGGCGGATGCAGTTCTCTACAATGGCCGCCACTGGATCATGCGACCGTTTCTGTATTCGACCCGGCAGGACATCCGCGATTTCCTCATCGGGGAGGGGGTGTCCTGGTACGATGATCCGAGTAATGACGATGCCAAATATGAGCGCGTGCGGACGCGCCAAGCTCTGCCCGAGGCGTCTGAGATTTTGAATGATCGTTCAATCAACCGTTTCGAGCTTTCGGCACGCGCTGCGCAATTCATTGAAAACCATGTCGAATCCTTTCTTGATTGTCTGATCAAGATCCGCGTTGAGGGTTTGTCCGAAGAGGCGATCGTTCTGCGCCACGCGCTTTCGGTGCTGGCCTCCGTCATCGGTGGACGGCGCTTTGCCATGGCGGCTGATAGCATGGACAAGGTCATGGCCTTCGTCGCGCAGGCTGAGCCGGGAAGGATAACGGCAGGCCGGGTGGTGTTCGACCGCCGCAAGGACGGCCTCTATCTCATGCGTGAGAACCGCAACATTGCTTCGGTGACGATACGGGCTGGCAAGACGGCGATCTGGGACGAGCGATTCGAGATCACCAATGCGTCCGATAACGATCTGCTCGTGCATGCCATGGGCTCTGAACTGCGGGCGGAAATGCTCGGCAGTTTCCCGGCCTCTGTTCCTCAAGGTGTTGTCAAGCGCGCGGTGCAGGCCATGCCCGGCACAAGCGGTGAGGGACGCACGCAAATGTTATCCACGCTGAAAAACGTCGAAATCCGGCCTTTGCTTGCCCCTTACGATCTCTTTCTTCCGCGTTTCGATCTTGCATTGGCCAACAGCATTGCGCGGCTTTTCGTTCGTCCTGCCTATACTCAGCCCATGGTTTAAGTGGATCGGCTTTTTCAAATCGATTTTTCTCAGAGTTTTTACCTCAAATCGCAACTGATCTTCCCGCCTGCCTTGGCAACGGCAACTGTCCTCCTTATGTTAGGGGCTACATAATGGCGGGCGCGCATTTGCCCGTTGGAGTTCGGGGAGTTCGATGAACCCAAATTTTAGAAATTTCGCCTTGTGGGCAGTGATCGCTCTGTTGCTGATCGCATTGTTCAGCATGTTCCAGACATCGCCGTCACAATCGGCTTCGCGTGAGATTCCCTATTCGCAGTTCATACGCGATGTCGATGCCGGGCGAGTGCGTGACGTAACCGTCACCGGCAACCGGGTTCTCGGCACCTATACGGAAAACAGCACCGCCTTCCAGACCTATTCGCCTGTGATTGACGATGCCCTGATGGAGCGCCTTCAGAGCAAGAATGTCAGCATCGTTGCGCGTCCGGAAAGCGATGGTTCCTCTGGCTTCCTCAGCTACCTCGGCACCTTGCTGCCCATGTTCCTCATACTCGGCGTCTGGCTGTTCTTCATGCGGCAGATGCAGGGCGGATCCCGTGGCGCGATGGGCTTTGGCAAGTCCAAGGCCAAGCTTCTGACCGAAGCGCATGGCCGCGTGACCTTTGACGATGTTGCCGGTGTCGATGAAGCCAAGCAGGACCTGGAAGAAATCGTGGAATTCCTGCGTGACCCGCAGAAGTTCCAGCGTCTGGGCGGTAAAATTCCGCGCGGCGTGCTGCTCGTCGGCCCTCCCGGTACGGGTAAGACGCTTCTGGCGCGTTCCGTTGCCGGTGAAGCAAACGTTCCGTTCTTCACCATTTCCGGTTCCGACTTCGTGGAAATGTTCGTCGGCGTTGGCGCAAGCCGCGTGCGTGACATGTTCGAACAGGCCAAGAAGAACGCACCCTGCATTATCTTCATCGACGAAATCGACGCCGTCGGCCGCCATCGTGGCGCCGGTCTTGGCGGCGGTAACGATGAGCGCGAGCAGACGCTGAACCAGTTGCTGGTCGAGATGGACGGCTTCGAAGCCAATGAGGGCATTATCCTTATTGCGGCGACTAACCGTCCTGACGTTCTTGACCCCGCACTGCTGCGTCCAGGCCGTTTCGACCGTCAGGTCGTGGTTCCGAACCCGGATATCGTCGGTCGTGAGCGCATTCTGAAGGTTCATGCTCGCAACGTGCCTCTGGCACCGAATGTCGATCTCAAGGTTCTGGCCCGCGGCACACCCGGTTTTTCCGGCGCCGACCTGATGAACCTTGTCAACGAAGCAGCCCTCATGGCCGCGCGCCGTAACAAGCGTGTCGTCACCATGGCGGAATTCGAAGACGCCAAGGACAAGATCATGATGGGTGCGGAGCGCCGCTCCTCTGCCATGACCGAAGCCGAAAAGAAGCTGACGGCTTACCACGAAGCCGGTCACGCCATTACGGCACTGAAGGTTGCCGTGGCTGACCCGTTGCACAAGGCCACTATCATTCCGCGTGGCCGCGCACTTGGCATGGTCATGCAGTTGCCGGAAGGCGACCGCTATTCCATGAGCTACAAGTGGATGGTTTCGCGCCTCATCATCATGATGGGTGGCCGTGTTGCGGAAGAACTGACCTTCGGCAAGGAAAACATTACCTCCGGTGCGTCATCCGATATCGAGCAGGCCACCAAGCTTGCCCGTGCCATGGTGACACAGTGGGGCTTCTCCGATGCGCTCGGTCAGGTTTCCTATGGTGAAAACCAGCAGGAAGTCTTCCTCGGTCACTCGGTTTCCCAGTCCAAGAACGTTTCGGAAGCAACCGCGCAGACCATCGACACGGAAGTTCGCCGTTTGATCGATGAGGCCTATACGGAAGCACGCCGTATTCTGACCGAAAACCACGATGGCTTCGTTGCCATTGCGGAAGGTCTTCTGGAATACGAAACGCTGACCGGCGAAGAGATCAAGGCGCTGATCCGCGGCGAAAAGCCTGCCCGTGATCTGGGCGACGACTCGCCGAACAGCCGTGGTTCTGCAGTGCCGAAGGCTGGCACGAAGAAAGACGGCCCGAACGAAGCCAAGGGCGACGGTGAAGCCGAAGGTGGCATGGAGCCGCAGCCGCACTAAGCTTTTGTGGAAGACGATGAGATAGGGCCGTTCCGAGAGGAGCGGCCTTTTT
This sequence comes from Agrobacterium vacciniicorymbosi, assembly GCF_040427045.1. Classification (NCBI taxonomy): domain Bacteria; kingdom Pseudomonadati; phylum Pseudomonadota; class Alphaproteobacteria; order Hyphomicrobiales; family Rhizobiaceae; genus Agrobacterium; species Agrobacterium vacciniicorymbosi. The sequence goes on from NZ_JBETMF010000018.1 coordinate 55,729, forward strand.
GTTTTGGTGAGGTGTGTTTGGGTGTTGGTGGGTGTGGCTTACCCCCCTCTGCCCTGCCGGGCATCTCCCCCTCAAGGAGGGAGATCGGCCAGACGCGCCGACGTCGTTTCAATCTCAACGACATAGTTTGCTGATAGCTCTCCGCGAGTCGATCTCCCCACCTGAGGGGGAGATGCCCGGCAGGGCAGAGGGGGGTAAGCCACAAACGCCGACGCTCATGACGTCTTAGTTTCCTGTTGAGAACCTTTGCCTGGTAACGACATATATTGGGTTTTTGCGGTAATTTACGTGCTGTATGCTGGCTTTTATGGCATCTAGCCTGAAAGGGCTGTGGCGCATCCTGTTGGTGCAGGCTACGCACGGGACAAATCTGGAGTTCACATGACACGTCGCTATTTCGGAACCGATGGTATTCGCGGGCAATCCAACGTCTTCCCGATGACGCCGGACCTTGCGATGCGTGTGGGCATTGCGGTTGGTACGATCTTCCGGCGTGGCCATCACCGTCACCGTGTCGTCATCGGCAAGGACACGCGTCTTTCCGGCTATATGCTGGAAAATGCGCTGGTGGCCGGCTTTACCGCCGCTGGGCTGGATGTGTTTCTGCTGGGGCCGATCCCCACACCAGCTGTTGCCATGCTGACACGCTCGCTGCGCGCCGATATCGGTGTGATGATCTCCGCTTCGCACAACCCCTTTGCCGATAATGGCATCAAGCTTTTTGGTCCGGATGGTTACAAGCTCTCCGACGAGCTGGAGCTTGAGATCGAAGATCTGCTCGACAAGGACATCTATGCGCAGCTGGCCAAGCCGCATGAGATCGGTCGCGCCAAGCGCGTGGATGGCGATATCTATCGCTACATCGAATTCGTGAAGCGCACTTTGCCGCGCGATGTGACGCTGAGCGGTTTGAGGATCGCCATCGATTGCGCCAATGGCGCGGCTTACAAGGTTGCTCCGGCAGCACTGTGGGAACTGGGCGCAGAGGTCGTGACCATCGGCAACGAGCCGAACGGCACCAACATCAACTTCGAATGCGGTTCCACCCATCCCGAAGCCCTTCAGAAGAAGGTGCATGAAGTGCGCGCCGATATCGGCATCGCGCTGGATGGCGATGCGGATCGTGTGATCATCGTGGATGAGCGCGGCCAGATCGTCGATGGCGATCAGCTGATGGCAACCATTGCCGCCAGCTGGGCTGACGACAAGATTCTGCGGGGCGGCGGCATCGTCGCGACTGTGATGTCCAATCTCGGGCTTGAGCGCTTCCTTGATGACAAGGGCCTGACGCTGGCCCGCACCAAGGTTGGTGACCGTTACGTTGTCGAACACATGCGCAACCATGATTTCAACGTCGGTGGTGAGCAGTCCGGTCACATCGTTCTGTCCGATTACGGCACCACGGGCGATGGTCTGGTGGCAGCGCTTCAGGTGCTGGCCCGCGTCAAGCGTTCCGGCCGCACGGTGAGCGAAGTCTGCCGCAAATTCGAGCCAGTGCCGCAGCTGTTGAAGAATGTCCGCATATCCGGCGGCAAGCCGTTGGAAAATCCAGTGGTGCAGCAGGCCATTGCCGATGCGGAAAGCGCTCTGGCCAATAATGGCCGCCTCGTCATCCGCCCCTCCGGCACGGAACCGCTCATTCGCGTCATGGCGGAAGGCGATGACAGCGCGCAGGTGGAGCGGATCGTCAACGATCTCGTGGGCGTGATTTCCAGTGCGCGGACTGCGGCATAGGGCATCTCTGGCCACTATGCTGAGTTCATAACGGTTTAGCGTCATCCTCGGCCTTGTGCCACTGCTGTCCGGTTTAATCTCACACCCATTGCATTACCATCTGGTCTTTGTGTCGGTTGGTGCTGGGTGGTGGT
>NZ_JBETMF010000019.1:0-49724 GCF_040427045.1 Agrobacterium vacciniicorymbosi
CGGGCGCAGGCCAGCATCGCATAGGTGGCCTCGGGGATCATCGGCATGTAGATCGTCACCCGGTCGCCCTTCTTGACGCCGTGCTTCTTCATCACATTGGCCAGACGACACACCGCGTCATAAAGCTGATTATAGGTGATCTTCTTGTCGATATAGGGATTGTCGCCTTCCCAGATGATCGCCGTGCGCTCGCCATGAGTCTTCAGGTGACGGTCGATGCAATTGTACGAGACGTTGGTCAGGCCATCCTCGAACCACTTGATCGGCACCTTGCCCTTGAACGAGGTGTTCTTGACCTTGGTATAAGGCTTGAACCAGTCTATCCGCTTGCCATGCTTGCCCCAGAACTTGTCGGGGTCTTCCACGCTCTGCTCATACCATTTCAGGTATTTGTCGTTGTCAACAAGGGTGCGTTTTTTCGTGGATTTGGAAACCGGATAGATATTCTGGGACATATGGCCTCCAGCTTTGCTGTTAACGAAGACGGACAAACAGGTGGTTCAGGCTGGGATCAAAGCCAGCCCGGAGCCACGAAGACGAGCCATGCAAGAAGTGGGCCCGCGGCAACAACCAGCGCGCTGTAATAAAGCAGCGTCTTGAAGAACTTCGTCTGATCCACATTCTGGGCGTTGGCGACGACAAGTGCGCCGTTTGTTGAAAAGGGCGAGACATCGACGATGGTGGCGGAGATAGCGAGCGCTGCAATCATGCCCGGCGTGCTGATTTCACCCTGCATCAACATTGGCACCGCAAGCGGGATCATGGCACCCATGACGCCAACTGATGAGGCGAAGGCCGAGACGATGCCACCGATATAGCACAGCAGCAGGGCTGCGAGGAGCGGCATGGCAAGGGCGGACACACCGTTACCGACGAAGGTGATGGCACCGGATTTCTCCAACACGCCGATATAAGTGATGACGCCGGCAATCAGCAGGACCGTGGACCATGCAATCTTGTCGACGGCACCCTTCTGGCCACGCGGGCAAACCAGCGCCAGCACGACGGCAACGCACATGGCGACCAGACCGACATTGAGGCTGAAGGCAAGAGACAGGATGGCGAGTGCTGCCAGACCGGTCAGTGTCAAAGCCTGCTCGAGATCGAGCTTGCCGGTGGTGGTGACTTCGGTCAATTCGGTTTCACGCTGGCGCGGATCGACCGCCATATGACCGCCACTGCCGCGCACATCCACCGACACACCGGGCATAAACACATTACCCGCGCCGTTGCCGACAGCCGCCGTCTTCGATTTTCTTCCAAGAACAAGGAAGGCACCGATGGCGATCAGTAGGTTGAAGCCGAGGCTGGCGAGGAAAAGAACCGTTTCATCGCCCGGCAAACCGGCGCGCGCAACGACCTGATTGGTGATGCCGCCGTAAATGCTGATGGGCGAGAAGCCGCCACCCTGCGCGCCATGGATGACCATGATGCCCATGAGCAGTGGATTGATACCGTATTTGGCCGAAAAGCGCAGCGCAATCGGCGCGATGATGGCCACAGCCGCCGGGCTGACGGCACCGATGGCGGTCAACAAAGCCGAGACGAAGAACATGACCCATGGAATGGCCGATATTTTGCCACGCACAGCGCGAACGCAGGCCTGAACCAGCCAGTCAATCGTGCCGTTGTTCTGCGCGATGGCGAAGAGATAGGTGATGCCGACGAGCGTGACGAAGAGGTCACCCGGAAAACCTTCGAAAATCTGTTTGACGCTCATGCCCACGACGAGCGTGCCGATGATGAACGAGAGCGCAAAACCCAGCGCGCCCATATTGATCGGCAAGGCGGTGGCCACGATGAACATGACGGCCAAGCCCAAAATTGTAATCACTTCTGATGACATGACAGCTCCTCCCAAAGCCAGAGGGTTCAAGTGGAAGCGGCACCCTCATGCCGTTTGCCATCCGTATGCGGCGTCCCCGCACAACCCATGGCTTATGTATGCGCAAAAATTACGAATAGGCAATAATGAATTTATACGTTGATATAATTTAAGCTTGGGAATACATATAAGCATAAATGCAGTGGAGGCGCATTCATGTGGAATAAACTTGCGACAAACCGCGCCAGCCGATTGGAGCGAGCATCACCGCTCGCCAATGGCAAAGTGGTCAAGGCAGACGCCATTACTGCGCTGCTGGAAGCGGTGATCGAGCCGGGCGACCGGCTGTGCATAGAAGGGAACAACCAGAAACAGGCCGATTTTCTGGCAAAGGCGCTGGCCAATGTGAACCCGCAGGTGGTTCATGATCTACACATCGTGCAATCCGTGCTGGCGCTGCCGGAACATCTCGACGTCTTCGAAAAGGGCGTCGCATCCAAGCTGGACTTCTCATTTTCTGGACCGCAGGCGGCGCGTCTAGCCCGCATGCTGAGCGCCGGACAGTTGCGAATCGGCGCGATCCACACCTATCTCGAACTGTTCGGCCGTTATTTCACAGACCTGACACCGCGTGTGAGCCTCGTCTGTGCACAGGCGGCAGACCGGGCGGGCAATCTCTATACCGGCGGAAATACGGAAGACACGCCTGTCATCGTTGAATCGACGGCGTTCCGACAGGGCATTGTGATCGCGCAGGTCAACGAAATCGTGGACGTTCTGCCACGCGTCGATATTCCGACCGATTGGGTGGATTTCGTCGTCCAGAGCCCGAAGCCGCACTACATCGAGCCGCTCTTCACCCGCGATCCGGCACAGATTTCTGAAATTCAGGTATTGATGGCGATGATGGCCATCAAGGGCATCTATGCCGAATATGGCGTAACGCGCCTCAACCACGGCATCGGTTTCGACACGGCAGCCATCGAACTCATTCTGCCGACCTATGCCGAAAGCCTGGGCCTAAAGGGCAAGATCGCCACGCACTGGGCGCTCAACCCGCACCCGGCACTGATCCCGGCCATCGAGGCGGGCTTTGTTCAAAGCGTTCATTCCTTCGGCTCGGAACTGGGCATGGAGGATTACATCCGTGCCCGCTCAGACGTGTTCTTTACGGGTCGCGACGGCTCCATGCGCTCCAACCGGGCACTGAGCCAGACCGCAGGGCTTTATGCCTGCGACATGTTCATCGGCTCGACCTTGCAGATCGATCTTGACGGCAACAGCTCCACCGCCACACTTGGCCGTATCGCCGGTTTCGGCGGTGCGCCCAATATGGGGTCCGACGCGCGGGGCCGCAGGCATGGTTCCAAAGCGTGGCTAAAGGCGGGTGAAGAAGCGGCCACCGGCAGCATGCCGCGCGGGCGCAAGCTTGTCGTGCAGATGGTGGAGACATTCCGCGAACATATGGCGCCAGCCTTCGTGGAAAAACTGGATGCCTGGCAATTGGCGGAATCCGCGGGTCTCGATCTGCCGCCGGTGATGATCTATGGCGACGACGTGACCCATGTTCTGACCGAGGAAGGCATTGCCAACCTGCTGCTCTGCCGCACACCGGAAGAACGCGAACAGGCCATTCGCGGCGTGGCGGGTTACACGGCGGTCGGCCTTGGTCGTGACAAGCGCATGGTGGAAAATCTGCGGGATCGTGGCATCATCAAACGCCCTGCCGATCTGGGTGTCGATGTGTCGCTGGCGACCCGCGATCTGCTGGCCGCCAAATCGATGAAAGATCTCGTCCGCGCATCGGGTGGCCTTTATCGCCCCCCTGCCCGGTTCAGGAACTGGTGAGGTTTCACAATGGAAAAACTGGAATATGAATTCGAGGGCGGCACCGTTCTCGCGGCACGCAACAAGCCCATTCTGTCCGGCGTTCTCGGCTCTGGAAATCTCGAAGTTCTGGTCGAAGCCTGCGACCTTTCCGGCAAATGCCGAGTGGAAGTGGAAACGGCGGCAGTTGGCTTCGGCACGATCTGGCAGGCGGTGCTTTCCGATGTCTTCGACCGCTGGAAAATCGGTGACGTAAAGGTTTCGATCAACGATGCGGGTGCCACACCTGCGGTTGTGGCATTGCGTTTGGACCAGGCGCTCCACGTCTATTCGAGCAGAAGCAGCGAGGCGATATCATGAGCAGGAGCTGGTACGAGGCAACAGCGCGCGAGCGCATCGACGGTCTGCTTGACGCAGGCAGTTTCATCGAACTTCTGCCTCCGGAAGACCGCGTGACAAGCCCGCATTTGCGCGTTCTGGGCTCCCCCGCCGCCTTTGACGATGGCGTGGCGGTGGGCAAGGGCACGCTGGATGGCAAGCCCGTCCTCGTCGCGGCGCAGGAAGGTGCCTTCATGGGTGGCGCGGTGGGCGAGGTGCATGGCGCCAAGATCACCGGCCTGCTGGAGCGCGGGCTGGATGAAAAACCAAGCGCGGTGTTGTTGCTGCTGGAATCCGGCGGCGTGCGGCTGCATGAGGCCAATGCCGGGCTGATCGCCGTCTCCGAAATCATGCGCGCGATTCTCAATCTACGCGCTGCTGGCATTCCTGTCATCGTGCTAGATGGCGGTCGCTACGGCGTCTTCGGCGGCATGGGCATCGCGTCGCGTCTTTGCTCGTCCATCGTCATGTCGGAAGAAGGCCGCCTTGGTCTTTCCGGGCCAGAGGTCATCGAGACGACCATGGGTGTGGAAGAGTTTGATGCATCCGACAAGGCACTGGTCTGGCGCACCGTGGGCGGCAAACATCGTTATATTCTGGGCGAAACCGCGGGGCTGGTCTCTGACGATATGGATGCGTTCAGAAAGGCTTCGATTGCGCTTCTTGGCACGGCGAAACCTCTCGATCTTGACGCCATCGAAGCGGAACATGCCGAACTTGCTGCGCGCTTGAGCCGTTTCGGCGGCGTGCAGGATGCCACCGACATCTGGTCGGGGCTCAATATCGCCAATGTGGAGCAGATTCCGCTGATGACGACCGAGGAGTTCCACAGGGCTGTCGATGGGAGGAAAAGCGCATGATAACGCCTGAAGTATTGTTCGACCGGCTGTTTCCACAGGGACACGACATCGCATCCGATGGCCTTTTCTTCGCAGGCACGGCAAAATCAGGTGCCGAATCCGTATCGGTCATCGGCACGCGCGAAAAGGCGCATATCGGCATCGATTTGGCCATGCGCATAGCGGCTGAAGTCATCCGCATCATGAAGGAGCGTCCGGGAAGCCCGATACTGCTTCTGGTGGATACTGCTGGGCAGAAGATGGCGCGTCGCGACGAGTTGCTGGGGCTCAACGGCTATATCGCGCATCTGGCAAAATGCATCGATGTGGCGCGCAGGCGTGGACATCGGATCATCGGCCTCGTCTATGGAGAAGCTGTGAGTGCCGGTTTCCTCTCTTCCAGCCTTCTGGCGGATGCGTGTTACGCGCTGCCGGAGGCCGAGGTGCGGGTCATGAACCTGCCCGCCATGTCACGCGTCACCAAAATTCCCGTGGAGCGGCTGGAGGAATTATCGAAAGATAGCGCGGTCTTCGCGCCCGGTGTGGCCAATTACGTTGCCATGGGTGCGGTGCGTGAAACCTGGGATGGCGATCTCGCCGCTGCTTTGGTGAAAGCGCTGCAAGAGCGGCAAGACCCAATCAGCGACACCCGCCGCGACTATGGCGAACAGCGCAAAGGGCGCACGCTAGCGCGCTCCGTTTCTCAACGGGTGCGGCATGACGCGGCCTGACAGGCATCGCTTCGTTACCCTGAAACCGTCATGGCGAGACCATGCGGACATTTCCCCCTGCGGCATGGCTGGGGGTGATGTGCTTTTCGACTGGATCGACGAGGGGCGTCCGCTGGTCGTGGCCTCCTCCACTGCTGGCGATGAGGCGACCACGGTCCGTCTTGGACTTTCGACGCCGCAGAAGCAGCGCTACGGGCTTCGAGTTCAGTTGGGCGCCATCAAGCAGATTTTGCCGCCGGTGACGCTTCAGGCTGCGGCAAGCAGTGCGCCCGACGAGTGGCAGCCGACGATCAACGCAGTTTTGAAGGTGGCGGAGCTGCAAGGATTGTCCTTGTCGGTCTTCGGGTCGCTGGCGTGGTCGCATTTATCCGGCGAAAGCCATCTGCGCCCAACCTCTGACCTCGACCTTCTGGTCTCCGCGCCTGCAAACACCGATGCGCTCACAGGTATCCGCGCGCTCCTAGATGTAGAAAAAATGCCGCGTCTGGATGGCGAACTGGTTCTCGCCAATGGGGCGGGTATCAATCTGCGGGAATATGCAGGGCAGCCGGGCCATGTTCTGGTGAAGCAGCATGGTGGACCGCAACTGGTGTCGCTGGCCAAGCTCATGAAGCTTGAAGGGATGGCTGCATGAATATGATGCTGCCCAGCATTCTCGAGCAACCCGATGCCCCACGCGATCTCAGCCGCACCATCGGCAGGCTGGCTATCCGCGCTCTTTATACTGAACTAGCGCTTTATCCCAAGCCCGGTCTCGTCAGCCCCATCGACAATGGCGCGCATGATGACATGACCATGGCGACGTTTATGCGAAGCCTGTTTTCGCTGAGAAGCTACTTCCCGCAGGTCGCTTCGGCAGGTGAGAGCGATTTCGCGCGATTACAACAGCTAGGCATCGATGCCGAAAGGCGGATGATGGCGGCAACGGGCGGGATCAACACGCATCGCGGCGCGATCTTCAATCTCGGCCTTCTGTCGGCAGCGGCGGGATATCGCGTCTCGAACAATCTGCCGCTCGATGCCAACACCATTTGCCAGACCGTGGCCGACCTGTGGGGCGCTGACATTCTAGCCAGCGAACCTGTCGATTCCAACGGCTCACGGGCGCTTGCCAGACATGGCGGCGATGGTGCGCGGCAGCAGGCGGCGGGTGGTTACGCAGTACTTCGCGAGGTGGCGCTGCCAGCCTTTCAGGACACATTGCAACAGGGAGGCATCCGGACAGCTGCTTCGCTGCAAAGCTTCTTTGCCATCATGTCCGTACTCAACGACACGAATATTCTCCATCGTGCCGGTCGGGATGGCCTCGATTATGTGCAAAAAGAAGCGCGTGATTTCCTGTCATCAGGTGGCGTGTTTGCGCGGGATCATCTGGCGCGAGCAACCGATCTCCACCGCGCCTTCTGCGCCCACCGGATTTCGCCCGGCGGTGCTGCCGATCTCTTGTCCTGCACGATCTTCCTGCATGATCTGGAAGCGCTGCCATGACGCTCGGCATCCTCTGCCCCGGCCAGAGCGCGCAGGCACCCGATATGATCGACCGTCTGCGTGGCGAACCGGAAGCCGCAAGCGTGTTCGACGCCTTTCATGATGTTATGGGAGCCACAATCGATGCGGTTTTGAGCGAGGGGCGTCTTCACGAGAACGCAATCGCGCAGCCGGTGATCTGCACCGTCGAACTGGCCGCTTTCAGTGTCATCAAACATAATATTCCCGACCCATCATATTTCGCCGGCTACAGCATCGGTGAACTGGCGGCCTATGGCTGCGCCGGGTCGATCAGCGCGAAAGACCTCATCCGGCTCGCAAGTCTCAGGGCAAAGCTGATGGATGAAGCCTACCCCGCACCATCAGGCATGATCGCCATCCGTGGTCTGCGCGAGACAACGCTGGCACCGATCTGCACCGCCAATACCGTCCATATCGCCATCTGCAACGGCGACGACCGCTTCGTCGTCGCTGGTCCCGTGGAGAATATTGCGGCGGCAACGGTTGATGCCGAACGGCGTGGCGCACACGTTACGCGTCTGGCCGTCAAGGTCGCTTCGCACACACCGCTGATGCACACCGCCGTTTCGGTTTTTGCAAAGGCGTTAGAAGAGACGGAGTTTAGAAACCCCACCGCCCCTATTCTGGCTGGCATCGACGGCGCGTCCGTCCGCTCGCGAGACATGGCAATCCAACGGCTTTCGGCACAGTTGGAAACACGCATCGATTGGCGGGGCTGCATGGAAAGCCTGAAGGAAATCGGCTGCACGACGCTGCTGGAACTGCTGCCCGGCGGTGACCTCTCGTCCATAGCGAAAGACCGGCTGCCATCGATCTCCTCACGCTCGATGATCGAGTTCAAATCCATCGAAGCAGCGGCAGAGTGGGTTTCACGCAAGGAAATTTGAGGCGTGCGATCTCTAGACTAATCGCTGACCAGCCGGTAACCGACACCCGGCTCCGTCTGGACGATTTTGGGTTGGGCCGGATCTCGCTCGACCTTCTGTCGAAGCTGGCCAATGAAGACGCGCAGATAATGCATGTCTTCCTCGTGCGCGGGACCCCACACAGAGGTCAAGAGCGTTCGATGGGTGACGACACGGCCTGCATGATGGGCCAGAAGCGTTAGCAGATCATATTCCTTGGGTGTCAGCCGAATGGCCTTGCCATCCCGTGAAACAATACGCTGGACCATATCGACCGTCAGCCCGTCGGCATTGACGAGTGACAGCGTCTTGCTGGCATTGCCGACGTGGCGCATGGCGGTGCGGATACGGGCGGTCAGTTCACCGATGCTGAAGGGCTTTTCGATGTAATCATCGGCACCGAGATCGAGTGCGGCAATTTTTTCGGTTTCGCGGTCGCGTGCCGAAAGAATGATGATGGGAATGGTCGACCAGCCGCGCAGGCTGCTGATGACATCCTTGCCGTCCATATCCGGCAGGCCGAGATCGAGAATGACGACTTCAGGCGCGGCGGTGGCAACAGCTTTCAGGGCATCTGCGCCGGTTCCCGCTTCGATGACCTCGTAACCAGCCGCTGCCAGGGCAGGCCGAAGAAACCGCAGGATTTGCGGCTCGTCGTCAACGACAAGGATGCGGGCAAGTGTCATGGCGATCCTGAATTCCGGTCTTTTTCCTCTATCGGGAAACGCATGACAATGCGAGTGCCTCTCTTCCTGACGGCGGGGCTTTCGGCATAAATATGACCGCCCAGCGCTTCCACGAAACCGCGGGCGATGGAAAGCCCAAGGCCGGTGCCGGGCGAACGCCCGTCGGCTTTCGAACGTCGGTAGAATTTCTCGAAAATGCGGTCGAGATCGGCAGCGGGAATGCCCTTGCCCATATCGGTCACGGAAATCGCGACCTCTTTTCCGTCCCTGCGGACATAAATATTGACAGGCTCACCGCCTCCATATTTCGCAGCGTTGTCCAGAAGATTGAACAGAACCTGTTCCAGCAAAACGCTGTCTCCCCGCATCAAGGGCAGGTCGGTGGCGATACCTGTTTCGAAGGTCTGGGCTGGAAAGTATTTCCGCGCCCGCTCGGTTGCCGAACGCACGACATCACCCAAATCCACCCAGTCCCGCTTGGCCTTCAGGGTGCCGGTTGAAATCCGCGTCATATCCAGAAGGTTGGCGACGAAGCGGCTAAGCCGTGCGCCCTCCTCCTCGATGGATTGCAAAAGATCGTCGCGGCTTTCCGGCGTCATCCGCTCCCCCAGTTCGCGAAGGCTGGTCACCGCGCCAGTAATCGTTGCAAGCGGCGTGCGCAGATCATGGGAGATGGAGGATAGCAGGGCATCCCGGTAACGTTCGCTTTCCAGCCTCAAGGACTGTTCGGCACTTTCCGAGGAGAGGCGCGCGCGGTCGATGGCCGTCGCCGTCTGGTCGATGATGGCGGAAAACATGCGCTCGGCATTGGAATCCAGCGCCTCGTCGCCGACCTCGTAACCGCAAACGCCGACAACGCCGTGCGGGCTGGTGAGCGGCCTGAACTGGAAACGGCAATTGGGCAACGTACCGGTGCCGGCACCGGCTGGTTCCTTCTTCGTGTTGGCCCAGCGGGCGGCAGCGATTTCGGCGATGCCCAGTTCCGCATCCGGCGGCCATGCTGCTGCGGTTTCCAGCGCATCGCCATTGGGCCGAAGCAGAACGATGTTGCGGTTGATCCCCGCGTGCAGTTGCGTAACCGCGGCCCACAGGACTTCATCGACATCGGCAGTGCCGGACAGTTTACGGGCGAAATCATAAAGTGCCTGCATGGCGGCGGCACGAGACCGCGCAGTCTTGGCCTGCTCACGAATGCGCGAGCCGAGGCTACCTGCAAGAACTGCCGCTACGACGAAGATGAAGAGCGCGAAAACCTCGTGCGGCGAGGCAATGGTGAAGGTGTAGAGCGGCGGAATGAAGAAGAAATTATAGGAGAGCGCAGACAATAGCGCGGCCATCAAGGCGGCTGCGAAACCGGCATAGGTGGCGGCACCGAGCACGGCGATGAGAAACAGCAGCGAAATATTCGGCAGATAGACGATGCGGTCGATCAGCGCGCCGATCAATGCGGCGGGCAGCACGCACAAAAAGGCAATACCGAAGGGCTTGGCGAGTGTCGGGAGGCGCGGCCAGACCGGTTTTGGCCTGGCACGATGCGACGTCTTTTCATCGGCGGTGACGAGATGGAGGCCAATGCCGCTCGTTTCCCGGGTCAGCGCGTCGGCAAGGCTGGTGCGCAGCGGGTTTCGCCACCATTGACGGCAATGGGATCCGATAACGATTTGTGTGGCGTGTTCGCGCTTGGCGAGTTTCATGATTTCGGTCACGAAATCGCTGCCGGTCACACGCCGCGTTTCTGCGCCCAGCTTTTCCGCCAGCCGGAAGGTATCGTCTATGCGCCGCAAATCCTCGTCATCAAGGGTTTCCCGGTCGGAATGGGAAATATTGACGACCAGCCATGGCGCGTTGAGGCCCGAGGCGAGGCGGCTGGCAACGCGGACGACTTTTTCGGACAGATCATCGGCACCGATGCAGACGAGAAGCCTTTCCGCCGTCGCCCATGGCCCTTCAATGGCGTTCTGGCGCAGGTAATCGATCATCTGATCGTCCACCCGGTCTGCCGTGCGCCGCAGCGCCAGTTCTCGGAGCGCTGTCAGATTTCCAAGTCGGAAGAAACGGTCGGCGGCGCGCCTTGCGCTTGCGGGCAGATAGACCTTGCCGTCTTCAAGGCGGGTGATCAACTCTGCGGGTGGCAAGTCCACAAGCAGGACTTCATCGGCCCTTTTCAGCACCGTATCTGGAATTCTCTCGCGCACATTGACTCCGGTGATCTGGGCGACAAGATCGGACAGGCTTTCCAGATGCTGGATGTTGAGCGCCGTCCATACGTCTATCCCGGCATCGATAAGTTCATCGATATCCTGATAGCGCTTGGGGTGCCGGAAGCCTTCCGGGTTGGAATGCGCGAGTTCGTCCACGATGATGATGCGAGGCTTTCGGGCCAGCGCGCCATCCAGATCGAACTCCTCCAATTGTTTGCCGTGGTAGGACACGGAGAGGCGGGGCAATATTTCCAGCCCTTCCAGAAGGGCCGAGGTTTCGCTACGGCCATGGGTCTCTGCCAGCCCGACGACGATCTCCGTGCCATCAGCACGCAATCGCTGAGCGCGGTTCAGCATCGCATAGGTTTTGCCGACACCGGGGGCTGCGCCCAGAAAAATCGTCAGCTTGCCCCGGCGGTCTTTATCCGCCAGGGCAAGCAATGCGTCAGGGTCGGGACGGTTCGTCTCGTAGGGCTCGTTTGTCGGCATCCGTATCAGCTCTTGTGCGCATCCAGCGCAAGGTTAAGCTCTAGCACATTCACGCGCGGTTCGCCGACAATTCCAAACACCCTGTCTTGCGTATGGCTTTGAACCAGCGCACGAATTTGCTCCCGCGGCAGCTGCCGCGCAAGTGCCACACGCGCAACCTGCGCTTCGGCAAATTCCGGGGTAACATGGGGGTCGAGCCCTGAACCGGATGTGGTGACGGCATCGGCTGGAACTGCGCCGGTGATGCCAGCAGCATTCAACCGTCCGATATCACCTTCCACACGGTCGCGCAGCTTGGCAGAAGTCGTACCGAGATTGGAGCCGGACGAGGCGGAGGCGTTGTAAGGGTCCGGCGATGTGGCGGACGGACGAGGCCAGAAGTAACGCTCGGAAGTGAAATTCTGGCCGATGAGGGACGAGCCGATGATGGTTTCGCCGCGCTTGATCAGCGTGCCATTGGCCTGTTCCGGCATGACCGTCTGGGCGATGCCGGTGACGGCGAGCGGATAGGCAATGCCGGTGACGAGTGTCAGAAGGACGAGAAAAACGAAAGCGGGTCTGAGAAGTTTGAACATGATTACACCAGATGCAGGGCCGAAACGGCGAGGTCGACAATCTTGATACCGGCAAAAGGCAGCAGCAGTCCGCCAAGGCCGTAAATCAGGAGATTTCTACGCAGAAGCGACGCGGCGCTTGTTGGCCGATAGGCAATGCCCTTCAACGCAAGCGGAATGAGCGCAATGATGATGAGCGCATTGAAGATGACGGCGGACAGAATGGCCGATTGCGGCGTGGACAGCCCCATGATGTTGAAGGCAGCCAGTGCCGGATAGGTCGTGACGAACAAAGCCGGGATGATCGCGAAATATTTGGCGACATCATTGGCGATGGAGAAGGTCGTCAGCGAGCCGCGCGTCATCAGAAGCTGCTTGCCGATTTCAACGATCTCGATGAGCTTGGTGGGGCTGGAGTCGAGATCGACCATGTTGGCGGCTTCGCGTGCCGCCTGCGTGCCGCTTTGCATGGCAACGCCGACATCGGCTTGAGCCAGCGCGGGTGCGTCATTGGTGCCATCGCCGCACATGGCGATCAGGCGACCGCCTTGCTGCTCGCGGCGGATATAGGCCAGTTTGTCCTCGGGCGTTGCTTCGGCCAGGAAGTCATCGACACCGGCTTCCGAGGCGATTGCAGCGGCAGTGACCGGGTTATCGCCTGTGACCATGACGGTGCGGATGCCCATGGCACGCAGGGCCGCGAAACGTTCCTTGATGCCGGGTTTAACGACATCCTTGAGGTGAATGACGCCAAGCAGGCGATTGCCATCGGCCACGCCCAGCGGCGTACCGCCTGACCTGGCGACACTGTCCACGGCCTGCATGAACTCAGCCGGGGCTTCCTTGTCCGAGATGCCGGTAAATTTCAGCACGGCATCGATTGCGCCTTTGCGCAGCCGATGAGTGCCCATGTCGATACCCGATAGGCGCGTCTGCGCGCTGAAAGCGATGGTTTGATCGGCTACCGCCTTCGGTGTTGCTAGGCCGAACTCACCCGTTGCAAGCGCAGCGATGGAGCGGCCTTCCGGCGTTTCATCGGAGAGGCTGGCGAGCAGTGCCGCTTCTGCCAATTGCTGCGGTGTAACGCCCGGTGCCGGGATGAAATCGGATGCCATACGGTTGCCAAAGGTAATGGTGCCGGTCTTGTCCAGCAGCAGCGTATCGACATCGCCCGCCGCCTCGACCGCCCGGCCTGAGGTGGCGATGACGTTGAAGCGAACGAGGCGATCCATACCGGCAATACCGATGGCCGAGAGCAGGCCGCCGATTGTCGTTGGAATGAGGGTTACGAGCAACGCAGCCAGCACGGTGACCGTGAGGACTGTGCCCGAATAACCCGCAAGGCCCCAGATGGTAACGACGACAATGAGGAAAACCAGAGTCAGGCCCGATAGCAGGATAGACAGCGCGATTTCGTTTGGTGTTTTCTGGCGTTCTGCACCTTCGATCAGCGCAATCATGCGATCCACGAAGCTTGCGCCCTGTGGCGTGGTGATGCGGATTTTGAGCTGGTCGGACAGAACCTGCGTGCCGCCGGTGACGGCAGAACGGTCGCCGCCGGATTCGCGGATAACGGGCGCGGATTCACCGGTGATGGCGCTTTCGTTGACGGAAGCGACACCCTCGATCACCTCACCATCGCCGGGGATAAGCTCCCCGGCATCTACGATGACGACGTCCCCTACCTTCAGCGCAGTGGCGGGCACCGCCTCCTCTTCGCCATTGGCACCAATACGTCTGGCAGTGAGATCAGACCGTCCGCGCTTCAGACTTTCCGCCTGCGCGCGGCCTCTGCCTTCAGCGACTGCTTCGGCAAAGGTGGCGAAGAGAACCGTGAACCACAGCCAGGCGGCAATCTGGCCGGAGAAAACAGCCGTGCCATTGCCGGTGACGAGATCGCGCAGAAACAGGATCGAGACCATCGCCGCCACTACCTCGGTCACGAAGATGACCGGCGTGCGCATGAGTTGTCTCGGGTCCATCTTCACAAAGGCCTGCCGTGCGGCGGGCCCGATGATGGAAAGATCGAAAAGACCAGGTTTTGCTGGCTTTTGTGACATGAATTTTTTCCTTTAGAACGTCTGACCGGCAAGCATCGCGAAATGTTCGACGATGGGGCCAAGGGCCAGAGCCGGGAAATATTGCAGACCGCCAAGAATGATGATGATGCCGATCAGCAGACCAACGAACAGCGGCCCATCCGTCGGGAATGTTCCATTGGAGGCGGGAACGCGGACCTTGGCGGCAAGCGAACCGGCAATGGCCATGACCGGAATGACGTAAGCGAAACGACCAAGCAGCATGGCAAGCCCAAGCGTCGTATTGTACCAGGTCGTATTGCCCGAAAGGCCACCGAAGGCCGAGCCATTGTTGCCGGCGGAAGACGTATAG
Organism: Agrobacterium vacciniicorymbosi; assembly: GCF_040427045.1. Taxonomy (NCBI): domain Bacteria; kingdom Pseudomonadati; phylum Pseudomonadota; class Alphaproteobacteria; order Hyphomicrobiales; family Rhizobiaceae; genus Agrobacterium; species Agrobacterium vacciniicorymbosi. The sequence continues at coordinate 14,336 of NZ_JBETMF010000019.1, forward strand.
GCATAGAGTATTTCCGAAAGCCCATGCGGACCCGCCGTGCCGATGCTGGCAACCGCCGCCGGCAGCACTGCCGAAATTGCGGAGAAACCTAGGATCGCGACGGGCAGGATCAGCACCGCCAGCATGGCGCATTTCATTTCACGCCCTTCGATCTTCTTGCCCAGAAATTCCGGCGTGCGACCGACCATCAGCCCGGCGACGAAGACGGACAGGAGCGAGAAAACGAGCATACCATAAAGACCGGAGCCGACACCGCCGGGCAGAATTTCACCCAGCTGGATGAGGAACATGGGCACCAGACCGCCAAGTCCGGTAAAGGAACCAAGCATGCCATTGACGCCACCATTGGACACGCCGGTCGTTACCGCTGCATAAAGCGCCGTCATGGCCTGGCCGAAACGAACCTCCTTGCCTTCCATATTGCCCTGCGCGGCATCGACACCGAGCGCGGTCAAAATAGTGTTTCCGGATGATTCCGCCCAATAGATCGTGATGACGCCTGCGATCAGCAGGAAGGCCATGGCGGAGAGCAGAACCCAGCCCTGCCGACGATTGCCGACCATCTGGCCGAAGCAGTAAACCAGCGCTGCGGAGACGGCCAACATGGCGTAGATATTGAGGTAGTTGGCAAAGGCGGTCGGATTTTCGAAGGGATGAGCGGCATTGGCATTGAAGAAACCGCCGCCATTGGTGCCCAGCTGCTTGATGGCCTCCTGGCTGGCAACCGGTCCCAGCGAGATAACCTGCTGAGCGCCTTCCAGCGTGGTTGCGGTGACACTGCCATCCAGTGTTTGTGGAACGCCGGTCCAGACGAAAACGAGTGCGACGATGACGGCGAGCGGCAGCAGAACGTAAAGCGTCGCACGGGTCATATCGACCCAGAAATTGCCGAGCGTGGTAGCCTGCGAGCGAGCGAAGGCACGAGTGAAAGCCACCGCAAGCGCAATGCCCACCGCACCGGACAGAAAGTTCTGTACCGACAGGCCGACCATCTGGCTGAAATTGCTCATGGTCGCTTCACCGGCATAATTCTGCCAGTTGGTGTTGGTGACGAAGCTGACGGCGGTGTTGAACGCCAAATCCGATGGCACATTTGCAAAGCCCTGCGGGTTAAGCGGCAGATAGGCTTGCAGCCGTAGGATGGCATAGAGAAAGAGGAAACTGGCGAGCGAGAAGGCAAGCATGGAAAGCGTATAGGCAAGCCAGCTCTGCTCCTTGTTGGGGCCGGTGCCCGCCGCCAGATATATCCCCTTCTCGACTGGGCTCAGCAATGGAGAAAGGAAAGTGCGGTCACCTGCGAAAACCTTTGCCATGTAGAGGCCGAGAGGTTTGGCGGTGATGAGCACGGCAACGAAAAGGAGGCTGATCTGCAGCCACCCGAGAATGGTCATGGGGATTCTCCAGACAATCAGAAGCGTTCGGGACGCAGCAGCGTCACGACGAGGTAGACGACAAGGGCAGCGGCAACGGCCAGCGCAAATAAAGGCTCGATCACATCACCCTCACAGCCTGTTGAGCGCGCGTGCATACAGCGCAAAAGCGATCAGCACCGCACTTCCGAGAAGAACGAAAACAAGGTCGGACATCGGTTTCTCCGGTTGGTTCAGGAGAACACCCTAAATCCGGACCGGGTCAGGGTTCGATTGCGAAGATCGGCAGGACACATAAGGAAAACATAAAGGTAGCGACTGCACCGACGCGAGGCTTTTCAAATCGGCAGGCCAAATTCTGATGCGCAAGCGGCCTGCAAAACAGCTTTCAGCAGTGGCAAAAAAGCGGTTTCAGATATCCACCACATCGCGTATTCACCGCGCTTGACAGAAATGAACTAACTGGTACAAACATTGTAATTGCTGAAAGTCAAAGCGCGGGAGGCGTAGATTTTCAGTGCAACCGGTATGAGATAGGCGAATTCGCCGGCAATCGGAAGCAGACGAAACGGGATGGAGCAGCGCAAGACAAGCGTTGTCGGAATGGGGAGGATAGATGTCCTATACGCTCGATTTCTCGGCGGTGTACGAACGCCTGCCCGAGCTGTTTTTTGCCAGCCTCGCCACCATCGGGCTTGCAATTGTCGGCATGTTCCTCGCAACGATCATCGGCATTCTCGGCGTCATTGCCCGCAGCTCTGGTTTCAAGCCGCTTCGTGCACTGGTCATCGCCTTTGTGGAAGTCATCCGCAACACGCCGTTTCTCGTGCAAATCTTCTTCATCTTCTTCGCACTTCCGCAGATCGGTCTGCGCCTCAACCCAACGACGACGGCCATCGTTGCGCTGGCCTTGAATGGCGGCGCCTATGCCATCGAGATCATTCGCGGCGGTGTTGATGCGGTGCCGAAAGGTCAGGTCGAGGCTGGTCTTGCGCTGGGACTGCGCCGCGCGCAAATCTTCCGCCACATCATTTTGAAACCTGCGCTGCGCGCGGTCTATCCGTCGCTGACCAGCCAGTTCATCATGCTGACGCTGACGACCTCCGTCTGCACATCCATCGCAGCCTATGAGTTGACCTCGGTTGCGCAGCGGATCGAAGCAGAAACCTTCCGGTCGTTTGAGGTCTACTTCTCCATCACGCTTCTTTATCTTGTCATTTCCTCTCTGATGATGGGCATCTTCTCGCTGATTTCGCGCCTTTCCTTCAGCTATCCGGTCAAGTGAGGTAAAAACAATGACATCCATCGGTCCCAACGAATTGTTTTTCCTGATGCAGGGTCTGAAATGGACCATTGCGCTGACGATCATCGGCTTTATCGGCGGTGGCGTATTCGGCCTCTGCGTCGCGCTTGCCAGAACGGCTGAAAGCAAAATCGGCCAGCGCGTGACTGCCGGTTACATTGCCGTCTTTCAGGGCACACCGCTTCTGATGCAGCTCTTCGTCGTTTATTACGGTGTGGGTCTGGTGGGCCTGAACATCGATGCCTGGATTGCCGTTGCGATTGCCTTCACCCTGCATGCCAGCGCCTTTCTTGGCGAGATCTGGCGCGGCGGCATTCAGGCCGTATCGAAAGGTCAGACGGAGGCCGCCAAGGCGCTTGGCCTACACTATGTTTCCCGCATGAAAGACGTCGTGCTGCCGCAGGCCTTCAAGATTTCCCTGCCTGCGACCATCGGCTTCCTCGTGCAGCTCATCAAGGGCACGTCGCTTGCCGCCATCGTTGGCTTCGTTGAACTGTCCCGCGCCGGGCAGATCGTTTCCAACCAAACATTCAAGCCACTGACGGTCTTTGCCATCGTCGGCCTGATCTATTTTCTCATCTGCTGGCCGCTTTCGCTATGGGGCGCCGGTGTCGAAAAGCGGATGCAAACCGCATCCCGCTAAATCACTCTCATCAGCTTTGTAAGGAGGAGCAAAAGATGAAATCCAAGAGCATGAAAATGAACCGCCGCGCGTTGCTCGCATTTGCCGCAGCAATCACTGCCCTGCCCTTCGTCGCACCGGTCGATGCATTCGCCGGTACGGTGGCGGAAGCAAAGGCAAAGGGCAAAGTCGTCATCGGTATTCAGGGTGACAACTCCCCTTGGGGCTTCGTCAATTCCTCAGGCGTTCAGGATGGCCTCGATGCCGATATCGGCAAGGCTTTTGCTGATTACCTCGGCGTGAAGGCAGAGTTCGTCCCGTTGGCCGTCGCCAACCGCATTCCGGCACTGATGACCGGCAAGGTCGATGTGCTGTTTGCCACCATGGGCATGACCGCAGAACGCGCCAAGACCATTCAGTTCTCTCAGCCCTACGCCGGTAACGTTCTTTCGGTTTATGGTCCAAAAGACAAGAAGATTGCCGGTTACGACGATCTTACGGGCGTTGCTGTCGGCGTACCGAAGTCCAGCGCTATGGACACCGCCATCACTGCCGGTGCAGGCACCAAGGCCAATATTCTGCGCTTTGACGATGATGCAGCAAACATTCAGGCTCTGATCTCCGGTCAGGTCGAAGCTGTCGGTGGCAACCAGTTCTATGGCGATCGTCTGAATGCCGCAGCCGCTGGCAAATATGAGACCAAATTCGATCTGACCACGCTTTACAACGGCGCTGGCACCCGTCCGGGCGAAAAGGACTGGAACGAAACGATCAACGCCTTCCTCGTCAAGATCAAGGGCGATGGCGAACTGGCCAAGATCTACAGCAAGTGGATGAAGCGCGAGGTTCCGAAGTTCCCGGAATCCCTGCCAGACATTTCGTTCACAGCAAAGTAATCAGGAGGCTACCATGCCGCAAGATACCGCCGCGCAGGTTCCGCTCATCGCTCTTGAAGGGGTGGAGAAGTGGTATGGAGCCTTTCATGCGCTGAAAAACGTCAACCTTTCGGTTCGCAAAGGCGAGAAAATCGTTCTTTGCGGGCCGTCCGGTTCGGGAAAGTCGACGCTGATCCGCTGCATCAACCATCTGGAGGAAATCCAGAAGGGTACGATCACCGTCGAGGGAACCAAGCTGACCGATTCCGCCAGCGCCATCGATACGGTGCGCCGGGAAGTCGGAATGGTGTTCCAGAACTTCAACCTGTTTCCGCACAAGACCATTCTGGAAAACTGCACCTTGGCTCCCATGCGGGCCAAGGGTCTTTCCAAGGCCGACGCCGAGAAGACCGCGCGCAAATATCTGGAGCGCGTTCGCATTCTCGATCAGGCCGACAAGTACCCGGCACAGCTTTCCGGTGGACAGCAGCAGCGCGCCGCGATTGCGCGTGCGCTGTGCATGGAACCGAAAGCCATGCTGTTCGACGAACCGACTTCGGCGCTTGACCCGGAAATGGTCAAGGAAGTGCTAGATACGATGATTGGCCTTGCCCGCGACGGCATGACCATGATCTGCGTGACGCATGAAATGGGCTTTGCCCGACAGGTTGCCGACCGCGTCGTGTTCATGGCATCCGGCGAGATCATCGAGGAAGCCCCACCGGAAGAATTCTTCCGCGACCCCAAACATCAGCGAACACGCACGTTCCTCGGTGAAATCCTCGCCCATCATTGATGGGCGTTTTTTCTCCAAAAATTGCGATGCCTTTCGTCACTCCCGTCCGATGAGTAATGCCCAGCCATGACAGACAAAACATCATTGAAGGTCGGCCTGATTGGTGCCGATATCCAGCTTTCCAAGACGCCTGCCATGCACATCAGGGAAGGCGCGGCACATGGTATCGACTATTCTTATGAGTTGATCGACATACACACCAGACATGTGCCGGAAAGTGCTTTGCCAGAGCTTCTTGACGAGGCTGAAGGCAGGGGGTTTGCGGGCGTCAATGTCACCCATCCATTTAAACAGCAGGTCATTTCCCATCTGCACGAACTGTCTGATGACGCGCGCATGCTGGGTGCCGTGAACACGGTGGTCTTTCAAGATGGAAAGCGCACGGGTCACAATACCGACTGGTACGGTTTTTACGAGAGCTTCAAGCGCGGGCTTCCGAATGCCAAGCGCGACCGAGCGCTGTTGATCGGTGCGGGCGGTGCGGGCGTGGCCGTTGCCCATGCCGCCCTGAAGCTCGAGATCGGCCGTCTCGATATTTTCGATCAGGACATCAAGCGCGCTGAGCAACTGGCGGAAAAGCTGAATGAGCGCTTCGACGGCATCCGGGCGTTTGCCGTCGATGACCCAGCTTTGTCTCTTCCCCATGCGGATGGCCTGATCCATGCAACACCCGTCGGCATGCCAGCGCATCCCGGCATGCCTGTGCCTGCGGCCTTGCTTGAAAGCCGTCATTGGGTTGCCGATATCGTCTATATGCCGCTGATCACGGCACTCCTCGCAGCAGCTGCCGAAAAGGGTTGCGAGACATTGCCGGGCGGCGGCATGGCGGTGTTTCAGGCCGTCGGAGCGTTCCGGCTGTTTTCCGGCCAGGAACCTGACCCTGCCCGCATGAGTGCGCATTTCAAGGAACTGTGCGAGCGCGAGGCTATCGCATGACGCGTTTCACGAACCGGCGGTTTTGGTAGCGCCCTCATGATCGAACCGAAGCACATAGCGCAACACCATGTCCGCGACATGCTTCGACAAGGCTTCCTGCCCGTCTTCCGTAAACAGGCTGTTGCCGAAAATGAACGAAAAGCTGGCGGCATTCGAGACATTGAAGAAGGACAGCGCACTGATCTGCCAGTGCAGTTCCAGCGCTTCGATACCCGTGCGAAACAGTCCCTGTTTCTGGCCGCGCGCAAGCACGCTTTCCAGCGCCTCGATGGCCGGGCGGTTCAGCTGGCGGATAGTTTCGGACGCCTGCATGTGCCGGCCATGGTGGACGTTCTCGATCATGACCATGCGGATGAAAGCCGGATTCCGGCGATGGTGATCGAAGGTGAAACGACAGAGCTTTTCCAACGCGGCGCGCGGCTCCATGCCGTCCAGCTCCAGATCGCTTTCACCACCACGCACCTTGGCATAGGCTTCTTCAAGCACCTGTTGATAGAGGCCTTCCTTGTCTCCATAATAGTAATAAATCATGCGCTTGGATGTGCGCGTGCGCGCTGCGATCTCATCGATCCGCGCGCCGGACAGGCCATTTTGCGAAAACTCGTCCATCGCAACCGAGAGAATATCGCGTCGAACACCTTCAGGGTCGCGCTTTGCCTGGCGCGTTGCGCCCGGCGGGTTCGAAGTCGCGGCTTTTGTCATCGTCCACCCATAATCGGTCAGCCCATCCCAAACTGAAACCGTCTTTATTAACCAATCAGTACATAACACCGGAAAGGAAGGCAATATGGTCATCTCTGGCACGGAGCAGCAAAAGCTGCCAATGCGGACTTCCATCGCAACAGTTTCCATCAGCGGAGAGTTTCCCGAAAAGCTGGCAGCCATTGCCAAGGCAGGCTTCTCGGGCGTTGAAATCTTCGAGAATGATTTTCTGACCTATGATGCCTCCCCCCGCGAGGTTCGTGCCATGGTGCGCGATCACGGGCTGGAAATAACGCTCTTCCAGCCGTTCCGGGATTTTGAAGGCATGCCGGATCAGCACCGGCAGCGCGCATTCGAACGGGCCGAGCGCAAGTTCGATATCATGGGTGAACTCGGCACTGATCTCATGCTGATCTGCTCGAATGTTTCGCAAATTTCGCTTGGCGGCATTGATCGCGCCGCCAATGATTTCCACGAACTTGGCGAACGTGCCGCCAAACACGGCCTGCGCGTTGGTTACGAAGCTCTCGCCTGGGGCCGCCACATCAGTGACCATCGCGATGCCTGGGAAGTGGTGCGTCGCGCCGATCACAGCAATGTCGGCATTATTCTCGACAGTTTCCACACGCTGTCGCGCAAGATCGATCCGAACTCGATCCGCTCCATTCCTGGCGATAAGATTTTCATCGTGCAATTGGCCGATGCGCCTCTGTTCGACATGGACTTGCTCTACTGGAGCCGCCATTTCCGTAACATGCCGGGCGAAGGCGATCTGCCGGTGGTGGATTTCATGCGCGCGGTTGCCGCTACGGGCTATTCCGGTCCGCTGTCTCTGGAGATTTTCAACGACCAGTTCCGTGGCGGCTCCGCCCGCCTGCTGGCGGAAGACGGCCACCGCTCGCTGATCAACCTCATGGACAAGGTGCAGCGTCTGGAGCCTGACATCAAAATCGCGGTTCCGGAAATGCCCAACCCTGTGGAAACGACGAGCGTCGAATTTGTGGAGTTCACGACGGGCGCTACTGAAAAAGCCGGGCTCGAAAGACTGCTTGCCACGCTGGGCTTCAGCAAATCCGCCCGCCACTGCAATCGCGAAGTGGAGCTTTATACGCAGGGCGACATCCGCATTGTCATCAACACGGATAGCACGGGCGACAGTTTCGCCGGTGCTTCTTATTCCGTGCACGGCACCAACGCCTATGCCTTCGGCCTCAAGGTCGATGATGCGGCAGCAGCCTTGGAGCGCGCGGCAGCGCTGGGCGCCCCGACCTTCTTTGAGCCTCGCAAAAGTGGCGAGGCATCCATCCCGGCCATTCAGGGTGTCGGCAACGGTGTCATCTACTTCCTCGACAACTCCCCTGCCCTGTCTTCCATCTGGGAGCAGGAATTCGTGCCGCTGGCGCCGGAAAACACTGGCAATGCGGGACTGACACGGATCGACCATCTGGCCCAGACCACGCGCTATGACGAGATGCTGACCTGGCTTTTGTTCTACACCTCGATCTTCTCGATGCGTCGCACGCCGATGGTTGATGTGGTGGAGCCGGGCGGGCTCGTGCGCAGCCAGGCCATCGAAAGCCTGCCAAAGCCGGACTTCCGCCTGACCATGAACGGTGCAGACAACCGCAAAACCTTTGCCGGCAAGTTTCTGGCGGAAGGTTTCGGCACCAGCATCCAGCACATCGCATTTTCCACCGACGATATTTTTGCGACGGCAAAACAGCTGCACGCCTGCGGCTTTCAGGCACTGCCGATTTCGCGGAACTATTATGACGATCTGGAGGCGCGCTTCGGCCTCGAGCCAGAATTTTCGGATGCGCTGCGCGATTCCAGCATTCTCTATGACCGCGATGACAATGGCGAATATTTCCAGATTTACAGCCAGACCTTCGGCGAAGGTTTCTTCTTCGAAATAGTGGAGCGGCGTGGGCAATATAATGGCTATGGCGCCATGAATGCGCCCTTCCGTATCGGTGCACAAAGGCGCATGGCACGTCCGGAAGGCATGCCGCGGGATTAAGCGGCATCAGACCTGCTGGCTGTCTCGCTTGAATTCAAGCCGATCAAGGCCGCGCTGGACCTCCGGCGCGTTCATGAACAGGGCCCACAAAATGCCGGAGCGATGGTTTTCCATCATCGCGACCACCGGTCCCTGGTCAATGGCCAGATGCGTATCGGCAACCCAGCCAGTCGCGGGCGAGAAGGCATCGACAAAGCCATATCGCCCGACGAGCGCTCCATTCTTGTAATTGAGAAAAGCGCGTGCGGCTTTCGTCGCCTCTTCCGGTAGAACCGGAAAACTCGATAGAGCGGCGGTGGGCGAGATCACACCATCATCCTGCGTGGGAGAGTGGACCTCATAACCGCTAGGTCCATCGCTTGCCGTCATGCCCCAGAAATCCTGATCCGGATATTTGGAGCGACCATAATCGTAATTGATGCGCGTGTGGGCTTTGACCTGTTCGTCGTAATTGCAGTAGCGGTCGGACAGACCGCGTGGATCAAGTCCGCAAAAGGAATATTGCGACAGGAACAACGGCCCGCCATAGGGCTCTCCCAGCGGCAGGAAGGTGCCAAGATAGGTGTTGCCGTTGATCATCGCCCCGGAGCGTGCCCAGCCCTGATGATAATTGGCAGGTTCAATGAAATGGTTTTCTGCGCCAGCAGCCAGCACATAACAGACCAACGCCTCGTTCCATCCGCTGACGGCAATGTCGAAACACCAGCGGAATTTCGGGCTCCAGTGCCACCACAGCGGTCCATCGGTTCTACGAGTGTACCAGCGCCATTCGACACTGGTGATGATATCGTGAGCGAGGCTGCGAAACCGCGTTTCTGCCAAGGTGGGCCGCGAGAAATATTCTCGCGCGCAGATCAGCCCCTGCAACAGAAAGCTGGTTTCCACCAGATCGCCGCCGTCATCCTTCGGGCCAAAGGGGATGACCTCACGCGTTTCCGCGTGGAGAAAATGGGAAAACGCTCCGTGAAACCTTTTGACGCCGCTCAACGTCTGAACCATGGTCGTAACACGCTGGAGCGCCTGATCCCGCGTAATCCACTGCCGCTCGACACCGACGATAATGGCCATGAAGGCAAAGCCGGTACCCGAAATCGAAGCGATCTCGTTGATGGACGTTCCATCGGAGCGCATACGGTCTCTGGCCAAGCCGGATGCAGGATGACTGCCGAGCCAGAAATACTCGAAGGTTCGCTGGTGGATTTCGTCCAACTCGCTCGAAATCTGTTGATCCCGCAAGCTTTCCCGCCGGTCGGATATGCTGATCTTGGAGTCCAAAATGCTGTCCAGTCTGTTTGGCTGATTGATCTTAGCCGAAAAACCACGGGCAGCGCCATCGTCAGACTGGTTTATTTCCTATGCGCGACGGAATGCCTCGCATCGGCTGCCATGCTTCGCAGCACTCAACCCAGATAATGAATATGCGGCCGGGCGTGGTGCGGCGATGTTTCCACCCGCGCGTCGACGCAGAACACGTCTTTCAACAGTTCCTGCGTCAGAACCGCTTCCGGTGTGCCTGATGCGACGATCTTGCCTTCCTGCAGGACGATCAGCGTGTCGCAGAACATTGCTGCATGGTTGAGATCGTGGAGCGCAATGATGCTTGTGATCGGCAAACTACAAACGAGGCGCATGAGGCTGATCTGATGCTGGATGTCGAGATGGTTGGTCGGCTCGTCCAGAATGAGTTCTTTTGGCGTCTGCGCAAGCGCGCGGGCAATATGCGCCCGCTGCTTTTCACCGCCGGAGAGGTTTTGCCAACGCTCATCGCGCTTGGCCACCATTCCGGCCCGCTCCAGCGCTTCTTCCACCGCGTCGCTATCGGCACGTGTCCAGCCGGAAAACATAGAGCGATGCGGAAACCGACCCAGCTTCACAACATCCACAACGCGCAGATTGGAGTTCGTCGTCGCATGCTGCTCGATGAAGGCGACACGCTGGGCGATGGACCGTCGCCCGATTGCGGTGAGGTTTTGGCCTTCAAGCGTGATGCTGCCCGAATGCGGCTGCTTCAACCCGGCGATAAGCCGCAGAAGCGAGGTCTTGCCAGAGCCATTCGGCCCCAGTAATCCCAGCATTTTGCCCGGCTCAGCAGCAAAAGACACGCCGTCGAGCACGGTCTTCCGGCCAATCTTCCAAGTAAGGTTATCCGCCCGAATGCTCATGATGACTTCTGGAACCGGTAGAGAATGACGGAGAAGAAGGGCACACCGACAAGCGCCGTGACCACACCAATCGGCAGCACCTGCTGCGGAACGAGAATGCGTGCGGCAATATCTGCAAGCACCATGAAAATCGCCCCAACCACCGCGCAGGCTGGCAACAGCCGGATATGGAGCGGCCCGACGACGAAACGCGCCGCATGCGGCACAACGAGGCCGACGAAACCAATCGAGCCGACCATGCTGACGATGGTAGCAGTCATCATAGCTGTCAGGGCAAAGAGAAGAATGCGCGCGCGACCGACATTGACACCAAGCGAGGAAGCAGCCTCATCACCGAAAGCAAACGCATCCAGCACCCGCGCATAGCAGAGGCAGGCGACCAGACAAAAACCGACCACGACTGAAACCAGCATGAATTCCGGCCAACGCACACCGCCAAAACTGCCGAGCAACCAGAACATCACATCACGCGCCTGCTGCGCGTTGCCCGAGGTGGTAACGATGTAAGACGTTGCGGCATTGAAGAGCTGCGAGGCTGCAACGCCGGCAAGAATGGTGCGATCAGCCCCGCCCCTCGTTCCATTGGACAACAGTGCGACGAAAAGAAAGGCAGCAAAGGCACCGGCAAACGCGCCAGCCGAAAGCGAAACCGCCCCTGAGCCAATGCCGAGAATGACGATCGCAACCGCGCCGGATGAGGCGCCAGCCGAAATGCCGAGCACATAAGGCTCAGCCAACGGGTTGCGCAGCAGCGACTGCATGATCGCACCAGAAATCGCCAGCCCTGCCCCGCAAAAGGCAGCGACCAGCGCGCGGCTGAGACGATAATCCCAGATGACCGTTTCGTGGATGCGGTTCAGTTCCACCGCCGTCCAGCCCAGACGGTTGGTCACTGATGTAAAGGTAGTCGCGAGCGGAATCGGCAGATCGCCGATTCCGACACTGACACCAACCACAAGGCCGATGGCCGCAAGGGAGGCCAAAAGGAGACCGCCCAGAGTGGCCAACCGTTGGAAAGGATGGCGCGTCTCGATCACTTCAACAGGCCGAGTGCCTTGAGCTGTTCAGCAACCTGCTCTGCACCGTACAGGGTGCGGACAGTGGGGTTCATTGCCTGGCCATCCATCACGACGATGGCCTTGTTCTTGACGGCAGGCATCTGGCTGACCGCCGGATCGGTGTTCAAGAACTTGATCTTGGCTTCCGGCTTGTCCAGTTCCCAGCGGTTACGGTCGAGGCTCGCCACGACGATGACATCGGGATTGGCAGCGATGATGCCTTCCCAGCCCAGCGTCGGCCATTCCGCTTCAGCGGTGATGGCGTTCTTGCCGCCGAGCAGATCGGCAATGAAGCCAGAGGCAGCGTTTTTGCCACCGAGATAGGCGTCAGCGCTAGGCGACTGGCTGGAGAACCAGAAGACATAGGAAAATGTCTTGCCATCCTTGGAAACGCTGGAGCGCAGCGCGGCTTCACGCTTCTTGAAATCGGCAATCAGTGCCTGACCACGATCTGCAACATCGAAAATCTGCGAAAGCTCGTCGATTTCCTTGTAGAGCAAATCCATGTTCCACAGCTGGTCACGGCTGCCATATTCGTTTTTGACCTTATCAGTGCTGAGGCAGGTGCTGGGCGAAAGATAGGCCGGCACGCCAACTTTCTCGAAATCCTCGCGCTTGGCAACCTTGCTCGTCGGGCCAATCAAAGTCGGCAAAGCCGCAGCCACGAAATCCGGGTTCTGCGCTAGAATGGATTCGAAAGTCGGGAACTCGACAGTCAGAAGCTTGACCTTGGCATTGGCCTGCGCCAGTTCAGGCAAAACCTTGCTCGGCCAAAAAGCCGTGCCAACCATCTTGTCTTCGAGACCAAGCATCAACATGATTTCCGCGCTGTTCTGCCCAAGACCAACAGCACGCTCAGGAGCCTTCGGAAAAACAACCGTCGCGCCGCAGTTTTCAAGCGTCAGCGGATATTGTGTCGGCGCTGCCAAGGCAGGAGCGACGCTCAGGCCGAGAACAGCCATAATACTAGAAATGGTCAAAAAAGGCTTCAAAACGCTCACGGAAAACTTCCAGTTCTGTTGTATCGGCAAAGAGCCATAGAATTGCAGGCGCGGTATATCCGCTGGCCTGCGAAAAAACAAGATAATGACAATCATCTTTTAGCGTTGAACAGGGGTATTATGTTGCGCTTTACAGCGCAGGACTGAATGAAGTGCGAGGCTCTGTTTTCGAGCGCTTCTTCGAAGGCGAAGCTTCGGTAGGTCGAGTTGTTGGATGGCGCCTGAGCATTTCGGATCGCCAGCCTACAATCCACACGGTCGGCATTATGTTTCGCGTCCGAGCGCGGACGCTGCCCGTTTGAGGCAGCTTTTTCTCTTCATTCTCGGTGATTTGGTAAGATTTGGTTACGGGGGCCTGATCGCGCGTTGATTATCCGACAACTCAACTCGCGAAGTAGCGCGCTGGTGTTTTGCCCAACGCCTTTTTAAACATGACGATAAAAGCGGTAGGCGATTCATATCCAAGGTCGCTCGAAACGCTCTGAACAGTCGCGCCGCTGGCCAGTTCGCGCAGCGCGATGACCAAGTGCAGTTGCCGCCGCCACCTGCCAAACGTCAGTCCCGTTTCCTGGACCATCAGCCGCTTTAGGGATCGCTCACTCATGGCGACGTGTGCCGCCCAATCGACCAGGGTGCGACGGTCGCTCGGCTCTGCCATCATGGCAGCGGTGATCGCGGCGATTTTGGGATGGCTGGATGCGGGCAAGTCCAACCCCTGTATCGGCATTTGTGCGAGTTCATCCAACAAGACCCGCACCATACGGTCGATATGATCGTCCGGAGCAGAACTGACCGGCACATCTGCTAGTCGGAGGATCATCTCGCGGAGCATCGGTGAAACCGACAGAGTGCAGCACTCCTGTGGCAGCTTGGCCGCTTCGGGTTGAACAAACAGATAGGACAGGCGTGCGTTGGACGTGACCTGGTTGCTGTGTGGCATACCGCCGGGTATCCAGACTCCACAGTCTGGCGGAACAATCCAGATGCCATTCTCCGTCCTGCAGGTGACGGCCCCGTGGAGGGCCAAGATGAGCTGCCCTTCCTTGTGCTGGTGTTGGGGCACCTCAGCCTCATAGTCGCTGAAGTCGAGGCGGACAGCGACGGCAGGACGATCTGACCAGTCAGGATCAAAGTCGTCGAAGCAGGAACGCGGTTGTGCGGATTGGCCCGATTTTGAGATCATTTGGCATTATCTCTAAATTCGTGCGGACTGCAACAGTCTACTATCGGCTCATCAATAGCTGAAGGGAGACTATCATGCGAATTTCTGTCGTTGGCGCAACGGGACGCGTTGGCGCCAAGTTGACCCGGATCCTGCTAGGCGCCGGGCATCAGGTCAGAGCTTTATCGAGAGGCGGCCCAGCGCTTGATGCACTGGTCGAACTCGGAGCAGAGCCATTTCTGGGAAGCTTTGACACGGGAACGGGAGACCTTGACCAATTTTTCCAGGGTGCGGATGCCGCGTTCCTGATGGTGAAAACGGATTGGAACAACATCGAGGGACACTATCCCGCTGTTGCCCAGCGCTTTGTCGATGCGCTCGAAAAATCCTCCGTCAAACTGGCCGTAAGCCTCACGGCCATGGGCTCCGACGTGAAGGGGAAAACGGGTCATTTCGAGTGCTTCCACTATCTGGACCAAAAGCTCAACGAACTGCGCAATATCGATTTGATCCACCTGCGCGCCGCATGGTTCATGGAAGACGTGGCTGCTTGGACGGGGCCGGTTGCCAAATACGGTCGAATTGCCTGGTTCTGCAAACCTGAATTAAAAATGCCCTGGGTAGCGACCGATGACATCGCGTGGCTGGCGGCGAAGGAACTGACCAATCCGACGGGCCGACACCGCGTCTATCTCGAAGTCGGCTCGGAAGATGTTTCGATGAACGAACTGGCCGCGATGATCGGCAAGGAAATCGGCAAGCCGGTGGAGTACCGATACATCGAGACGACCCGGGAAGATGTGAAAGCTGAATTTCTGGCGCGGTTCGGGACGCCGGAGAAATGGCAGGACGATACCCTGAGTGCTAACGCTTTGAACAATGGCATCGTGAAGTTTCATGGTGAGCACGAGGATCGTCCGAAATTGCCGACGACGATGGAGAGGTTCATTGGTGACGTTTGGAAACCGCGTTACCTTGAGGCGGTCAGAGCGGCAGACCACCGGGAGACGTTTTTTATGTGGGTAGCCAGAGACTAGCTGTGCGTCACGGCGACTCTCCAAATAGTCCAGCATGCTTCGGACGTTACTGAACGCGACCGCGGGTTATTAAACCGCGGTCGCTATATTGGTCGCTACTGGCGCGATCGTGCCGTATGGTCATCAGCAGACAGAATCGAACTGGAGAATGGCGTAGATCATTCTGTGGCTGTGAGAACGATCTTCCCACGGGCGCGACCAGCCTCAGATAGCGTAAGCGCCTGCCTGATCTCTGCCAACGGCAGAACCGTATCGACATGTGCTACCACTTTGCCAGCCTCGACCAGTTCCGCAATCGAGGCCAGGTTACGCGCGCTTGGAACGGTGAAAGATCGCTTTACGCTGACCCCATAGCGCTCGGCTTCGTCGTTGGGGAAGGCCACGACCGTAACCATGAAACCGCCCTTCTTGAGCGTTTTGAAAGCGCGCTGAAATGTTTCTCCGCCCATCGTGTCGAGCACGACATCGATTTCGTATGCGGCGTCTTCAAAGGGTCGGGTCGTGTAGTCGATGAACTCGTCAGCACCGAGGGAACGAACGAAGTCTTCGTTACGTCCAGAAGCTACCGCTGTGACATGCGCACCTATTGCCTTGGCGAACTGCACGGCAAGAGAACCGACCCCGCCCGAACTGTTCGTGATGAGAAGACGTTGTCCGGCGGAAAGTCCTGCTTCATCAAAAAGCGCCTGCCACGCAGTGGAGCCTGCCAGTGGAAGGGCTGCTGCGTGGATGACGTCGATATTATGAGGCGTACGCACGACATTGATTGCTTTGGCAACCGCATATTCTGCAAAAGCACCGGTCTGAACCATGCCGAAGACGGTCTCACCCAATTGAAAGTTCTCGACGCCAGCACCAACCTTCTCGATCGTGCCGACAAGTTCGCCTCCGAGGCGGATCGGCAGGGTCAACCCCATGCGCTGGCCCATGCCCCCACGAATTTTCCAGTCAATCGGGTTCACGCCTGCTGCGTGAACCTTCACCAAGACTTCGCCGACCCCCGGCTCTGGCCGATCGACCTCAGCGATCTCCACCACATCATTGGACCCGTACTCCCGGATAACAACAGCTCTCATCGTCACGTCTCCCGAATATTGACCTGCTCTCTCATATACGTGTAGTTTCTCGATGTGATGCCAATCCGCATCGCAGACAGGCCACTCCATATGCACCCACTTTTCAATATCCATCGCATGAGCAAACCGCGCGGTTCCGCCTTGCCGTTACATAGTCATGATGAGGCGCAACTCACCTATGCTGCGTCTGGTATGATCCAGCTTCATACTGACGAAGGTGTCTGGCTTGTGCCTCCTCAGCTTACGGCATGGATTCCGGCAGGTGTTCCCCATCGCCTGGATATCATAACGGATGCTGAGCTTTGGATGGTGCAGTGGCAACCGTCAGCCATCGCAGCCTGGGCCCCTTCAGATTTCCCGGATCGCGCCTTCGCATCCAAGGTCACACCGTTACTGCACTCCCTGCTTTCTGCAGCCGTCGAACACGATGCGTCGTCGGTTAAAGCAGAACTTGTGGTGAGGCTGATACTGCTTGAATTGAGCGCAGTGTCAGATGCGCCGACCTACCTTCCGATGCCCGGTAACCCTGTCGCAAAGCGGGTAGCTGAGATCGCTCTTGGCGATCATCGCAATCGCTTGGACGTGAACGAGTTGGCATCGCGAGCCGCAACCTCGGTTCGTACGGCAAGCCGTCTGTTTCCGATGGAGACGGGAATGACGCTCAAAGCCTGGAGACAACGCGCGCGGATCGTAAAAGCCATGGAGCAGCTTGCGCTGGGCAAGGCAATCGCCGACGTGGCGAGCGACGCAGGCTTCTCAAGCACGGCTGCGTTTTCCTGCGCGTTCAGGCAGGTGACCGCGACAACACCTGGCGCTTTCATCGGCGAGCCTCGACATCAAAATCGCTTGGTGTAGACGTCAATGTCCGCTTTATTGGGCGCTTTGCCGCAACGGCGCCATTCGCTTCCAACCGGAACTCTCGCCTGTTACGGTTAGCGGCCCCGACGGAATGACTTCCGTGATTCCTTTGCAGTATCCGAAAACCCCGGAGGCTTGTTCCTGACCCAGGTGACGAATGTCTGTGCCGCAGGGTGTTCTAGGATGGCCTCGATTGTGGAAAACGTCTTGGCGAGTTGGGCATCGGTGAAGATCGAATGTATCTGGTCGTGGCAGATACGGTGCAGGCACACAGTATTCTTTCCACCCTTGCTTTTGGGAATGAGATGATGCTCGTCCCTCTGATCTTCCGGAATGACGCGCTCGCACATTAGACAGATCACGGGCTCTGGCTTAGGCTCGTCCCATGAAGCCAGCTCATCTCTATTCTTGCGGGCCAACGCTTTATCTTTCCTGGTGTAGACCCCGGATGCGGTTACCGAGGGTCGGTGCTAGTCTCAGCACGTCGACGTCAATAGCACGAAAAGATCAGGACCAAATGGCTTCTTTTGACCCAAAGCTGACAATTACTTCCATTTCATCGGCATTGCGGGGCCTTTCGGGAGTCGACACAGGCCAATGCCGTTAAGTATCACCAGCATTCCGGCAAAGAACATGATGAAGCCCCCAAACATCCCCGCCCCGAAGCCAACAGGGCCATCATAAAGGTCGGCATCGAAGCCTGCATTAATTGGGTCGATAATCCATCTGAACCAAAGATATACCCCAATCACTTCAGCGCCGTACAAGGCGGTGGCTGCGACACCACCGATCCTCCGCTTGGTGAAAGCGATAATAGCGTGAAAGATCAAAGCAAAGGGGCTCGTTGCCAAAAAAATGATAAACAGAACGATGAACGGTCCAGCGACATAAACGAGAGTGTCTCTCAAAATCGTCCTCCTGGTTCACTCTGTACATCGCGAGTTAAAGCTATTCTTTCATTGCCGCAATGTCTTCTGTTGGCGCAAAGCAGTCGTGATGATAAATTTTCTCAGTATTACTGGCCTTCAACTCCCGATGAAACGCGTTGACGCTCTGAAAGGCTTGAACTCGCTGAGTGATCTGATCGACCGTCCGTTATCAATGGATGCAAGGTCCAGAATAACTGCGTTTGCGATGGTCATCGGAACGACAAGCGACTGCGATTCACCGGGATTTCTCCTAGATACCAGGATATGATGTTCCGGTGGTGGATCAATGCGCGTCCCTCCGACGTCTGTCACAGCAAGTGTGGTTGCGCCTCGCTAAGCGGCGACATCGCGCACGTCCTGCAGAAGCGTTGTCGCTCTTCGGAAGGCGTGTAACCAAACGGCGTCCTTTTCGGTCATCGTCGAGAGTATCTCGGCGAGATGCAGCGTGTTGCCAGCCAGATCGACTGCCTCATAACCTGAGCGGTTGAGACGTAGCGTGATCAGCGATGACAAAGCCGCGAAATGGCCGCAGCCTAAGACGAAGACTTTTCTACTGTCTCGAAGGCAGGTGGAAAATGCTCTGATATCACCGTCCGACACTCTGTTGCGCGCCTGCTGAAGTGCCGCGATCTCACTGTCAAGAGCGGAGGCGAGTAGACCGGATCGTATCGTAGCTGCCGTCGTAACCTAGCACCCGAAGCTCCTCGTAAATCCGGATCAGCGTCAGCCGTTCTACGCAGGTATCTTTGGCAATTGAAGATCATCGTGGGTGACGGCCTGTTGCTACGGCTCAGCTTAAATTGCTCTGAGAGATGGCTAAAATTGCCCAAATCACTGGAGAAGTCCGTTTTTTAGCTTCTACGCTTGATGAATGTCCACCGTGACCTCCGACGTTTCACAAGACTGGCGACCACTGCTTTCCGCGTCCCCGCGCAAAGTAAGAAGCATTGCAAACAAACCCATTGCAGCGGCCATCGCTCCCGCCACGGCAACGGCAGGATAGCCAAATCCAGTCGCGATGACCCCGCCGCCCAGCACAGCACCGATTGCATTGCCCAAGTTGAAGGCGCCGATGTTCATCGCCGAGGCGAGGTTCGGCGCATCCGAAGCTGCGTTCATGATCCGCACCTGAAGCGGCGGCACTAACGCGAAGCTCGCGACGCCCCATAGGAATATCAGAACAGCGGTCGGCATCTTGAAGGGCATTAACAGCGCAAACACAGCGAGGATCACGGTCAGTGACGCCAGGGTAACGATCAGCGTGCGATCAACAGAGCGATCGGCATAACGCCCGCCCAGCCAGTTGCCTACGGTCAACCCCACGCCATAGGTGACCAGCATCGCGGTAACGAAGCCGAGCGAAGCTTGAGTTACGTCGCGCAGGATTGGGGTAATGTAGGTAAAGACGGTGAACATCGCGCTCGCCCCCACAACGGTTAGACCCAACGCGCTAAGGACCTGCCTGCGCTTCATGACGCGCAGTTCCGCCATTGCATTGCCATCGGGCCTTGCCGGGAGCGTGGGCAATGTCAGTCGAAGCGCCGCCATGGTCGCCACACCCAGCGCTGCGATGCCCCAGAACGATGCGCGCCAGCCAAAATAATCGCCGGCCCAGGTCGCAAGCGGTACGCCGACGACATTGGCGATTGTCAGTCCCATGAACATCGCCGCCACCGCCCCGGCACGCCGTTCCGCTGGAACGAGGCTGGTTGCCACGATCGCTCCAACGCCGAAAAATGCACCGTGGTTCAACGAGGTCAGGATGCGGGCGCCCAGCAGCATGCCGTAACTGTTCGAGATCGCCGCCAGCAGGTTGCCCAACGTAAAGATACCAGCAAGCACGATCAGGAGCGTTCTCCTCGGCACGCGTGCTGTCGTTAATGTCATCAGCGGTGCTCCTACCACCACACCGAGGGCATAGGCGCTGATGAGCAGCCCGGCGGTCGGGATAGACACGCCCAAGTCTTCCGCGATGACGGGGAGCAGTCCCATGGGCGCGAATTCAGTCACGCCAATGCCGAATGCGCCGACCGATAGCGCGAGAAGGCCAAAATTGAGTTTCATCGACCTACTCCTCAAACCAGCGCTGGATGCAGGCGGGCAAACCCTTCCTGCTGGCGGTAGGGGGTATGGGGATAAGGGGGCAGCACCGTGCTGGCCGCATCGAGCACGGCGATCTGGTCAGCCGACAAGGCCCAACCGACTGCGCCGAGATTGTCACGCAACTGCGCTTCATTGCGCGCGCCGATGATGACAGAAGCGACGGTCGGCCGACGAAGCAGCCAGTTGATCGCAACCTGCGGCACGCTTCGTTCGGTCTCGGCAGCGATTGCCTCCAGTGCGTCTATCACGCGGTAGAGATACTCAGCCTCAACCGGTGGCGCGAACTGCTCGGTCTCATGAAGACGGCTTCCCTCGGGAATCGGCCGGTCGCGCCCGATTTTCCCCGTCAGTCGGCCCCAGCCAAGCGGGCTCCACACCAGCGCGCCAATGCCCTGATCTGCTGCCAAAGGCATCAGGTCCGCCTCGTAGGCGCGGCCGATCAGTGAGTAATAGACCTGATGCGCGACAAGACGCGGCCAGCCATTGCGGTCAGCGAGCGCTTGCGCTTTCATAAGCTGCCAGCCCGGATAATTGGAAACACCGGTGTACCGAACCTTGCCAGCGGCAACGAGCATATCGAGCGTGCCCATCAACTCCTCGGTCGGTGTGGAAGCATCGAAGGCGTGGAGTTGAAGCAGGTCGATATGATCGGTTCCGAGCCGCCGCAGCGCATCTTCGACCGCGCGGATCAGCCGGGCGCGCGATGCGCCCCAGTCCTGTGGCCCGCCACCCATCGGCAGACCTGTTTTGGTCGAGATCAGCACCTGGTCGCGACGTCCCTTGATCGCCGCGCCCAGCACCGCCTCTGACGCGCCGTTCGAATAGACATCAGCGGTGTCGAATAGGGTGACGCCGGCCTCGAGGCAGATATCGACTAGCCGCCGCGCTTCTGTCTCGTCGCTCTGGCCCCAAGCACCAAAAAGCGGCCCAGTGCCGCCGAAAGTTCCGGTGCCGAAGCTAAGCACCGGTACGCGCAATCCTGATGAACCCAGTTGCCGATATTCCATGTCTCTTCACTCCGATTGTTATATGAGTTCACAGATAAACAGTCGAAGAATGCCCCGGTAGCCGTTACGAACGCGAAGGATTTTTGATTTGGACGCAAAGGTGGTCATGGGTGGTGATAGGGCAAGGGCACTTGAGATTTTTGTAGCGGTGATGCGAGAGGGCAGTTTTTCTGCTGCCGGACGTGCCCTCGGCCTGACACCGTCGGCAGTTGCGCGGTCGATCGATCGGATAGAGGCCAGGCTTGGTGTCAGGCTGTTGCTGCGCTCGACCCGCGCCCTGATACTGACAGCTGAAGGCCAGGCCTATCTGCAAACCGCACGCCGCATCCTCGCCGATCTCGACGACGCCGAGCAGCAAATTGCCGATCAGGGCGCACCCCGCGGGCGGCTGCGGATTAGCGCAGCCTTGTCGCATGGGCGACTATGCGTCGTGCCGCTTCTCGATGAATTCGCTGCGCTCTACCCACATATCCTCATCGATATCGCACTGACCGACGCGGTCGTTGATGTCGCGGCTGGGCAGGCGGATGTTGCGATACGGTTTGGCCCGCTCGCCGACAGTCTGCTGACCGCACGCAAGCTAGGCGAAAATCGACGAATAATCGTCGCAGCGCCGCAGTATCTTGCACGCCACGGCATGCCGACGGCACCTGATGATCTGTACCGGCACAATTGCCTCAACTTCAACTTTCGCCGCGCTGAGCCGGTCTGGCCTTTCCGCTGCGACGGACACGACATCACACTATCGGTGAGAGGCAGCATCGAGGCGAACAATGGTGAGACGCTTGGCCAGCTTGCTGCCGCTGGCGTCGGCATCGCTCGGGTCGGTGCCTTCAGCGTCACTGAGGACATCGCCGCCGGCAGGCTCTTGCCAATACTGGAAGAGTTCAATCCTGGCGATGTGGAGTTGATTCACGCGGTGTTTGTCGGTGGCGCAAATACCCCTGCTCGTGTGCGCGTATTCATTGATTTCATAGCAGCACGCCTTGACCTATAACATCTGGCGGCGCGGACTGTTGCTGTCAAATGCAGGGTCGGCGGACGGCCCTCCAGGTTGCGGTCACCGCAGCCGTAATCAGGGAGGTCATTGATCTTGTCTGCACCAGTTGAGCGATCGTATCGCCCGAGTGGTTAAGCTCTCCAAGAGATGCGAACCTTCGACCCGTGCCCCCGATGGCCCTAGCCATTCTTTCGGCCAAGGTGCCGCTCCCAGGACTTGCGCGCCCGCCACAAAACGGTTGAATCAGCATATCCCAGAACCTCGGCGATCCGCGCCCTCTGCACGTCAGCCTCAAGCAGCGTGCCGGTAATGGCCGCCCTTGTTTCCAGAACCAGTTCTCTAAGTGAGGTCTCCTCCTCGGCAAGCCGCCTCTGCAAAGTGCGCACTGAAATCCGGAGCTCGGCGGCAATCGCCGGTAGTGTGATCGGCTTGTGACCGAGATATATGCCGATCAGCGTCCGCACCCGCTCGCTGATACTATCCGACGGCACGGTCTTGCCGACCAGTTCTGCCACGTGCCGTTCGAGCACTGCCGAAAGTGCGGGATCCTCCTGCCGGTAGAGGCGGGCGGCATCGCCACCCGCCACGATGACGCGGTTTGCGGATTCGCCGAATTTCAGCGGGCAGCGGAAGATACGCTCCAGCACGGAAATATCCCGGGGCGGAAGATGTTCGAAATGCACCTCTAGCGGCTTCCAGCTCCTGGCGAAGCACGAGCGGACGAGTTGGCAGGAAGCGACAACAGAAAACTCGCTGTCCTGCCTCCTCGGCCACATCCGGGCATCTTCCAGTCGGTAGCTCCAGACCAAATTGCCGCCTTCCTCGAAGACCCCGGAACTCGTTGCACCCTGCACGGTGTTGACGTATTTCGCCAGACGCTCAAAGCCGACCCGGATCGTGCCGGAGATCGAAAACAGCACCCCGATCGGGCCGATGTCGCTCGGCTTGAACAGCGTGCCGAGCCGGGCGCCGAGTGAGGGTTCTTCGGTGATCAGGGCGGCTTCTTCGAAGATCGCGACGTAACGTGCCATCGGGATCTTCGCGTAAGAGTCTTCAAGCTGGCTACGCAAAATGCCGTGTGATGCAAGCAAAAGGTCGGTCTTGCCGCTGCGGCGATCGATTTGTTCGACGAGCGAGGCGAGCACGGAGGCCCGAATGGATGCAATTGTAGGCACTCGGCTGGTCAATTGCGGTGCAGATGCCATTTTCAGCTCCCGAAGCCCGTTCCTTGGCGCAAAATATCGATTCATTGGCATGACTTGCAATTTCGGGGCCAAGATGTCGCGCCTACCCTGTTGATGAAAATCAAACAAATGAGGGGTTCCCATGACATTACAATCCGTTGCGGATGGTCCCACCAACCGCCTGGCGAAGAATTCCGTCGGGCTTGCCCATATCGTCTTTTTTGTCGTGGCCGCGGCCGCTCCGCTGACCGCCGTAGTCGGCGCGACTCCAGCCGCTTTCGCCTTCGGCAACGGGGCTGGCGTGCCCGGCGCCTTTGTGCTGGCCGGCATTCTCTACATGCTATTCTCGGTCGGCTTCACCGCCATGAGCCGCCATGTCGGTGGTGCTGGCGCCTTCTACACCTACATCACCCATGGCATCGGCAAGCCAGCCGGTGTCGGCGGTGCGCTGATGGCGCTCGTCACCTATTTCGCGGTGCAGATTGCCGTCTACGGCCTGTTCGGCGTCTTCATGTCGGGCGCCATGACGCCGATCTTGGAGTTGCCGTGGTGGGTCTGGTCCTTTGCAGCGCTCGTGATCGTGCATGTCTGCGGCCAGCGCAACATCGCCTTTTCCGGCGCCATCCTTGGCATTTGCATGATCGCTGAGATCGCCATCCTGCTGCTTCTCGATATCGGCATCGTGCTCTCCGGCGGTGGTCCGGAAGGTTTCGGTTTCACTTCGTTTTCGCCAGCCACCGTTTTTGCGCCGGGTCTCGGCGTGTCTCTGGTCTTCGTCGTGGGCTCCTATATCGGCTTCGAGGCGACAGCGATCTTTGGTGAGGAAGCCGAAAACCCGGAAAAGACCATTCCTCGCGCCACTTACCTCGCCGTGCTTTTGATCACCGTCTTTTATGCCTTCTCGACCTGGGCAATCGTCCAGTTCTACGGCCCCACGACCGTACAGGCTACGGCGGCGGCCGGTCTGGAAGGCTTTTATTTTGCCGCCACCGACACCATTCTCGGTCCCTGGGCTTCGCAGGTGATGAATATTCTGCTCATCACCAGCCTGTTTGCCTGCATCCTTTCCTTCCACAACACGCTCAATCGCTATTTCTTCGCGCTTGGCCGTGAAGGCCTTGCCTTCAAGCTGCTCGGCAAGGTGCATCCGAGGCACGGTTCGCCCTATGTCGCCGGGATGGTCCAGAGCGCGACTGCCGCCGTCATCCTCTTGTTCTTCGTCCTTGCTGGTGCCGATCCCTATACGGTGGTCTTCTCCTGGATGTCGGCGCTCGCGGTCATCGGCATCCTCGCCGTGCAGGCCTTGGTCTCCGTCGCCATCATCCTGTTTTTCCGCAAGGTGAAGACAACCCACGGCGTCTGGACCACGTTGATCGCCCCGGCAGTTGGGCTGATCGGTCTTATCGGTGCACTCGGACTTGTCATCGTCAACCTGTCGCTGCTGTCCGGTTCCGAAAGCCTGATCGTCAAAGCATTCCCCTATCTGGTTGTGCTCGTCGGCCTCATCGGTGCGGCCTTCGCCATGCGGATCAGGAAGGCAAAGCCGGAACTCTACGCCTCGCTGGGAAAGGCCTTCGAATGACCGCGCTCGACACCCTTCGCCCGACCGACCGCCTGCTCGTCGCAACGCTTGCCGCCCTTACCGCCGCGACCATTCTGCTCGCCGCCGAGGCGCATGCTTTCTGCAGTGTCTTCTGCATCCACGGCATGCCTGTCATCGAGAGCGAGATTTGCGCCGGCCGCGGCTGACATCACACGGTTGGCGCCCGATTCCGGCGCCACCCCAAAACCCTCAAGATTGCCAAAGGACCGTTCCATGGACGCCATCGCCGACACCCTGTTCCACCCGCTTGACCCATTGAGCCTGTCCGAAATCGCGGAAGCCGTCGCCATCCTCAAAGACGAAAAGCCACTCTCCGACACCATCCGCTTCCCAATCATCCGCCTGGAAGAACCGACCAAGGCGGATCTGGCGGGTTTCCGGACTGGCAAGCCGCTGGCGCGTCTCGCCTTCGTCCTATCGCTCGACATCTCCAGCGGGGCGGCATTTGAGAGCATCGTTGACCTGACGGTCAAACACGTCGTTGACCACAAACGCCTGGCCCATGACGAACTGCCCTACGGGCAGCCGCCGGTCATGCTGTGCGAATTCGAAACCGTCGAGGCGACGGTGAAGGCGGACCCGCGCTGGATTGAAGCGGTGAAGAAGCGCGGCATTACCGACGGGGATATCCCGCTCGTCCAGATCGACCCCTTCTCATCCGGTTATTTCGGACTGGAGTTCGAAAAGGGCCAGCGTATCGTCCGCGCCGTTTCCTACTGGCGCGGGGACGTTAGAGACAACGGCTATTCTCACCCGATCGAGGGCGTAGTCGCCGTGGTCGACCTGGTGAAGAACGAGGTGGTTGATCTGGTCGATGACGGCCGCATCATTCCGGTGCCGAAGAAGAAGCGCAATTACGGCCAGGAAGCCTTTCCGGAAAAACGCCAGGGCCTTAAGCCACTCGACATCCTCCAGCCGGAAGGTCCGAGCTTCACCGTCGATGGCTGGAAGGTCGACTGGCAGAACTGGTCCTTCCGCGTCGGCTTCACCCCGCGCGAAGGGCTCGTTCTACATGAACTCGGCATCAAGGATGGCGGCAAGATCCGCCCGATCGTCTTCCGTGCCTCGGTGACGGAAATGGTCGTGCCTTATGCCGATCCGACCGCCAACCATTTCTGGAAAAGCGCCTTCGACGCCGGCGAATATGGTCTCGGGCGCCTGGCCAACTGCCTGGAACTGGGCTGCGACTGCCTCGGCCACATCCACTATTTCGACGTGCCCTCTGCCGATGATTTCGGCCAGCCGATGGTGATGAAAAACGCCATCTGCATGCATGAGGAGGATTTCGGCATTCTGTGGAAGCACTACGAATTTCGCAATGGCATCTTCGAAGTCCGCCGCTCGCGCCGCCTCGTCATCTCCTTCTTCGCCACGGTCGGCAATTACGACTACGGCTTCTACTGGTATCTCTACCAGGATGGGACGATCCAACTCGAAGCCAAGCTCACCGGCATCATCCAGACGTCGGCAGTCGCCCCCGGCGAAACCTATCAATGGGGCGGTATGGTCGACGACAATCTCGGCGGCCCGACACACCAGCACTTCTTCAATGCCCGCTTGCACATGGATGTCGACGGCGGCGGCAATACCGTAACCGAACATGAATTCGTGCCCCGTCCCTGGGGTGACGACAACCCCTATGGCAATGTCTTCGACACGAAGACCAAGGTGCTGAAGCGCGAGCTGGATTCACCGGCCATAGCCAGTGGCGAGACCGGTCGCTATTGGAAGGTTCAGAACCCCAACGTCAAGAATTCCGTCGGCAAGGCGCCGGGGTACAAGATGGTGGTCATGCCGAGCCCACTAATGCTGGCGCAGCAAGGCTCAACTGTTGCCCAGCGCGGCGGCTTTGCCAAGAAGCACATCTGGGTGACGGCCTTCGATCCGAGCGAAAAATATGCTTCCGGCGACTATCCCAACGTCCATGCTGGCGGTGATGGCCTGCCAAACTATGTTCAGCAGAACCGAAACATCGAGAATGCCGACCTCGTGCTCTGGCATTCCTTCGGCCACACCCATGTTTGCAAGCCGGAGGATTTCCCAATCATGCCAATCGAATACGCGGGTTTCACGCTGAAGCCGAACGGCTTCTTCGACGCTAACATCGCAATGGACCTGCCTGCTGAGCGGAGAGGCCATAGCAAGGACAATCGCACGGCAAATTGCTGTGCGACGAAGGAAGAAACGAAGAGTGGCGGTTGCCACTGAGGCCCAGCACAGAAGAAGATAGAGGCCCGGTGAACCCCGGGCCGTCCCCATTGCCAATGCGGATTTAGTGTAATCCATTCTGGCTGTGCCGCTCAGATTTCGCAGATGTCCCCAGAAGGGGGGTGGTGAATTTGACTTTGCGTCGCTGCCTCGACACCCAGAGTAAAGGCAAATCTGGCCACTACCCTGGGCCACTCTCAAGATAGCCTTGAAGGGGGCTGAACCGTCCGCAACCTTAATCCACCGCGAACATTAGCCAACGAGTTTCAGAGGGATAGCAAATTTTCGTTCCGATGAAGATTGAAATGATTAGCGAAATCATTGCGTCTTATATTGTAGACTTTATTGGTAGAGACTGACAGTTCCCCTGAATCCCCTCAGATGTCAGCGAGATACATTATTCACGAGTGAAGCTAGACGAGATGCACTTCCCATCGAAAGCGTCCAGCCGAGGGAGCCGTGCCCGCAGTTTAAGAACAATCCTTCGATTTTGCTGGGTCCGATAATGGGTCGGCTATTCGGCGTTATCGGTCTGAAGCCAGTCCATGCATGGACATTTGATCGATAATCACCGGCCTCTGGAAATGCCGTCTTTGCGGCGTCAAACAATTGATCAAAGCGCGATTGATTGAACCGTGCTTTTTTTGAGCCAATGTCGGCAAGCCCTGCAATGCGCACCTGATCTCCGATACGGCAGAATACCATTTTTCGAGCGCTGTCGGTGATGCTGGCAGCTGGTGCCGCTGAAGTGGCAGGAACGGTCAACGAATAGCCCTGCATCGGCCATATTGGAAGCGCCAAGCCAGCTGTCTTAGCGATGTCCCTACTCCAAATGCCAAGCGAGAGCACAGCGTGACGACATGCACGATCACCCTTGTCGGTGCGTATCGCAACGAGCCGTCCATCCAGCTGTATCAAAGCTTTAATTGTGGTATTGAACTCGAACCTCACGCCAAACTGACGCTCCAGCATAATTTTCAGTTGCTCGCAGAAGCGCCGGGAGTCTCCCGCCTCGTCAAAAGGGGACCACAATGCGCCGGCAAAAGAATGCCCATATCCCGCGAGCGCGGGTTCTCGCTTTAATGCTTCTTCTGAAGACAGGATTACCTGCTCAAGACCGAAAGTATTTTTAAGCCGACTGAGCGCCTCGGCTTCACGGATCGCCTCCGGACTGGAGTAAAGGGTGAGCTTACCCGCGTTGCGATGAGCGAAATCCAACTCTCCACTTATATTCGTGAGCGCGTTGCGGCTCTCAAGCGCAAGCTTTAAAACCTCGATGGTGTTCTTTTCAAATTTGACCCTAGTCGCATTGGCGAGGAAGGCCGCGGCCCAAATCCAAAATCCCGGTGAAAAAGCAGGGCGTAAACGGAATGCAGGATCAAGCCCCATCAGATATTTTGGAAGGTTTCGCACCAGAGACGGAGAGGCAAGTGCATCGGTATAAGAATAGCTTAATTGAGCGCCATTGCCAAAGCTTGCCCCACCCTCTGCAGGCCCATGTCCTGCATCAATGACCGTAACCGAGTATCCTTGCTGCGCGAGAGCATAAGCGGACGTCATGCCGACGACCCCCGCCCCCATTACGAATATCTCACGCATGCGATCACTCCGCTTTCGACAGGCGGGCTATCGCTTCGATTTCCACCGACACACCCCGCGGTAAAGACGTAACGCCAATGGCGAAGCGGGCGTGTCGTCCCCGATCACCAAATACGGAGACAAGAAGGTCCGATGCACCGTTGATGACAGCAGATACATCTATGAAATCGGGCGTACAGTTCACAAAGCCTGACACTTTGATGATATCTGTCACCTTCGATAAGTCTCCCCCTGTTGCCAAAGACAATTGCGCGACAACATTCAGAGCAGCGAGTGCGGCTGCCTCCACAGCATCCTCAGTCGAGATCGTTGCGCCGACTTTGCCTAAATAGCGGGGTCGACCATCCTCGAGCGGCAGTTGCCCAGATACGAAGACCTGTCCGTTATCGATCTTAAACCCCAGTAGATTACCGGCGGGCTTCAAAATGGCGGGCAATTTGAGACCTAAAGCGAGTAGGCGGTTCTCGGGCGTATCAAACATGAAGCACCCCCGACCGGCCGAGCGAATACGCCCGCGCGGCGTTTATGAGTTCCTTAAAGATCAGACCATCGGCCGGCCCTGCTCCATATTCGGGATGCCACTGTACCCCGACCGCGAAATCATGCTCGGTTGCCTCAATGGCTTCGATCACACCGTCATCTGCAATGGCGACAGTATGATATCGCAGAGAAGGTTGAACCGCTTGGTGGTGGACACTATTAACTGAATAACGACCAGGTCTGAGTGAAGGCAGACAGCGTGATTGCCGTGCAATCGTGATATCGTGCTGAACAATGTCTGCACGTTGGTCTGGTTTATGCTCAAGCGCAGCGGGAATTTCCCGTGAAATGTCTTGCACCAATTGCCCGCCAAGGCAGACGGCCAGGAGTTGCATTCCATTACAAACCCCAAGCACTGGCAACCCGGCCTCAAGCGCTCCATCTATGAGCGACTTTTCGCATTCCGTGCGTTCGGGCTTCATCGAATACGACTGCTTCGGCACCTGACCATATAGCGCGGGATCAATGTCGAACATGCCGCCAGTGACAAGCAAACCGTCAATGCTCGCAAGATAGGCTGCAGCCTCATCGACATAGGGGAGGACGAGTGGGAGCCCGCCGCAACGCCATATCGCATCTGCATAGTTCCGGCGGACTTCATATTCGGTTTCGGGCGCGGCGACGTCGTTGATGTCAGGCGTTATGCCGATGCGCGGGCGAGATGAGGTTCTCATCAGCATGACAGCCAAGCCTCCGCAACGTCGGCATAGATGCTCGCGGCCAGCAGGACGTTACCGATGGAAACCGATTCGTCGGGTTGACCACTGAGTCCAAGCTCACCCGGCCCGACAATTGCGAATGGCACATCCAAGCCTTCCAGCAGAACTGTCGCGTCGCTATAATAAGATACGCCTTTCAGCGCAGGCACCCGCCCCATATGACAAGTACAAACGTCACTGCATAGACGAATGAAGGCGTCGTCCGGCCTGCTTTCCACCGCGGGCTTGAAATCGAGTAAACTGATGCAGACATTCTCTGGCGCCTGCCCGTTTATAATCTTGATGACATCAAGATGATCCATGTTAGGCAGCAAACGAACGTCGAAATCAGCAAAGCAATGGTCAGGCGTCAGGTTTACGGCGGAACCACCCTCGATACGCCCTACCCGAATGGTCGGCGCGTCGAGGAGCGGATGTGCGGTATAATCCAGTTCCAATGTAGCGAGTCTAGACAAGAACTCGTTGATACTGGAGATCGCATTTATGCCAGCGTCACCGGACACATGCCCGAGGCGACCGGTCGCGGTTGCTCTCAGCCACAAGGCCGCCTTTTCCACGATGACGACATCGAGGCTGCTTGGCTCACCACATAAAAAAGCGCCTATCTCGCGCTGTAAGCCACGCTCGACGAAACGCCGCGCTCCGAGAAGGTTTGCGCTTTCGCCAGCTGTGAAAGCAAAAATTACATCGCCTTTAAGCTGGGTCTTCCGTTCTAAAAGACGTTCTGCCGCTGCGATCATCGCAGCCAATGCGCTTTTCATGTCCGACGAGCCACGTCCATATAGGCGCCCATCTGAAATAGCCGCAGAAAAAGGATCATGCTGCCATGGCAGATGACCCACAGGTACCGTATCCATATGAGCGGAAAAAACGAAACTCGGCTTTTCCCCTGACCCGCGAATACGTCCCAGAACATTGGCCCGTCCTGGAAGAAACTCTTCCAACTCAGACTCGACACCAAGTGATAACAGCTGTTCGTGAACACGCATGGCGACATCAAGCTCGCCGCCCGGGGGATCGCAGCTATCTATCGCGACGACTGCTTGAAGAAATGCAATTGGATCGAAGTGTCCGAGCGGAGTGAAGTCTTGTCGTAAATTTGTTATCTGCATGGGCCATCCTCTCGTTATTCCTCAAGAATGGCTGTTACATTTCATTCAAAGAAGCGATAATATCTCATAGAATAATCGGCAACTTGAATAAATAAGTTGAGCTTCTATGGACACATCACTGCTACGCTGTTTTTTGACTGTTTCCGATACCAAGAGTTTCTCTGCGGCGGCCACGCGGCTCAATATTACCCAATCTACAGTGAGTCATCAGATTGCCAGGCTGGAAGACCATCTGGGCAAGCAGCTGTTCGAACGAACCACCCGGAATTGCCGACTAACAGCCGACGGTAGGGAATTGATCCACCACGCCGCTCGAGTATTGCAATGCGTTGATGAACTGGAACAGAGCTTTAAACCTCAGCTTTTAAGTGGAACTGTGGTGATCGGGGTTCCGGACGATTATTATCTTTTTGGGCTTATCACCGACGCGCTCGGAGGGTTCATGGCAGACAAACCAGGTGTCGGTGTGGAAATGCGCGCTGGTCTCGGTGCCAATCATCTCCGTGACCTGGAGGACCGCAATCTGGATCTCGCTCTGGTTCGGGAGGTCGGGGGAAGTACAGGTGAGGTGCTGAGAACGGAGCGGATCGTCTGGATTGCAGGTCCGAACTGATCACCTCCATCGGATGGCGTCATACCCTTTGCTGGCGTCAATGGAGGATGCGCTTATCGCAAAGCTGCTGCGGCGGCTCTGGATGCTCAACATATTCCCTGGAAATGCAAATTCTCATGCACAAGCCTGGAAGGCGTTCTTTCGGTTGTGCGTGCAGGTCTTGCGATTTCGGTCGTAACAGAGGGAGACGCGACCAATGGTGTTCGCGTTCTGGATCATTTGGGCATGCTACCGGCCTTGCCCCTAACGACACTGAGCATCAAGTACTCACGAAAGCAGCCGAGCCTTGCAGCGAAGGCTCTGGCGCGTGTCATGGCAAACGCACTAGTGAATGTGTAGCGTCGATCAAGCCGCTGCTCTTGTCATCGAGAAGAGCAATTGTCGCAGCTTATGGCGGAGCCGCGTAAAGTCTTCACGCTCAGTATCCTCGATTGTTCGCGGATGTGAAATGTCGACATCTATGATCTCCGCAATGCGACCGGGGTGAGGTGAGAACACGACAATTCGATCAGCGAGCAACATAGCTTCATCGATATCGTGGGTGACGAATACGACCGTCTTTCGGTCCTGCGACCTCAAATCGAGGAGAAAGGTCTGCATTTCCACGCGAGTTAAAGCATCGAGCGCTCCGAAGGGCTCGTCCATTAACAAAATTCTCGGATCGATCGCCAATGCTCTGGCAATTGCTACTCGTTGCTGCATCCCACCTGAAAGCTGCGAAGGATATACCTTGGCGAACTTCGAGAGTGATACACGTTGCAGCATACGATCGACCTTGTCGCGGCGGGTATCCTTATCTGATCCCGCCAAGTCCAGACCGAACGCGATGTTGTCCTCGACGTTAAGCCAGGGGAATGAGGTGTAGGACTGGAAAACCATTCCAACCGACCGATCTCGCCCATCCAAAGGACGACCCTCGATAACAATGCTGCCATTCGATGCGTTCGTCAGACCCGCCATGATCCGCAGCAGCGTGGATTTTCCGCAACCGGAAGGGCCAAGGAAGACCACAAATTCTCCATTCTTAATATCAAGACTGACATTATCAAGTGCGGTAACGGTGGCATTTCCTTCACCGAAGGTCTTCGATACATTGTGAATTTTGATTATATTAGACATCTTTTTCTCATGACCGCCCACGTTGCAGGTAAGGGAACAGGTATCGACCCGCGAAATTAAAGATCATATCGCTCACAAGTCCGATGACGCCAATCGAGATGATCCCCACGAAAATCGTTGCTGTGTCCATAAAGCGCGACGCGTTCAAAATGATGTAACCGACACCACTTGATGCCGCGACGATTTCAGCAATCACGATGTAAGTCCAAGCCCAACCGAGAACGATCCGTAAATCGTTGAAAATCGCCGGCTTTGCGCTTTGAAGTATCACCTTGACGATGATCTGCATCGGTGTCGCACCGAGCATAATTGCAGCCTCGATCAATGCAACGGGCACTGCCAGTGTGCTGACCATCACCATCAACGTCAGAGTGAAGAAAGTGCCAACGAAGATTACGGAAAATTTCTGCCCATCATCGATCCCGAGCCACAATACGAGCAAGGGAATGAAAGCGGTCGCGGGCATATAGCGGGTAAATGCAATGCAGGGCTCAAGCAGAGACCGGAAGAATTGAACCGATCCCATCATCAATCCGAGCGGCACAGCTATGATCGCTGCAAAGCTGAAACCAACGAGTACGCGATATATGCTTATCGCGATATCACCAAGAAACCCTTTATTGACATAAAGCGCCCACCCCGCTTCTCCCACTTGATACGGCCCAGGGAGGAAAAAATCACTCACGAGACCCGAGGCCGACACAATCGCCCAAATCGCCAGGAGCATGCAGAAAAACAATATGGAAAGAAGGAGGGAAGTTGGCTTGGGAAGAGGCTTGCGGATTGCGAAGAGGCGCGTTGGCCGATGATTGTTGCCATAAAGCCTAGATGTTTGTCGGCTCTGGGTCCTGAATTGATTTTTTAACGTTTCCACAACCATCAGACGCCTCACTTTTCTAATGCCGCAGCTAAGGGTTTGGCGTCAACGACGTTGCTGGCCTCAAAAGAAGCTTTAAGCAACCCTGCCTTCATGTAGAACTCGATGCCGCGCTGGGTAACGTCTTTTATCATCCCAAGCGAACTTACAGATCCGATGTATTTCTCGTTTTCCTCTCGTGACACGAACTCAAGGCCGGAAAGAGATGCTCGGAATTCTTCATCGCTTATGCCCAAAGCCTTTGCCATGATGGCATTCGCGTCATCGGGCGACGCTTTCCAGTAATCATAAGCTTCGAAGTAAGCCTTTATGAAATTTTTGATGTCGTCTGGTCGCTTTTCGATAACATCCGTCCGAAAGGCAACAGTATCCACAATCAGTCCCGGTTTGTCTGCGGAGCTGGCTAGCACGTGGCCGCCGCGCTCTTTAGCTTTTGACAGCCAGGGATCCCAAGTCGCAGCAGCATCAAGACGCCCCGCTGCAAAGGCAGCCCCGGCATCACCTGCGCGCATAGACTGCAACTTAACGTCTTTAGGAGACATCTTGTGGTCAGCGAGCAGATTCAGGAGAAAGAAATAAGTGCTCGACCCTTCTTCAGCACCCAATGTCTTTCCCTTGAGATCCTCAAAGGATTTGATCCCGTTTGCAGCAACGATCCCTTCGCCACCTTTTGAGAAATCTACAGCCAATACCTGCTTAATGCCGAGCTGTTGGGCGTTGTAAAAAATGAAAGTATCCACCGTTGTGGACCATCCGTCGAGCCTGCCCGTAGCGATCGCCGCCGCGGTAGAAGGCTTGTCCTGCACCGTCATGAGCGACACATCTACATTGTTCTTTTTGAAGAGGCCTTTCTGATCAGCAAGGTGCAAAAGGCCGTATCCGACCCAAGTCGTCATACCCACACTCAAAGGCTTGTTTTCCGACGCAGGCGCCGTATTTGCGAAAACCGAGACCGCGATGATCGTACAGGTCAATAATTTTAATAGCATTTTTATTCCCCTTTTAGTGGTTATGGCAAAGGTGAAACTTTGCAAATCTGATGGGACCACAAGGGAGGGCAAATATTTAGCGAAAATTCGTTATCGATTGATGCAAATCATCACTAAATCAAACTTCAAACATACGATGATAGCGATAGCTATAAAAACAGCAAAAAATCTCTAAGCGAATGTTTTCTATATATTTTTAGGCCTCGTCCGTAAATTGGATTTCACTAGGCGTCCGGCCAGGGGGGACAATAATCTGTACGGATACTCAATGTTATCGCTTAGCTCTCCAACAGCGACGCAAAAATCTGTCATCAGGGCGTCACGCTGTAATGAATTACCAAAACTCCCCCTTTGATTTTGTAAATATGCAGACTTAAGACGTTAATCGCCTAACGCGATGCCAGTATCAGCGCACCAATTAGAGCGTTTCCTCGTTTTTCTGAATCGGCTTGGATTCCAAAATCAGCTTTGTTGTGATTCACTCACGCTGGCTGGACGGAGGCTAGTATCAAATGACCGCACCGATATCAAATGATCTTCGTAAACGTGTTGTTGCCGCGATTTTGAGCGGCGAGAGTGTGCGAGCCGTCGCTGCACGGTTCGAAAGTTGCCGCGTCGTCCGAGTTTCTCAAAGAGCAGGCGATCTTGGAAGATATCATGGGCCGTGCTGATCAATCCGGCAGCCAACAACGCAAAAATCCCCACGAGGGGGCTTGATGCGATCACAGGGACTTTTGGTTGCGGGGGCAGGATTTGAACCTGCGGCCTTCAGGTTATGAGCCTGACGAGCTACCGGGCTGCTCCACCCC